>NZ_MUNE01000833.1:537-2508 GCF_002154605.1 Streptomyces milbemycinicus | reverse complement strand
CGCGGCGGGGCTGCCGATGCCGGGTGTGCGGGTCACGGCGGAGTGCGTGGGGGCGAGCAAGCCGGACCCGGAGGGCTTCCTCAAGGGCGCGGCCGAGCTGGGCTTCGACCCCGAGGACTGCGTCGTGTTCGAGGACTCCGAGGTGGGCATCGCGGCGGGCCGGGCGGCCGGTATGCGGGTCGTCGGGGTCGGCCCCCGGGCCGCGGCCCACGCCCCTGACGCGCACGTACGGGACCTGGAGCAGATCCGCGTCGAGGCGCTGCCGGACGGCACCCTGCGTCTGCACTTCACGGACTGACGCCACAGGACTGACGCCACAGGCCCGTACGCCACAGCGCGAGACCCCCGGCCCGCGGGCCGGGGGTCTCGCGCTGTGGCGTACGGCCGGGATACGGCGAGCCGTCAGCCCGCCACCGCCTCGTACAGGCTGAACCCCGCCAGCGCCAGCATCACCAGCGCCGCCACCTTCGTGATCAGCCGCAGCGGTACGTACCGCATCAGCGTGCGGCCGCCCAGGATGCCGAGCCCCGCGACCGCCCACAGGGCGAGCACCGCGCCGAGGCCGACCGACAGCGGGTCGTCGTAGCGAGCGGCCAGGTTGGCCGTCATGATCTGCGTCAGGTCGCCGAACTCCGCGACCAGGATGAGCATGAACCCCGCCCCCGAGACCTTCCAGAAGCTCTGGTCGGCGGGCTTGCGGATCTCTTCCTCCTCGTCGTCCTTCTTCAGCAGCAGCATCGCCGCGCCCCCGAGGAAGAGCACTCCGACGACCGTCTGGACGAGGCGGTGCGGGAGCAGCCCGAGCACGCTGCCCGCCGCGATCGCGAGCACGACATGGACCGCGAAGGCGGCGGCGACCCCGACGAAGACGTACGAGGCGCGGTAGCGGGTGCCGAGCATCAGTCCGGCGAGGGCGGTCTTGTCGGGCAGTTCGGCCAGGAAGACGACGCCGAAGACGACGGCGGCGACGGTGAGACTGATCACAGGTGGTTACCTCAAGGGCTCGGGCCGCACCGAGAGGGGCCCTGAGGGAGGGGTCGCTTCGGCACGGCAGCGTCGGACACTGCGGCCGAAGGTCTCGCTGGCGTACGCACCTCCCCGACGGGACGGGTGCCATACGCTCCGGGCGCCGGCCCGCACCACGAGGGGCGGGCAGTATGTCGACGGTCCGGCGAAGAGCTACTCCCCTTCTGCTGTCCGCAAGGATACGCGACGCGCCCGGCGTGGGGGCCGGGGAGGCCGGGAGCGGGGGCTATGGAGGCCGGGAGCGTGGGCCGGCCTCATGGAATTGGCAGGCTCGAACCCCTCGACATGACGTGTCCATGTCGCCAATCTGTTACCTGTCGCACTCCGGAGAGAAACGTTCCGGCGACAGCATTACCCCCGCGTTACCCGGCTCGCACCGAGCCGAATCGTCCCCCACTCCAAGGGAGTTCGCATGTCCCGAATACGCAACGCCTTCGCCCGGCGCGGCGTCTACGCGCGTCGACGGCTGAGCGTACTGGCCGCGGCCACCGGTCTGATGGCCCTGGCGGGCCTGTTCAACGGCCCGGCCGCCCAGGCGGCACTGCCCACCCCCGTAAGCGCCGCCACCGCCCGCACCTACCTCGCCTCGCTGACCGTGGCGACGGAGGACCGCACCGGCTACGACCGTGATCTCTTCCCCCACTGGATCACCCAGAGCGGTGCCTGCAACACCCGTGAGGTCGTCCTCAAGCGCGACGGCACCAACGTCCAGCAGGACTCCAGCTGCGCCGCCGTCAGCGGCACCTGGTACTCCGTCTACGACGGCGCCACCTGGACCGCCGCCTCCGACCTGGACATCGACCACCTCGTCCCGCTCGCCGAGGCCTGGGACTCCGGCGCCGGCGAGTGGACCACCTCCCGCCGCCAGTCGTTCGCCAACGACCTGACCCGTCCGCAGCTGATCGCCGTCACGGACAACGTGAACCAGGCGAAGGGCGACAAGGA
>NZ_MUNE01000833.1:0-527 GCF_002154605.1 Streptomyces milbemycinicus | reverse complement strand
CGCCTGGGTGCAGGTGAAGTACTACTACGACCTGTCGGTCGACTCCGCCGAGAAGAGCGCCCTCAGCTCCATCCTCAACGGCTGCTGAGGCTCCGTCCCGGACAACCCGAGCCCGGACGGGTGCTGAAGGCTCCGCACCGGAACCACCGCGCCCTCCTTCGTCGTTCCGTACCGTAAGGCCTTGCACGCCACCAAGCGACGGAGGAGGGCCGGATGGCCGGGTTGCGCCTGGGACCGCTGCTGCGCCATGTCGACTGGGAAACCGGCACCAGCGCGACGGTCTGGATCGAGGCCGACCGGCCTTGCGAGGCCGAGGTGCGGTGCGCCGACGGCGCGGGGGGCGCGGCCCCCACCTGGTCGGTCGCCGGCCACCACTACGCGCTGATCCCGGTCACCGGGCTGCGTCCGGGCGGTGAGACGGCCTACCGCGTGCTGCTGGACGGCGAGCAGGTGTGGCCGCTGCCCGACTCCCGCTTCCCGGATTCCACGATCCGCACCCCCGCCCGGCCCTCCGCCGACGCCGACAC
>NZ_MUNE01000832.1 GCF_002154605.1 Streptomyces milbemycinicus | reverse complement strand
TGGACGGCCTCCTCGGCGAGGGCGTCGCCGCCCAGGCCCGCTTCGATCCGCAGGCCAAGGCCGTCGGCGAGTGGCTGCGCTCGCGTCACCTCGACATACCGGAGAAACTGCTGTGACCGTCCTCGCCTCCGCCCTCGACCCCCACGGCGCCGACTACGCCGCCCACCGCGAGGCGATGCTCACCAAGCTCGCCGAGCTCGAGACCGAGCACGCGAAAGCTCTCGCCGGAGGCGGCGAGAAGTACGTCGCCCGGCACCGCAAGCGCGGCAAGCTCCTCGCCCGCGAGCGCATCGAGCTGCTGCTCGACCCCGATACGCCCTTCCTCGAACTGTCCCCGCTGGCCGCCTGGGGCAGCGACTACGCCGTCGGCGCCTCGGTCGTCACCGGCATCGGCATCATCGAGGGCGTCGAGTGCCTGATCAGCGCCAACGACCCGACCGTACGGGGCGGGGCCAGCAACCCCTGGACCCTCAAGAAGTCCCTGCGCGCCCACGAGATAGCCCGCGCCAACCGCCTGCCGGTCATCAGCCTGGTCGAGTCCGGGGGCGCCGATCTCCCCAGCCAGAAGGAGATCTTCATCCCGGGCGGCGCGATGTTCCGCGATCTGACCCGACTGTCCGCCGACGGCATTCCAACCATCGCCGTCGTCTTCGGCAACTCCACGGCCGGAGGCGCGTACATCCCCGGGATGTCCGACCACGTGATCATGGTCAAGGAGCGGTCGAAGGTCTTTCTCGGCGGGCCGCCCCTGGTGAAGATGGCCACCGGCGAGGAGAGCGACGACGAATCCCTCGGCGGCGCCGAGATGCACGCCCGCACCTCCGGCCTCGCCGACTACTTCGCCCTCGACGAGCCCGACGCCATCCGCCAGGCCCGCCGCGTCGTCGCCCGCCTCAACTGGCGCAAGGCGCACCCCGACCCGGGCCCCGCCGAGCCCCCGAAACACGACCCCGGCGAACTCCTGGGCATCGTCCCCGGCGACCTCAAGACCCCCTTCGACCCCCGCGAGGTCATCGCGCGCATCGTCGACGCCTCCGACTTCGACGAGTTCAAGCCGCGCTACGGCCCCAGCCTCGCCACCGGCTGGGCCACCCTCCACGGCTATCCGATCGGGATCCTCGCCAACGCCCAGGGCGTGCTGTTCTCGGCCGAGTCCCAGAAGGCCGCCCAGTTCATCCAGCTCGCCAACCAGCGCGACATCCCCCTCCTCTTCCTCCACAACACCACCGGCTACATGGTGGGCCGCGAGTACGAGCAGGGCGGGATCATCAAACACGGCGCCATGATGATCAACGCGGTCTCCAACTCCCGCGTCCCCCACCTCTCCGTCCTCATCGGCGCCTCGTACGGCGCCGGCCACTACGGCATGTGCGGCCGTGCCTACGACCCCCGCTTCCTCTTCGCCTGGCCCAGCGCCAAGTCGGCCGTCATGGGCCCCCAGCAGCTGGCCGGCGTCCTGTCGATCGTCGCCCGCCAGTCCGCCGCCGCCAAGGGCCAGCCGTACGACGAGGACGCCGACGCCGCCCTGCGCGCCATGGTGGAGCAGCAGATCGAGTCCGAATCGCTGCCCCTGTTCCTCTCCGGGCGGTTGTACGACGACGGCGTCATCGACCCCCGCGACACCCGCACCGTCCTCGGCCTGTGCCTCTCCGCGATCCACACGGCCCCCGTCGAGGGCGCGCGCGGCGGCTTCGGCGTCTTCCGGATGTGAGATGTGAGGAAAGCTGTGATCCGATCCCTCCTCGTCGCCAACCGGGCCGAAATCGCCCGCCGTATCTTCCGCACCTGCCGCGAACTCGGCATCGCCACCGTCGCCGTCCACTCCGACCCCGACGCCGCCGCGCCCCACGTACGCGAGGCCGATGCGGCCGTACGGCTCCCCGGCGCCGCGCCCGCCGACACCTATCTGCGCGCCGACCTCATCGTCAAAGCCGCACTCGCGGCCGGGGCCGACGCCGTCCACCCCGGCTACGGCTTCCTCTCCGAGAACGCCGGCTTCGCGCGCGCGGTCATCGACGCGGGCCTGCGGTGGATCGGGCCGCCGCCCGAGGCGATCGAGGCCATGGCCTCCAAGACCCGCGCCAAGGACCTCATGGGCGCCGCCGGGGTCCCCCTCCTCGCCCCCGTGGACCCCGACCGCGCCACGCCCGACGACCTGCCCCTCCTCGTCAAGGCGGCGGCGGGCGGCGGCGGGCGCGGGATGCGCGTGGTCCGCGACCTCGCGGCCCTCCCGGCCGAGCTGACCTCCGCCCGCGCCGAGGCGCTGTCCGCCTTCGGCGACGCGGAGGTCTTCCTGGAGCCGTACGTCGAGGGCGCCCGCCATGTCGAGGTGCAGATACTCGCCGACGCACACGGCGAGGTCTGGGCGCTGGGCACCCGCGACTGCTCCCTCCAGCGCCGCCACCA
>NZ_MUNE01000831.1 GCF_002154605.1 Streptomyces milbemycinicus | reverse complement strand
CGATGCTGCTGAGCGCGCGCCGGGCCGCCTCCGGCTCCCGGTCCATCAACTCCGCGGCCACGGCCGCCTGGATGGTGGCGGCCGTGAGGGTGTGCCCGATGGAGTCGTGCAACTCCTGCGCCAGCCGGTTGCGCCCGGCCAGCAGGCGCGTCCGCTCCTCGAGCGCGGCCAGCCGCTCGGCCGGCCGGGGCCCGAGGAGGGCCGGGGCCGCCCACCGCAGGACGGTCACCGCGCCCGCGCACAGCCACGCCGCCGCCGCGAGGCAGCCGACCGCGGCGAGCGGGGCCCATCCGCCCTGCCGGCCGCCCGCCACCCGCACCGACAGGCCGAGCAGAGCGATCCGCTCGCCACCGCCGAGCCAGACCGCCGGCAGCACCGCCGCCGTCATCCCCAGCAGACCCGTCACGGCCACCACCGCCCAGCCCACGGCCATGTGCAGCGCCAGCCACGCCGGGGTGCGTACGAGGTCGCGCGGACCGGCGCCCAGCGACGCGACGGGTGCCGGCAGCCCGGTGCGCAGCAGCCGGTTGGCCAGGCGTACACACCACGCCCGCACCGCACGGGGGCGGCCGCCGACCGCGAGCAGCGCCGCGAACACGGCCCCGAAACACACCCAGCGAAGCCCCGCCGGCCACGACCGGGCCACCCCCGCCGTCACGACGAGCGCCACCGCCACTGGGGGCAGGCTCCAGGCCGCGCCGGCCAGCGCGTACACCCAGCCCCGTACGGTGTCCGCACAGCCGATTGACCTCCACACGGGCGCTTTCCCCGCGGGCGGCTTCCGGACGGGTCGTTTCCAGACGGGCGCTCTCCACACGGGCGCAAGTATGGTGGCCACCCCACGCCGCCCGCCTCCCCCTTGAGAGCCAGAGGCGCCTTCCCCCTGCCGGGGGAACCGGAATTCCCTCCCCGCCGCGAAGCGCCCGCGCACCCAGCCCGGCGAAAGTGGCCCCATGCTCGAACTGATCGATGTCAGCAAGGTCTACCGGGGCGGGAAACGGGCCGTGGACCATATGACGCTCCGTCTGGGCCCCGGTCTGCTGGGTCTGCTGGGCCCCAACGGCGCCGGAAAGTCCTCACTGATGCGGATGGCCGCCACCATCACCCGTCCCACCGGGGGAAGGATCCTGTACGACGGAGTGGACGCGGTGGCGCGGCCGGACGTCCTGCGGCAGGCGCTCGGCTATCTGCCGCAGGACTTCGGCGTCTACCCCCATCTGACCGCGCGGGAATTCCTCGCCTACCTTGCCGCGGCGAAGGGCATCTCGGCGCGAGCGGCGCGCGCCCGCATCGACGAACTGCTCGAACTCGTCAACCTCACCGAGGCGGCCGGACGCCCCCTGGGCGGATACTCCGGCGGGATGCTGCGCCGGGTGGGCATCGCACAGACCCTGCTCGCCGACCCGCGGGTCCTGATCGTCGACGAGCCGACCGCCGGCCTCGACCCGCAGGAGCGGGTGCGCTTCCGCAACCTGCTCAGCGAACTGGCCGCCGACCGGGTGGTGATGCTGTCCACCCACATCGTCTCCGACGTCGAATCGGTGGCGTCCGATATCGCGGTGGTCGCCGACGGGCGGCTGCGGCGCCGCGGCACCCCCGAGGATCTGCTGGGCGAGGTCGCCGGGCGGGTGTGGGAGGCGGTGGTCGGCCCCGAGCAGGCCGCCCTCGCACAGACGCGTCACCCGGTCAGCCGCGCGGTGCGCACGGCCGATGGGGTACGGCTGCGGCTGCTGGCCCCGGAGGCGCCGTACCCGGACGCGGAACCGGTGGCCCCGGACCTGGAGGACGCCTACCTCGCCGTCGTCCATCAATCGGACAACCCCGCCGACCAATGGCGGGAGGCACGGCGATGACGGCCGGCCGGCTCGGCAGGCTCGCCCTCGCCGACTTCCGCGAGCGGGCCCGCCGCCCCGCGTACGTGCTGACCCTGGCGGCGGCGGTCGGCCTCGGCTATCTGGCCGTACCGGACCCCGGAACCCGCTGGGTCATCATGCAACTCGGTGACTACCGGGGCCGCTACAACAGCGCCTACACCGGCACGGCGACCGCGCTCGCAGGCGCGCTGTGGCTGACGCTCGGCGGCTTCTACGTCGTACGCGGCACCATCACCCGGGACGAGGCCACCGGCGTGGGCCGGCTCCTCGCCGCGACACCGTTGCGCGGCCCCGGCTACCTCGCGGCGAAATTCCTCAGCAACGTGATGGTGCTCGGCTCCATGGCGGGGGTGCTCGCACTCACCGCGCCGGTGATGCAGCTGGCCCGCGGCGAGAGCGACACCATCGAACCGGGCCGGCTGCTGCTGCCCTTCGCACTGATCGCGCTGCCCCTGGTGGCGGTGACGGCCGCCGCCGCGCTGCTGTTCGACGCCACGCCCCCGCTGCGCAAGGGGCTCGGAAACGTGATCTGGTTCTTCGTGTGGCTGGCCGTCGCACTCGGCGGCCAGGGGCCCGGCGCACCGCTCGGCGGCATCGGAGTGCACGGCGTCGTCGCCTCGATGCGCGCCGATATGACGGCCCGCCACCTCGATCTGTCCGGCCAGGAATTCAGCCTGGGCCTGACCTATATCGACCGGCCGCTGCGGACCTTCGTATGGGACGGGTTCACCCCGAGCGTGGACTTCCTGGCCACACGGCTGGCCCTGATCCTGGCGGCGGCCGTGGCGGCGCTGCTTCCCGCGCTCTGGTTCGGCCGGTTCGACCCCGCCCGTGGCGGTGCGCCACCGCAGCCCCGGCCGGACGGCACACCCGCGCCCGTGGCGGCCCCGACGGCCCCGGTGTTCACCGGTCCGCCGCGCACCGTGGTACGGCCGGGCGGGGCCTTCGGGCGGCTGTTGGTGGGCGAGCTCCGCATCCTCCTTCGGGGCGCCCCGCGGTGGTGGTGGGCGGTCGCGGCGGCCATCACGGTCGCCGGTCTGGTGGTGCCGCTCTCGGCGGTGCCCCGGATCGTCCTGCCCGCGGCCTGGATCTGGCCGGTCCTCATCTGGTCCCGTCTGGGCACCCAGCGCCACGAGTACGGGGTGGAGTCGCTGCTCGGCGGCTACCCGGCACCGCGCCGGAGAACGCTCGCCGAATGGCTGTCCGGGCTCGCGGTCACGGCACTGGCCGCACTCACCCCGCTGGTCCGGTTCGTCGCGGCGGCCGACTGGGCCGGGGTCGGCGCCTGGGCCGGCGGCGCGCTCTTCGTCCCCTCGCTGGCTCTCGCTCTGGGCACGCTCAGCCGCAGCCACCGGCTCTTCCAGGCCGGCTACCTCCCGCTGTGGTACGCGACCGCCAATGGTCTGCCGCTGCTCGACTTCATGGGCGCGGTCCGGACCGGCGGCCATCCGGCCGGCCCGCCCGCTCCGGCCGTCGCCGCCCTGTCGGCGCTGCTGCTCGGCGCCGTCTTCGCGACCGGTGCCGCGCGGCGCGGCAAGGGCTGAGCCGCCGTCAGTCCCCGGTGCGCAGCGTGCGCACCACCGACCAGACGACCGACACCATCGGCACGGCCACGATCGCGCCGATCACCCCGGCGACGAGGCTGCCGCCGATGACCGAGATCGCGACCACCACCGGGTGCAACTGCACGGCCCAGCTCATCACCAGCGGATGGAGCACATGGCCCTCGATCTGGCCGATGACCACGATGAGCACCAGCACGGCGGCGGCGATGACCGGGCCCCGCCCGGCCAGCGCCACCACGGTCGCCACGGCCAGCGCGATGGGCGCGCCGATCAGGGGGATGAAGGTGGCGAAGAACACCAGCACCGTCAGCGGCAGCGCCAGTGGCACCCGCAGCAGGAACAGGGCGATGCCCACCAGCGTCGCGTTGGAGGCCGCCACGATGATGATGCCGCGCGTATAGCCCGCGAACGTGGACCACGCCGCCCGGGCCGCGCGGTCCCATGGCGACCGGGCGGTCTCGGGCAGCTGGGCGTGGAACCACAGCCACATCCGGTCGCCGCCGTAGATGAAGAACACCGAGCAGAACAGGGCCAGGGCCGCCCCGGTGAGCGCTTCCACGACCCGGTTGGCGCCGCTGAGCGCCCGGCTGATCAGCGTCCCCCGGTGGGTCGCGACAAAGGTGCTGATCCGCTCGTGCAGCCCTTGAAGCGTGCCGTGCTTGATCCGGAACGGCGGCTGTTCCAGCCACCGGCTGATCCGGCCCACCCCGCCGCGGAACTCGCCCAGCAGCCTGCCCGCCTCCGCGGCGGCCACGCTGCCCACCAGCGCCAGCAGGCCGAGCACCACGACGATGCTGCCGATCAGCGCCACCGCCACCGCGAGTGGCCGCGGGACCAGCCGCTCCAACAGGTCGGCCAGCGGCCGTAGCAGTGCGGTCACCACCAGCCCCAGGAACACCGCCACCGCGACGAGCTCGAAGCGCCCCAGCACCTTGAACGCCGCGTAGACGAGCGCCCCGACCACCAGCAGCCGCCATGCGTACGCCGCCACGAGGCGCAGCCCGGGATGCACCAGGTCGGCCCCGCCCCGCCGTGCCGCCGCGCGCAGTGATGCGGCGGCGCGGGCCCGGTGGCCGGGGCGGCCGGCCCGGGCCGCGCGCCGCGCGGGTCGGCCGTGCGGAGGGCGAGATGTGCTGCTCACGTGGGCGCCACCGCCTTCTGCGTCCCGGTCCCGCGCGGCCGACACGGAATGTGAATCGTCCCCGTACGGGGCGATTCAACCAGGGACGTGTCGCCCCGTGACGGCAATCGGCCGCGGCGTGGCGGAGCGGGCGCCCTCGGCTACGCCCCGGTGCTGCGCAGGATCAGATGGACGAAGCCGAAGGAGTCCCGGTACTGGCGCAGCCACCCGGTGCGGTGGTCGGCGGCCGTCTCGAGCGCCTGGGCGCTGCCGGGGTCCTCGGGGTGGTCCAGGGCCCAGCGGGTCAGCGAACCCGTCCAGGCCCATTCGTACGCGTCCAGCTCCGCGCGCGTGCTGATGTGCCCGTGGACGGGGGTCCATCCGTCGGCCACGACCCGGTCCACAGTGGTCGCCAGGTCGTCGAAGTCGCCCAGCATCTCGACGGCCTCCGGGGACGGCTCGCGCTCCCAGTACCCGTCACCGATCAGGACGCGCCCGCCGGGGGCCAGATGGCGGCGCGCCGCGGCGAGCGTGGGGAGGACCCCGCCGAAGGCGTGGGCGGCACCGACGCTGAGCACGAGGTCGAAGGAGTGCCGTGAGGAGAAGCCGTCGGCCTCCTGCTGATGGAGGACGAGCCGGTCCGCAACCCCGAGGCGCTCGGCCGCCGCCCGGGCGTCGACCAGGGCGGGCTCGGAGATGTCGATGCCCTCGGCATGCACCTTGGGCTGCGCGGACAAGGCGCGCA
>NZ_MUNE01000830.1 GCF_002154605.1 Streptomyces milbemycinicus | reverse complement strand
CCAGTAGTGCTGGTGTTGGAACGCGTAGGTGGGGAGGTCGAGGACGGGCGGGGCCGGGGTGGTGGCGCCGGTGAGGACATCAGGAGTGGTGTCCACGCCGTACCAGGCTTTCCAGTCCACGGACACACCCGCGGTGAACGCCTGGGCCAGGGCCCGGGCCAGCTGCACCGGACCACCCTGGTCCCGCTGCAGAGTCGGCACGGTGGCCACAGGGACGTCCAGCGCCTGGGCGGTCTCCTGAATGCCCACGCTCAGCACCGGATGCGGACTCGACTCCACCAGCACCCGGTATCCATCGCTCAGCAACGCCTCGACAGCCGTGGCGAACCGCACCTGCTGACGCAGGTTCTCCACCCAGTACGCCGCATCCAGCGCCGTGGACTCCACCCGGCCACCGGTCACCGCCGAATAGAACGCCACAGCCGTCTCAACCGGCGTGACCTGTCCCAACAGCTCGATCAGCTCATCGGCGATGTCATCCACCTGCGGATTGTGAGAGGCATAATCCACATCGACCAGCCGGGCCCGGCCACCGGCCGCCTCAACCGCCGCGACCACCTCCGCCACCGCCTCGGGCGGCCCGGAAACCACCGTCGAACCCGGCCCGTTCACCGCGGCCACCACCACCCCCGCACGACCGCCGATCACCTTCTCGGCCTCCTCCCGACCCACCGCCAACGACGCCATCGCCCCACGCCCCGACAACACCCGCAGCACCTGAGAACGCAGAGCCACCACCCGCGCACCGTCCCGCAGCGTGAGCGCCCCGGCCACCACCGCCGCAGCGATCTCCCCCTGCGAATGCCCCACCACCGCCGCGGGCTCGACACCATACGAACGCCACACCTCCGCCAGCGAGACCATCACCGCCCACAACGCAGGCTGCACCACATCCACCCGCGACACATCCACCGCACCCTCACCCCGCAACACCGCCGTCAACGACCACTCCACAAACGGCGCCAACGCCGCCTCACACTCCGCGATCCGCCCCGCGAACACCGGCGAGGCATCCAGCAACTCCACCCCCATCCCCCGCCACTGGCCACCCTGCCCGGGAAACACCAGTACGGGACCCGCGCCCCCGGCCACCGGTTCCCCGGCCACCACGCCGCCCGAGGGCAGTCCCTCGGCCAGGGCCGTCAGACCGGTCAACAGCTCCGTCCGGTCCTGGCCGACCACCACCGCGCGGTGGTCGTGCACCGCCCGACCGGCCACCAGCGACCAGCCGACCTCCGCCACCTCGTCCACGGTCTCCTGCACGAACTCCGCCAACCGCCCGGCCTGCGCCCGCAGCCCCGCGGCCGACCGCCCCGACACCACCCACGGCACCACCCCGCCCACCGGCGCCGGGCCACAGTCCACGGGAGCGGCGACGTACGGATCCTCCGGAGCCTCCTCCAGAATCACATGCGCGTTCGTCCCGGAGATGCCGAACGCCGAGACGCCCGCCCGCCACGGACGGTCCACCTCCGGCCAGTCGGTGGCCTCGGTGAGCAGTTCCACCGCCCCGCTGCCCCACTCCACATGCGGCGTCGGCGCGTCGATGAACAGGCTGGCCGGCAGCTCCCCGTGGCGCATGGCCATCACCATCTTGATGACACCGGCGGCGCCCGCGGCGGCCTGGGTGTGGCCTATGTTGGACTTGATCGACCCCAGCCACAACGGCCGCTCCGCCGACCGCCCCTGACCGTAGGTCGCCAGCACCGCCTGCGCCTCGATCGGATCACCCAGCGTCGTACCCGTCCCGTGCGCCTCCACCACATCCACATCCGCCGGCGACAGCCGCGCGTTCGCCAGCGC
>NZ_MUNE01000083.1 GCF_002154605.1 Streptomyces milbemycinicus | reverse complement strand
CTCCAGCACCCCGCCCAACACCTCCCACTCCCCACCCACCGCGGGCGGGTCGACCCTTGCGCTCTCCTGGCCCCACCTGGGCGCGAAGTGCTGGGGCACGCCTGATCCGCTCATCGTCCGCCTCCTGCGTCGGGGTGCTTCGTCGGGATGGGCGGAGTCTGGCAGGTGCCACTGACAGTGGGGCTTGTGTCCAATGCGCCGGACGGCGTGCGTGACTTCTGAGCGATCGGTTCGTTACTCAGTGCGAGGATGCGACATGTGATCGTCCGGGGAGGGGAACCATGCGGATCAGATACACACCCGAACTGCTCGCGGAAGCCGCGCGCACCTCGAAGACCATCGATGAAGCCATACGGCTGTGCGGCGGCAAGCCGACCATCGGCAGCAGAAGCTACCTCCGCCGCAAGTTCGCCGAGACGGGCATAGACGCCTCGCACCTCCGCACGCCGCTGGTGCGTCACAGCGAATCACAGCTCCGTGAACTCGTGGCGTGTTCGACCAGCGTGGCCGGGGTCGTTCGCCGCCTGGGAATCAGTCCTGTGGGCGGCAATCAAGCCCATATCGGCCGCCGTATCGTCGCCCTCGGCATCGACACGTCGCACTTTTCGGCGCAATCGTCTCAACGGCCCAGGAGGCGGTTGAGGGACCGTCTGGTTCTGGGATCGCCATCAGCCCCAACTGCCATGCGGTGACTGACACGTACCGCGGTCGCAAACGGCGGAGCGTGGCATGAACCGGTCTGGCACGCAGCGGCTACTTCCCCAGGGCGCCCTGCTGAGAGCTGTCGCCGCGTCGTACAGCGTGGCCGGGGTGTTGCGCGCTCTGGAGCTCCCCGCCGGAGGCGCGGGCCGTGCTCTGGTGCAGCGGAGCATCGCCACGTACGGGATCTCGACCGTCCACTTCATCGGCCAAGGCCACCAGTGCGGCCGCCCTTCTCCGCATCGCAAGTCCGCCGCCGCGATCCTCCGGAAGCTCGAACCTGGGGCCGCACGGACGAAAACCTCACAGCTAAGGCGCGCGCTCGAGGAGAGTGCCGTGCCGCGAGTCTGCGACGAGTGCGGGACGGGTGACACCTGGCAGGGGCGACGGCTCGTGCTGGAGATCGACCACATCAACGGGAATCGGTGGGACAACCGCCTCCAGAACCTGCGGTATCTCTGTCCGTCGTGCCACAGTCAGACCTGGACATTCTCCGGCCGGGGGCGACAAGGCACCACCACGTAGCGCTTACCCCGATACCGTCGCAGTCACCAGGCCGGTAACATGGCCTGCGACTGGCGGCCGTGGCGTAATCAGGCAGCCGCGCGGCGCTTAGGCCGCCGTGGGAGAAATCCCGTGTGGGTTCGAGTCCCACCGGCCGCACCGTCGAAGGGGCGGTCCGCTGTTCCAGCGGGCCGCCCCTTCGACGTCGCTCACCCCAGCAGATCCCGAACCAACGGCGCAAGCGCCCGGAACGCCTTGCCCCGGTGGCTGATCGCGTTCTTCTCCTCGGGGGTCAGTTCGGCGCAGGTGCGGGTCTCGCCGTCGGGCTGGAGGATGGGGTCGTAGCCGAAGCCGCCGCCGCCGACAGGTTCGCGGCGGAGTGTGCCGGGCAGGCGGCCGGTGACGACGCGTTCGGTGCCGTCGGGGAGGGCTAGGGCGGCGGCGCATTCGAAGTGGGCGGCGCGGTGTTCGTCGGGGACGTCGGCGAGTTGGGCGAGCAGCAACTCGAGGTTGGCCCGGTCGTCGCCGTGGCGGCCCGACCAGCGGGCCGAGAAGATGCCGGGGGCGCCGCCGAGGACGTCGACGCACAGCCCGGAGTCGTCGGCGACGGCCGGGTGGCCGGTGGCCCGGGCCAGGGCGTGGGCCTTGAGGAAGGCGTTCTCGGCGAAGGTCACCCCCGTCTCCTTGACGTCGGGGATCTCCGGATAGGCGTCGGCGCCCACGAGTTCGACGTCGAGGCCGGCGTCGCTCAGGATCGAGCGCAGCTCGACGATCTTGTAGGTGTTGCGGGTGGCTAGGATCAGGCGCTTCATGAGTCCTGATTATCGCGGTGGCCTCAGGGGCTGCAGACCTTGGTCAGCTCCCCGGCCGCGTCCTTGACGGGGGTCAGATCCGGGTCCTGGCCCTTGTCGATGGCGGTCTGGACGTTGTCCACGGCCTTTTGGAGGTCGTCGACGGCCTTGCCGACATCCGCGTTGTCCGTCTTGTCCTTGATCTTGTCGATGTCCTTGTCGAGGGCGTCGAGGATCTTGTCGGCGTCCTGCGGGTCGACCACGGCGCCGCCCACCGCGTCCTGGAGGTCGTCCACGTCGGTCGTGATGTCCACGGCGAGCTGCGCGCAGTCGATCGCCTTCTCGACCGCGCTGCAGCCCGCGGTGATCGGCATTGCGATGGCGACGGCGGCGAGAGCGGTGAACGCGCTCGCGCGGCGGTAGCGGCGGTAGCGGCGGCTGTGGCCGAAGCGGCCGATGCGGTGGTGGCGCAGTGCCATGGACGGGGCCCCTCCCCTGGTGGCGGGTACGGGCGCACGCGCCCGTACCCGGCTGTCAGTACCCGAGTATCGGTATCTGACTACACGCCACCGGCCGTCGGTGGGTTGCTTTTTGATGTTTTCCGCGCGCCTGCCGCGCCTGCGTCACCGCTCGCCGGCGAGCGCCGCGCGCTGGATCTCGGCCAGTTCGCCGCAGCCCGCGACGGCCAGGTCGAGCAGTCCGTTCAACTCCTCGCGCGCGAAGGGCTCGCCCTCGGCCGTGCCCTGGACCTCGACGAAGCGCCCGTCGCCCGTGCAGACGACGTTCATATCGGTCTCGGCGCGCACGTCCTCCTCGTAGCACAGGTCGAGCAGTGGGATGCCGCCGACGATGCCGACGCTGACGGCGGAGACGGTCCCGGTCAGCGGCTGGCGGCCGGCCTTGATGAGCTTCTTGCCCTGGCCCCAGGTCAGGGCGTCGGCGAGGGCCACATACGCGCCGGTGATGGCCGCGGTGCGGGTGCCGCCGTCGGCCTGGAGGACGTCGCAGTCCAGGACGACGGTGTTCTCGCCGAGGGCCTTGTAGTCGATGACGGCGCGCAGCGAGCGGCCGATCAGGCGGGAGATCTCGTGCGTACGGCCGCCGATCTTGCCGCGGACGGACTCGCGGTCGCCGCGGGTGTTGGTGGCGCGCGGCAGCATGGCGTACTCCGCGGTGACCCAGCCCTCGCCGCTTCCCTTGCGCCAGCGCGGCACGCCTTCGGTGAAGCTGGCCGTGCACAGCACGCGGGTGTCGCCGAAGGAGACGAGGACGGAGCCTTCGGCGTGCTTGCTCCATGCGCGCTCGATGGTCACGGGGCGGAGCTGGTCGGGCGTGCGGCCGTCGATACGAGACATGGGTGGAGCCTATCGGCAATACCGGTCGGCAATACCGAGGTCCGTTCGGCTCGGCTCAACAGCTCACATCAGGTCTTCGATCTCGGCGGCCACGGGGTCCGCGTCGGTGCCGATGACGACCTGGATGGCGGTGCCGATCTTCACCACGCCGTGCGCTCCGGCGGCCTTGAGCAGGGCCTCGTTGACGAGGGCGGCGTCCTTGACCTCGGTGCGGAGCCGGGTGATGCAGCCCTCGACCTCGATGATGTTGTCGATACCGCCGAGCCCGGCGACGATCTTCTCAGCCTTGCTGGCCATGTCCACTCCTGTTGTCTCGTGCGGGTTTTCATACGTTAACCACGTTTAGCCCCGGTTCGCTCGGCCATGCCCGCCGCCGCACCCCCGCCCGGCCCTGTGGTCTACACCATTATCGCGACCCGGAGCAGCAACGGAACGCCACCCTCCAGTGGTTCAGACCACACCGGAACGATAGGTTCCGCTATCCCGCCCTTACGTGCTAAAAACAGGTCTACACCACTGTGGTGTAGACCATATGCGGGCCGTCCCCTCTCCCCCGAGCGCCCGCCTCACCAGGAGGAATCCGATGAGTACGGCCACCGCTACGGCCGCGCCCGCCAGAAAGCGGCGCGCCGGTTTGTTCCAGGGACTGCAGAAGGTCGGCCGCAGCCTGCAGCTGCCCATCGCGGTCCTGCCCGCCGCCGGAATCATGGTGCGGTTCGGCCAGCCGGACGTCTTCGGCGCCGACGGCCTCGGCTGGGACAAGGTCGCCGCCGTGTTCAGCAACGCCGGCGGTGCGCTCACCGGCGCCCTGCCGCTGCTGTTCTGCGTGGGCGTGGCCATCGGGTTCGCGAAGAAGTCGGACGGCTCCACCGCGCTGGCCGCCGTGGTCGGCTTCCTGGTCTACAGCAAGGTGCTGGAGGCGTTCCCGGTCGCCGACGCGGTCATCCAGAAGGGCCAGGACATCCCGGCCAAGTACAACGACCCCGGGGTGCTCGGCGGCATCGTCATGGGGCTGCTGACCGCGATGCTGTGGCAGCGCTTCCACCGCACCCGGCTGGTGGACTGGCTCGGCTTCTTCAACGGCCGCCGGCTGGTGCCGATCATCATGGCCTTCGTGGGGATCGCGGTGGGCGTCTTCTTCGGCCTGATCTGGGAGCCCATCGGCGAGGGCATCGGCAACTTCGGCGAGTGGATGACGGGCCTGGGTTCCGCGGGCTCGGCGCTCTTCGGCGCCGTCAACCGCGCGCTGATCCCCATCGGTATGCACCAGTTCGTGAACACCGTGGCCTGGTTCCAGCTCGGCGACTTCACCAACGCGGCCGGCCAGGTCGTACACGGCGACTACAACCGCTTCCTGGCGGGCGACCCGACCGCCGGAATGTTCATGTCCGGCTTCTTCCCGATCATGATGTTCGGCCTTCCGGCCGCCGCTCTGGCCATGGCCCACACCGCCCGCCCCGAGCGCCGCAAGGCCGTGCTGGGCATGATGGTCTCGCTGGCGCTGACCTCGTTCGTCACCGGGGTGACTGAGCCGATCGAGTTCTCGTTCATGTTCATCGCGCCGCTGCTGTATGTGATCCACGCGCTGCTGACCGCCGCGTCCATGGCGATCACCTGGGCCCTGGGCGTACACGCGGGCTTCAACTTCTCCGCGGGCTTCATCGACTTCGCGCTCAACTGGGGCCAGGCCACCAAACCCTGGCTGATCATCCCGGTCGGACTGGCCTTCGCGGTGATCTACTACGCGATCTTCCGCTTCGCGATCGTCAAATTCGATCTCCCCACCCCGGGCCGCGAGCCCGAGGAGGAGATCGAGGATCTGACCAAGGCATAGCCGAGCAACGCTGAGGCCCCCGGAACCGCTCCTTCGGTTCCGGGGGCCTGAGCACGTACGACGGCCATCGCGCTCAAATCTCGTAGACCGCGCCCGCCTTCGCCAGCTCCACCGGCCCGCCGAAGACCGCCTGTGCGTCCCGCTGGTTGATCTGGGGGTCCGTCCACGGCGGGATATGCGTCAGCACCAGCGTGCCGACCCCGGCGCGGCGCGCGTGCTCCCCCGCCTGCCGCCCGTTGAGGTGCAGCTCGGGGATGTCTTCCTTGCCGTGGGTGAACGCCGCCTCGCACAGGAACAGATCGGCGCCCCGGGCGAGATCCACCAGCGCCTCGCAGGGGCCGGTGTCGCCGGAGTAGACCAGTGAGCGCCCCTCGTGCTCGATGCGGAAGCCGAACGCCTCCACGGGGTGGCAGACCCGGGCGGTGCGGATCGTGAAGGGGCCGAGGGTGAAGGTGCCCGGGGTCAGCGTGCGGAAGTCGAAGACTTCCTGCATGGACTTCTCGTCGGGCACGTCCTCGTAGGCCCGGACGAGCCGGCGCTCGGTGCCCTCGGGGCCGTAGACGGGGATCGCCTCGGCGCGGCCGCCGTCGTGCCGGTAGTAGCGGGCGACGAAGTACGCGCACATGTCGATGCAGTGATCGGGGTGCAGATGGGAGAGAAATACGGAGTCGAGGTCGTAGAGACCGCAGTGGCGCTGCAGCTCGCCAAGGGCGCCATTGCCCATGTCGAGCAGCAGCCGGTAGCCGTCGGCCTCTACGAGGTAGCTCGAGCAGGCCGATTCCGCGGACGGGAACGACCCTGAGCATCCGACGACGGTGAGCTTCATGAAGCAGGAACCTCCTCGGGGGGTCCCCATGCCGAAGGCCATGGGCGGGTGCGGGGGTCATGCGGTGCCCACGAGCGTAAAGCGCTAAAGCCCTGGTCGCCCCTCTACAGGCCCGCGTTGTGGGCGGAATCACCAGGACGGCCGGGAACTCGGCCCCCGGCGGCCCCAGTCCGGTCCGCACGCCCCCACAGCCCCAA
>NZ_MUNE01000829.1 GCF_002154605.1 Streptomyces milbemycinicus | reverse complement strand
GTCCCGCTGCAGAGTCGGCACCGTGGCCACAGGGACATCCAGCGCCTGAGCGGTCTCCTGGATACCCACGCTCAGCACCGGATGCGGACTCGACTCCACCAGCACCCGGTATCCATCGCTCAGCAACGCCTCGACAGCCGTAGCGAACCGCACCTGCTGACGCAGGTTCTCCACCCAGTACGCCGCATCCAGCGCCGTGGACTCCACCCGGCCACCGGTCACCGCCGAATAGAACGCCACAGCCGTCTCAACCGGCGTGACCTGTCCCAACAGCTCGATCAGCTCATCAGCGATGTCATCCACCTGCGGATTGTGAGAGGCATAATCCACATCGACCAGCCGGGCCCGGCCACCGGCCGCCTCAACCACCGCGACCACCTCCGCCACCGCCTCCGGCGGCCCCGAGACCACCGTCGAACCCGGCCCGTTCACCGCGGCCACCACCACCCCCACACGACCGCCGATCACCTTCTCGGCCTCCTCCCGACCCACCGCCAACGACGCCATCGCCCCACGCCCCGACAACACCCGCAGCGCCTGAGAACGCAGAGCCACCACCCGCGCACCGTCCCGCAGCGTGAGCGCCCCGGCCACCACCGCCGCAGCGATCTCCCCCTGCGAATGCCCCACCACCGCCGCGGGCTCGACACCATACGAACGCCACACCTCCGCCAGCGACACCATCACCGCCCACAACGCAGGCTGCACCACATCCACCCGCGACACATCCACCGCACCCTCACCCCGCAACACCGCCATCAACGACCACTCCACAAACGGCGCCAACGCCGCCTCACACTCCGCGATCCGCCCCGCGAACACCGGCGAGGCATCCAGCAACTCCACCCCCATCCCCCGCCACTGACCACCCTGCCCGGGAAACACCAGTACGGGACCCGCGCCCCCGGCCACCGGATCCGCACTCACCAAACCACCGAACGGCACGCCCTCGGCCAGGGCCGTCAGACCCGCGAGCAGCTCGTCCCGTTCCTGGCCGACCACCACCGCGCGGTGGTCGTGCACCGCCCGACCGGCCACCAGCGACCAGCCGACCTCCGCCACCTCGTCCACGGTCTCCTGCACGAACTCCGCCAACCGCCCGGCCTGCGCCCGCAGCCCCGCGGCCGACCGCCCCGACACCACCCACGGCACCACCCCGCCCAGGGGTGTCGGCTCGGTAGATGCCAAGTCTGTGGACGGTGCGGGCGCCTCCTCCAGAATCACATGCGCATTGGTGCCGGAGATGCCGAACGCCGAGACGCCCGCCCGCCGCGGACGCTCCGCCTCCGGCCAGTCGGTCGCCTCGCTGAGCAGTGCGACCGCCCCGCTGCCCCAGTCGACATGGGGCGTCGGCTCGTCCACGTGCAGCGTCTGGGGGAGCAGGCCATGGCGCATGGCCATCACCATCTTGATGACACCGGCCACACCGGCGGCGGCCTGGGTGTGGGCGAGGTTGGACTTGATCGACCCCAGCCACAACGGCCGCTCCGCCGACCGCCCCTGACCGTAGGCCGCCAGCACCGCCTGCGCCTC
>NZ_MUNE01000828.1 GCF_002154605.1 Streptomyces milbemycinicus | reverse complement strand
GTCCTCGGGCAGACCGAGGACCTGGGCGATCTCGGCCTGCTGCGCATCGATCAGGTCGTGTACGGCGGCGGGCCAGGGCCGCGCGGACGGGGCGAGTTGCCCGAGGAGCTCCAGGATCCCGGCCGGAGTGGGCCGCTGGGACGGATCCTTGTCCAGACACCGCTCGACGAGCCCGCGCAACTCGTCCGGGAGCGGCGTGAGATCGGGTTCGCTGTGCACGACGTTGTAGAGCATCTGCAGCGTGGACGAACCGGCGAACGGGACCCGCCCGGTGCACGCCTGGAACAGCACCGCGCCGAGCGAGAACACATCGCTGGCCGGGGTGAGTTCACGGCTCTCCGCCTGTTCCGGCGACATGAAGGCAGGGGAGCCGACCAGCCAGCCCGTGTGAGTGACCTTGGTGATGTTCTCACTGTCGATCGCCCGTGCGATCCCGAAGTCGATGACCCGGGGCCCGTCGGCGGCGAGCAGCACATTGGACGGCTTGAGGTCTCGGTGGATCAGCCCGGCCCGGTGGATCTCGGCCAGCGCCGCGGCGAGCCCCGCGGCCAGGCGCACCGTCGACTCGGGCGGCAACGGAGCGACGTTCTCGACGACTTGGCCCAGTGAAGGGCCCGGTACGAACACCGAGGCCAGCCACGGCAGCGGGGCGTCCGCGTCCGCGTCGACCACGGCGGCCGTATACGCCCCGGACACCTTGCTGGACGCCTCCACCTCGCGGCGGAAGCGCGTACGGAACCCGTCGTCCTCCACGAACTGCGAACGCACCACCTTGACCGCGATCAGACGCCCGTCCGGCGCCACACCGAGCAGCACCCGCCCCATGCCGCCCCGGCCCAGCTCGGCCACCAGCCGGTACGGACCGGCCACCGGCCGGTCCGTCTCCCCCATCAGCTCCATCGGCCCTCTCCGACTCGTCGTTGCCTGCGCACAGTGGATCCTGTCACCCCCCGTGCGTGCAAGGGCTGTTGTCGCAGGCAGGGCGCGGGCTCAGCTCCCCGGGCTCCCCGGACCGTCCAGGGCTCGGCGCACCTGATGGGCCAGGGTCGAGGCATGGGGCTCGGCCAGCATGGTCCAGTGCTTGCCCGAGCACGGCAGGACGGTCAGCCCGCCGGGGTGCAGCGCGCTCAGCCAGGTGCGCAGCCGCGCCTCGGTCCGGTGGGTGAGCCCGGCCTTGACCAGCACCGTACGGCAGGACACCGGCCTCGGCCGATAGCGCAACATGGCCCGCAGATAGGCCCGGAAGACCCGGCTCGCCCCGGGCACCGACCGCACCGTACGGCCCGCGGGCCCGATCTGGAGGGCGACCAGCGCCTGGTGCCACAGGCCCGCCGCGAGGTGCTGGGGAGCGGAGCCCAGGGGGCGACCGCCGCTGTCCGGCGCGAAACCGTCCAGGAACAGCAGCAGTTCCACCCGCTCACCGGCCCGTTCCAGCTGCGCCGCCATCTCGTGCGCCACCAGGCCGCCCACGGACCAGCCGCCCACCGCGTACGGGCCGTGCGGCCGCACCGCGCGCAACACGCGGATGTGGTGGGCGGCCAGCTCCTCGACGCGGTCCGGGGTGGGCGCGCCGCCCAGCAGCCCCGGGGCGTCGATCCCGTATACGGGCCGGTCCCCGCCAATGGCTCGGGCGAACTCCCGGTAACACAGCGCGCTCCCGGCGGCGGGGGCGGCGAGGAAGAGGGGTGTGCCGTGGCCGCCCTCCTGGAAGCGGACCAGTTCGCGGGGGGCTGATGGGGTCCGCTGCGGTCTGGTGTCCCCGGCCTCCCCCACCGCCCTGGCGTCGTGGGCGTCCCGGGCGTCCTGGGCGTCCCGGGCCAGCGCGGCCAGTCGGCCGAAGGTCGGCTGTTCCAGGAACTCCGCCAGGGGGACGGCGATCCCCAAATCTTCGTGGACACGGCCGCGCAGCCGTACGGCCATGAGCGAATCGCCGCCCAGGGCGAAGAAGTCGTCCTCGTCGTGTGCCGAGGACGTGCCCAGGAGCCGGTTCCAGATCGATGCCAATCCCGCCTCTGCGGGCGGAACTTGGGCGTCCGGCGCCACTCGCGGATTCTGCACGGTGTGAGGGTGCGGGCCTGCCCCGCCGGAGGGGTCCGATACCTCGACGACCAGCGCTCCGTCGACCGACGCCAGCAGGACCGCGTGGTCCGCCGAGGGCCGCTGCGCCACCGCCATATCCGAGAACCCGGCGCCGTCGAGCGCCCGCCGCCAGCCGTCGGCGGGCAGATGGACGGAGTCGGTGCGCAAGTCGTCCGCGAAGTCCCACCAGCCGGGCGCCAGGCCCCACATGAAGTGGGTCCACAGCGCCACCTGTGTGACCTCGACGGCCCCCAGCCAGCCGCCCGCGGCCAGCAGCCCCCTCAGCCGACGCAGCGTCGCAGGCAGATCGGACACCACATGAAGGGCGTTGTAGGCGAGCACGATGTCGAAGCCACCGGCGGGGAACCCTTGGGCGCCGAGGTCCTTGCCGAGGTCGAGCCGGGCACACTGGACCTGTCGCTGCCCTCGCTCGGCCACGCGTTCCCGGGCCCGGCTCACGGCCAGGCCACTGATGTCGGTGAAGGTGTAGAGGTCCTGGGGGTGGACCGGCCAGGACTCCAGCACCCGCCAGGTGAGCTCCCCACTCCCGCCGCCGACCTCAAGTACACGCAGCGGCCGGTCCGCCTCGCGCTCGCGCGGCCCCCGGCTCGCGGCCACGGCCGCCGCCAACTGGTCCAGGCAGGGCCCCGCGTCGGCGACGTCAGCCGAGTTGTCCATCAGACAGGCGCGCAGAAATGTGTCGTCGCCGTCCGGATAGAGCACGGAGACCGGCTCGCGATCGCCGGCCAGCACCTGGGGGTACGCGTCCGCGCAGTGGGCGAGCATCCGGCGCAGCCCGCGCACCTCGTCAAGACCAGCCGGGTCGAGCGCGGAGCGCAGCCGCTCCTCGACGTCGTCGGGGACCAGGAGGCGGTGGCCACCCGGGGCCGTGTTCGTCGGCTCCGCCGTAAGGAAGCCGTGTTCGGTCATGGCCCGGACCATCAGCCGGGCCGGGCCGGTCAGCTTTCCGTCCCCGGCGAGGCGATCCGTCAGCTCCGCTCCACTGACGGCGTCACCGGGCGCGAGGCGGCCGATGCGCAGCCCGAGCCGGGTGGCCAGGGCCGCGGTGTACGCGTCGAGGCGGCGTACCAGGTCGGGCCGCTCGGACAGCGTGGGCCGGTCCGCCGCCGCCGGGTCCTTCAGGCCCTCGGCGAGCTGCCGCGCCGTCGCCACGTACGGCCGTCGCGGGTCCGATACGGCAGGAGCCCGTACGACCTCGCCCGAGGGCTGGTCGATGCCGGTACCGGTGCCGCAGGGCCTGGAGTCCAGGGGGTGGGGCGGCAGTGAGCAGCGCTGCCGGGACCCGCCCGCGAACTGTCCGACCTCCACGTTCAGCCCGGCCTCCCAGAGCCTGCCGACCGCTTCCAGGACCCGGGCCTCGGCGTCGTCCGTCGCGCCGTCGAGCAGCGGGACCGTGAGGTGGCGCGCGGTGTGGCGGGGATGGTCGCGCACCGCCCGGCTCATGGATGCGCCCGGACCCAGTTCGACGAACACCTCGGCGCCGCCCGAC
The DNA here is from genome assembly GCF_002154605.1 of Streptomyces milbemycinicus. Lineage (GTDB taxonomy): Bacteria > Actinomycetota > Actinomycetes > Streptomycetales > Streptomycetaceae > Streptomyces > Streptomyces milbemycinicus. The sequence continues at coordinate 4,945 of NZ_MUNE01000828.1, read as the reverse complement.
AGCAGCGTGTCCAGGCCCTGTCGCAGCCGTACGGTGTCCGTCAGCTGGGCGGCCCAGTAGTCGGCCGATGCCACCTCCTCGGGGGTGGCCCAGCCGCCGGTGACGTTGGACACCAGGGGTGTCTGCGGCGCCTTGGCGGTCAGCTGTGCCACGCGGGCGCGCAGGGCGGCGGCGGCCGGGGCCATCTGCGGGGAGTGGAAGGCCCTGCGGGTCTCCAGCAGGCGGGTGGGCCAGCGGTCCAGCAGCTCGGCGAGGCGCCGGACCGCCTCCGGCGGGCCGGAGAGGATCAGGCGGTCGTGGCCGTCCACGGCCACCGCGGGCCGGGGCTCGGGCAGTTGGGCCAGCGCCTGGGTCACGGCCTCGCGGGCGCCGTCCCGTACGAGCTCGACGGCGAGCATCCGGCCGGGGGCGGTGTCCCGGGTGGCCAGCGCCCGGGTGTGCACCAGGCGCAGCGCGTCGGGGAGTTCCCACACCCCGGCCGCCAGGGCGGCGGCGTACTCGCCGATGCTGTTGCCCATCACGGCGCTCGGCCTGATGTCCCAGCCGTCCAGGGTGCGGGTGAGGGCGTGTCCGAGGGCGAAGAGACCGAGCTGCTGGTGGACGGGGTCGTGGTACCACTCCGCCGGTGTCCGGGGGTTCAGCAGCGCCGACAGGTCCGTATCGGCCTCCTGCCGGGCCCATGCGCGTACCTCGTCGAAGGCCTCGGCGAACGCGGGCAGCACGGCGTACGCCCCGGCGGCGGCTCCGCCCGGGCGCAGGGTGCCCTGCCCCGGGTAGAGGAAGGCAACCCCGGCCGGCTCGGGTGTCGCCGGCCCGTCCGGCAGGGGCTCCCGGAGCGTTTCGGCGGCCCGCGCCACATCGCGGGCGACGACGGTGGCGCGGTGTACGTACCGGCGCCGGCCGTCGGCGAGGGTGCGCGCCACTTCGTCCAGCCGAGGCGCCGGGTCGTCCCGCAGCCGCTGGGCCAGCTCGCTCCGGGCGGTGCGCAGCGCCTCGGGGGACGCGGCGGACAGCGCCAGCAGGCGCGGCCCGCGCGCTCCCGCGCGGGTGGCGGGCGGCGTCGGGGCGGCCTCCAGGACGGCGTGCGCGTTGGTCCCGCCGACGCCGAACGAGCTGACGCCGGCGAGCACCGGCCGGCCCTCGGGCCACGGGCCGTGGCGGTCGGCGACGGTGAACGGCGTGGTTTCGAGCTTCATCAGCGGGTTGGGCCGCCGGAAGTGCGCGGTCGGCACCAGCTCCCGGTGCCGGAGCAGCAGCGCCGTCTTGATCAGGCCGCTGACGCCGGAGGCGGAGCCGGTGTGTCCGATGTTGCCCTTGACCGCGCCCAGGACACAGGACCCGACCGCGTCCGTGGTGGTGCGGAACGCGCCGGTGAGCGCGGCCACTTCCACCGGGTCGCCCAGCCGGGTGGCGGTGCCGTGTGCCTCGACGTAGCCGATGTCCGCCGGGTCGACATCGGCCCGGCCCAGGGCCGCCAGGATGACATCGCGCTGCCCGCCGGGCGAGGGCGCGGTGAACCCGGCCTTGTCTCCGCCGTCGTTGTTGACGGCCGTGCCCCGGATGACGGCCACCACCTGGTCGCCGTCGCGCAGCGCGTCCTCCAGCCGGCGCAGCACCACGACGCCCGCCCCCGAACTGGAGACGGTGCCCGCGGCGGCGGCGTCGAACGGGCGGCAGTGGCCATCGGGCGACAGGATGCCGCCCTCCTCGTACACATAGCCCGTCACCTGCGGGAAGAAGAGCCCCACACCCCCGGCGAGGGCGGCGTCGCACTCGTATCCGAGCAGGCTCTGCACCGCCTGGTGCACCGCGACCAGCGAGGTGGAGCAGGCGGTCTGCACCGTCAACGCGGGGCCGGTGAGCCGGAGTTTGTACGCGGCCCGGGTCGCCAGGAAGTCCTTGTCGCGCCCGAGGGTCTGGCTGACCAGCTCTTCCTGCGAGGCGCCCAGGGGCACGGCGTCGCATCCGGCGAACACCCCGATCGGACCCGGGAAACGGTGCGGGTCGATGGCCGCGTCGTCCAGGGCGGTGCTGGCACACTCCAGGAACACCCGCTGCTGTGGGTCGATGCCACGGGCCTCGCCGAGGCTGTAGCCGAAGTACGACCAGTCGAAGCGGTCGGCTCCGGCCACCACTCCGCGGACGGCCACGAAGTCCGGCCGCTCCGCGAGCCGTCGGTCGACACCCGCGGCGGCGAGCTGGTCCGGGGTGAACCGGGAGACGGTGTCCCGGCCTGCCACCAAGTTGTCCCAGAACGCGCGGACGTCCCTGGCGCCCGGCAGTCGGCAGGCCATGCCGACGACAGCCACGGCGTCCTCATGCATCGGTCTCCTCCTCCTTCCGGCCGGTCGTCGGGCGTCGGTCGCGCTGTCTGGCCCGGCGTCCCTTCCGCGCCCGCTCCCGGAAGTCCTCCGCCGCCGAGGAGGCGTGTTCGCGCTCGTCGGGCCCGTCGATCGCCCGGGCCATGGCGTGGACCGTGGCGTGTTCGAAGAGCCGCTGGACGGGCAGCTCGATACCGAAGGCGCCCTCCAGCCGGCGCTGCAGGGTGGCCAGGCGCAGCGAGTCGCCGCCGAGGTCGAAGAAGTTGTCGTGGACGCCGACGGTGTCCACGCCCAGCACCTCGCGCCACAGGGCCGCGATACGCCGCTCCCGGTCTCCCTGGGGCGCCACGGCCGAAGCCACGCCCACCAGATCCGCGCGCCCGGGCCGGGGCAGGGCCGCGTGGTCGACCTTGCCGTGCGGGGTGAGCGGCAACTCATCGAGCCAGACCAGAGCGTCCGGGACCAGTGGCGGCGGCAGCGTCTCGCGCAGCGCCGCGAGCACGGCCTGGGTCGCGGCCACGCCTGCGGTTGTGTTCGCGGTCGCGGTTGCGGCTGTGGTTGTGGTTGTGGTTGTGTTCGCGGTCGCGGGGGCCGCGGCGGGTTCGGCGCTGGGCACCGCGTACGCCACCAGGCGCGCGGACGCGGCCTCGAAGGCGCGTACGGCGGCCTGGGCGACCAGCGGATGCGCCGCCAGCCGGGCCTCGATCTCCTCCGGCTCGATACGGTGGCCGCGCACCTTGAGCTGACGGTCCGCCCGGCCGATGAACTCCAGTGTTCCATCGGGCAGCCAGCGCCCCAGGTCCCCGGTGCGGTAGACGGGGCCGGGCGCGCCCTCGGGGCCGTCGGGAAGAAACCGCTCGGCCGTCAGCTCGGGGCGCCGCCAGTAGCCGAGCGCCACTCCGCCGCCGCCGATGAGGATTTCGCCCTTGACGCCGACGGGGCAGCGGTGGCCCGACTCGTCGACCACGTAAACGCGTACCCCGGCCGCCGGACGGCCGACCCGCCCCGGGCGGAAGTCCGCCTCGCCTGGGGTGACGGTGTGGCCGGCCGCGGTCACGGTCGCCTCGGTCGGCCCGTAGCAGTTGACCAGCCCGTACGGCAGGCCGGGCGGTGGCGCGGAGCCGAGCGCCGCGCCACCGTAGACCAGTTGGCGCAGTGCGCGGGGCGGCTCGCCGTGTGCCCAGATGGTCTCGGCGAGCGCCGCGGGCACGACGGCGACGGTCACCTGGTGGGTGTCCAGCCACCCGGACACCTCGCCGGGGAACACGGTGCCGCGGTGCGGGACGAGCGCCGCGCCCGCGGTCAGGGTCGGCCAGATCTCGGAGACGGCGGCGTCGAAGCCGACGTTGATGAGCTGGCTCACCCGGTCGGCCGGCCCCAGGGCGAGCAGATCGGCGAACCACAGGGCATGCTGGGCGAGCCCTCCGTGGCGGACGACAACGCCCTTGGGCAGTCCGGTGGAGCCCGAGGTGTAGACGACATACGCCGGGTCGTCGGCGCCGGGCGGCTCGGGCGCCGCGCCAGCGGTGTTCCGGGTCGCCTCGGTCACGTCGAACACCGTTGTCTTGTCGGGCAGTTGAGGGCTCGGCGTCCCGTCGGTGAGGACCACCCGCGCGCCCAGGTCGTCGAGGATGTACGCGACGCGCTCAGACGGATATCCGGGGTCCACCGGGCAGTACGCACAACCGGCATACCACGCCGCCAGCATCGCCACGACCAGGTCGGGCCCCCGGTCGAGCAGCACGGCCACGACCGGTTCCCCTTGGCGCACCGGTTGCGCGATGCGCGCCGCGAGCCGACGGGCGCGGGTGTCCAGCTCGGCGTAGCTGAGCTGGCCCTCGGGGGTGTCGACGGCCGTGGCGTCCGGTGTGGCCCTGACGCGCGCGGCGATCAGCTGCGGCACCGTCGTGGGCGGCGCGGCTGCGGGCCCGTCCTCGAGCGCGGCGAGCGCGACGCGCTCGTCGGTGCCGATCCGGGGCAGCGAGGCCAGCGGGCGGTCGGGCCGGTCCACGAGGTCGGCGAGCACCGCGGCGGTCAGGGCCGCCAGGCGTTCGGCCTCCGCGCGGGCGATGCGATCGCCACGGTAGGCCAGCAGCCCGCGCAGGGTGCCGTTCTGCTCCTGGAAGGACACCGTCACGGCGCCCTTGGCGGCCCAGTCGGCGCCCTCACCGCTCAGCGCGAACCGCCGCAGGCGGTGGCCGCCGAGCGACGGGGCCCGGGTCTCGGGGACGACGGGGGTCAGGGCGAGGTCGGCGTACGGGGTGATGCCGTAGCGGCGCTCGGGGTTCAGCGCGGCGACCACCTGGTCGAACGGTACGTGCTGATCCTCCAGCGCCTCCAACACCCGCTCCCGCATCCCCCGCAACAACGACACCACCGTCGTGTCCCCGTCCACCACAGACCGGATCACCACCGTGTTCGTACACGGCCCCACCACCGAACCAAAACGCTCACCCGCACGATTCGCCACCGGACACCCGAACGTCACATCCCGCTCACCACTCCACCGATGCAACGCCCCCGCGAACCCCGCCGCCACCGCCATGAACCACGACACACCCTCCCGCTCCGACACCCCACGCAACCGCCCCAACACCCCCTCGGTGAGCGGGACTTCAACCACC
>NZ_MUNE01000827.1 GCF_002154605.1 Streptomyces milbemycinicus | reverse complement strand
ACCCGCAGACACCACCACCGCGCCCAACACCGGATGCCCCACCACACCCAACCCCAACGACACCGGATCACCCACACCGATCTCGCTGTCGAGCCAGTACCGCTGGCGTTGGAAGGCGTACGTGGGCAGGTCCACGCGGCGCGCACCGGTGTCCGCGAACACCGCCGGCCAGTCCACGGCCACCCCGCCCATATGCGCGGTGGCCAGCGAGAGCACCATCCGGTCCCAGCCGCCTTCGTCGCGGCGCAGCGAGCCGGTGGCCACCGCCCGTACCTCGGCGCGGTCGACGGACTCCTGTACGCCGACCGTCAGCACCGGGTGGCTGCTGATCTCGACGAACCCGCGGAACCCCTTGTCCAGCAGGGCCCGCACCGCGGGTTCGAACCGGACCGGTTGGCGCAGATTGCGGTACCAGTACCCGGCGTCCAGTCCTTCCGTGTCCTGCCAGCCGTCGTCCACGGTGGAGTAGAAGGGGATGTCCGAGGGTCGGGGGCGGATCGGGGCAAGGGCCTCGGCCAGCCGGTCGGCGATCTGTTCCACCTGTACGGAGTGCGAGGCGTAGTCCACCTCGATCAGCCGGGCGCGGACGCCCTCCTCCACCAGGGCGGTGTGCAACTTCTCGACCGCTTCGGCCCCGCCGGAGACCACCACGGACGACGGTCCGTTCACCGCCGCGATCGACACGGCGTCCGCGAAGCCTCCCGCCGGCTCCGACTCCGACTCCGCGAGTCGCCGCTCGACCTGTTCCAGCGGCTCGGGGATCGACATCATCCGGCCCTGCCCGGCGAGCACTTCGGCGATGATCCTGCTGCGCAGGGCCACCACCCGCGCCCCGTCCTCGATCGACAGCGCGCCCGCCACACAGGCGGCGGCGATCTCGCCCTGGGAGTGGCCCACCACCGCGGCCGGCTCCACGCCGCAGGAGCGCCACACCGCGGCGAGCGAGACCATCACCGCCCACAGCGCCGGCTGGACCACGTCCACCCGGTCGAGCGCGTCCTGATCGTCGAGGACCGCCGGCAGCGACCAGTCCACGACCTTCGACAGCGCGTTCTCGCACGCCAGCATCGTCTGCTGGAAGACGGCGTTGGACTCGAGCAGTTCTGTCGCCATGCCGGTCCACTGCGTGCCCTGGCCCGGGAACACGAACACGACCCTCGGCGCCTCGCGGGCGGCCCCGGTCACCACCCCGGTGGCGGGTGTGCCGGTGGCCAGCGCGGCGAGCCCATGTACGAACTCCTCGCGGTCCCGGCCGACCACGGCGGCGCGGTGCTCGAACCTGGTCCGGCCGGTGACCAGCGAAAACCCGATATCGGCCGGGGCGGGCCCGTCGTTCCCCGACACGGTGGCCAGCAGCCGGGCGGCCTGGGCGCGCAGCGCCTCCGGTGTCCTGCCGGAGAGCACCCAGGGGACCGCCCCGCACCACTCCGGACGAGCAATTTCGGGTTCTTCGCCGGGCGGGTTCTGCTCCAGAATCACATGCACATTGGTGCCGCTGGCCCCGAACGCGGAGACACCCGCGCGGCGCAGATGTCCCGTCTCCGGCCACGCCACCGGTTCGGTCAGCAGCTCCACCGCACCCGCCGACCAGTCGACCTGTGCGGAGGGCGCGTCCATGTGCAGCGTACGGGGCAGGGTGCCGTGACGCATGGCCATGACCATCTTGATCACGCCCGCGACCCCGGCGGCCGCCTGGGTGTGCCCGATGTTGGACTTGATGGAGCCCAGCAACAGCGGGTGATGGCCTTCCCGGCCCCGCCCATACGTTGCGAGCAGGGCCTGGGCCTCGATCGGGTCTCCCAGGGTGGTGCCGGTGCCGTGTGCCTCCACCGCGTCGATATCGGCGGCGGACAGGCCCGCGTTCGCGAGGGCCTGGCGGATCAGCCGCTGCTGCGCCGGGCCGTTCGGCGCGGTCTGTCCGCTGCTGCGGCCGTCCTGGTTGACGGCGCTGCCGCGGATCACCGCGAGCACCGGGTGGCCGTTGCGGCGCGCGTCGGACAGCCGCTCCAGGAGCAGCATCCCGGCGCCCTCGCCCCAGCCGGTGCCGTCGGCGGCGTCCGAGAAGGACTTGCAGCGGCCGTCGGGTGCCAGTCCGCGTTGCTGGGAGAAGACCTTGAAGAGCTGGGGGGTCGCCATCACCGTGACACCGCCCGCGAGCGCGAGACCGCACTCCTCGCGGCGCAGCGCCTGGCAGGCCAGATGGACGGCGGCCAGCGAGGACGAACATGCGGTGTCAATCGTGACGGAGGGGCCTTCGAGCCCGAGGGTGTACGAGACGCCGCCGCTGAGCAGGCTGCCGCCCGAGGTGGTGCTGACGGGCTGGCCGAGTGCGTAGTCGTGGTGCATGGCCCCGGTGAACACCCCGGTGGTGGCGCCCTTCAGGGACAGCGGGTCGACACCGGCGCGCTCGAGCACTTCCCATGAACACTCCAGCAGCAGCCGCTGCTGCGGGTCCATGTGCAGCGCCTCGACGGGGCTGATGCCGAACGGGGCCGGGTCGAACTCCCCGCCGTCGTGCAGAAAGCCGCCCTCGCGGGCGTAGAACTTCCCCGCCTTGCCCGGCTCCGGGTCGTAGCCGCCGTCGATGTCCCAGCCACGGTCGGTCGGGAAGTCCGACACCGCATCGACGCCGTCGGCCACCAGCTGCCACAGCTCCTCGGGCGAGGTGACACCGCCGGGGTAGCGGCAGCTCATCGCCACGATGGCCACGGGCTCCCGCGTCGCGCCGGAGAGCTTGGCGTTCTGCACCCGCAGGCGCTCGTTCTCCTTCAGCGACAGGCGAAGCGCACTGACCAGCTTCTCATCGGAGTCGGTCATGTCAGTTACCCTCTTCCCAGGTGGCACCCTCAAGGCCAAGGCTGTTGAACGCCATGTCGATCAGATCGTTCTTGTCCATCGCGTCGATCGAGTCGGGCTGGTCGGCCCCGTCCGCGTCCTCGGCCCCGTCCCGCGGCGTGGCGCTGGCTCCGCCGAGTTCCAGCAGGGTGTCCAGCAGGCCGGCGTCGCGCAGCCTGCTGAGCGGGATGCTGGTCAGCACGCGGCGCACCCGCTCCTCGTGTCCTGCCCCATCGGTGTCGGCCGCCTCGGGCATGAGCTCCGAACCCACGAACGCGGCGATGTCCCGCGCGGTGGGGTAGTCGAAGACCAAGGTGGCGGGCAGCCGGAGTCCGGTCGCCGCGTTCAGCTGGTTGCGCAGTTCCACCGCGGTCAGCGAGTCGAGCCCGATTTCACCGAAGTTGCGGTCCGGATCGACCATCTCGGCCGACCCGTGTCCGAGAACCATGGCGACGTGGCCGCGCACCGTATCGGTCAGCACCCGCGCCCGTTCCTGTGTGTCCAGCCCGGACAGCTGCCGCTTGAGGCCGTCGGCGTCACCGCCGCCCGCGGCCTGTCGGCTCAGCCTGCGCGACGCCGGGACCAGTCCGCGCAACAGCGCGGGAATCTCACCCCTGCGAGTACGCAGGGCAGCGGTGTCCACACGCGAGGCCGTCACCGTCGCCGCCCCGGAAGCCAGCGCCGCATCGAACGCCCGCAACCCGTCGGCGAC
>NZ_MUNE01000826.1 GCF_002154605.1 Streptomyces milbemycinicus | reverse complement strand
CTCGGCGGGCGGGTGGACCAGGGTCACGCCGTCGATGTGCACGGCCCGGCCGTCGAGGGTGGCCGTCTCGCCGCGCAGCAGGGTGCGCACCACCGTGATCGTCTCTTCGAGCAGCGCCAGCGGGGTCGGGGACGCGGCGCCGACCTGGGCCATCCACTCCGGCACGCCGTGCCCGACGCCCGCAATGAAGCGACCCGGGAACACCCGGGCCACCATGGCCAGTTCCATGGCGAGCAGCGCCGGGCTGCGCAGCGGGGCCGGGGCGATCCCGATGCCGACGCGCAGCCGCTCGGTGGCCGCCAGCGCGAGCGTCGCCGAGCTGATCGCCCCGGCCCAGCCCAGGTCCTCGACGACCCACAGGTCGTCCGCTCCGTACTCCTCCACCGCCCGTGCGAACGCGGACAGCTCTTCCGGCTTGCGGTCCCGGTCGAACATCACGCCGATGCGGCGGCGCGGCAAAGGCTCGTTACCCACCAAGTCGTTGGTCATCCGGCCAATGTAGGTGGCGCGGGCGAACCGGAGTAGGGGATCAAGGGCGTGCGGCGCGGGCCCTGGTGAGCAGGTCCCGGGCGAGCTCGGTGTGCGGATGGGCGGAGCCGAGGACCCGCTCGCGGTCGGCCAGCACGCGCTCGTGCAGCGGAACGGCCCGGTCCGGGTCGCCCGCCAGCTCGTACGCGTAGGCCAGGTTGGAGCGGGTAGTGAGGGTTTCGGGGTGGTCCGGGCCGAGGATCCGCTCGTGGTCGGCGAGGTTTCGTTGCAGCAGCGGCAGGGCGCGGTCCAGATCGCCGGCCGAGCGGTGGACGGTGGCCAGGTTGGCACGCGAGGCCAGGGTGTGCGGGTGGTCGGCGCCCAGGGTGCGTTCGTAGTCGGCGAGGTTGCGCTCGTGGAGCGGGGCCGCCCGGTCCGGATCGCCCGCCAGCGCGTACAGATGGGCCAGGTTGGAACGGGAGGCGAGGGTGTCCGGGTGGTCGGGGCCCAGGATCCGCTCGCAGTCGGCCAGGTTGCGCTCGTGAAGCGGCGTCGCGCGATCCAGATCACCCGCCGAGCGGCAGGCGCTCGCGAGATAGCTGCGGGAGCTCAGTGTGCGCGGGTGGTCGGGGCCGCGCAGCCGCTCGGAGGCCGCGACGGAGCGCTCGGCGAAGGCGATGGCCCGGTCCGTACGGCCCTCCCCGAGGACGAAGGCCGACGCCTCGAACAGCACGCGGTCGATCGCCTCGTCGTCCTGGTCGGGCGCGGTCGGTTCGGTCAGCGCCGCGTATGCCTCGATATGCGGCAGCAGCTCCCGCCAGCGCGGCCACCCGGCCACATTGAACAGCGGGTCCTCGGGCAGGGCCGCGGCCAGCAGCTCCGCGGCGCGGCGCCGGGCCCCGGCGATCGCGTCGGCGGCGCGGTGCGGATCGGCCGGGTCGGGGGTACGGGCGACGGCCTGGACGAGCCGGTGGACGGCGAAGGTGCGCGGGGTGAGGGTGATCATGCTGTACGCGTGGAGCAGCGCCAGCGCCTCGTCGACAGCGATCGGATCGTCGTCCAGCGCCTCGGCCAGATCGCGCGGCACATCGTCGGGGCCGAACCAGGCGGCCGTACGCAGAATCTCGACCGCGAGCGGGTCCCGGGCGCCGATGGCGCCCAGGGTGAGCTGCCAGATACGGGCGATGGTGCGCTGCTGGGCGGCGTCCGCTCCGGCGGAGGAGGCATCGGCCGACGCAGCATCGGCTGAGATGGCCTCCGCTGACATGGCATCCGCTGACGTGGCGAACATCCGCGCCGGGTGGCGGCGCAGCCGCGCCAGGTAGGCGGCGGGGGTCAGCGCGGTGTGCTGGATGTACGCGGCGGCCTGCTCCAGGGCGAGCGGGAGGTGGCCGAGTTCGGCGGCCAGCTCCGCGAGCTCGGGGGCGCCATCGCCGTCGGTCGAGTGGGTGATGCGCATGAGCAGGTCCAGTGCGGCGTCGGGGGTGAGGGTGTCGAGTGCCACGGGCCGGGCGAGGTGATGCCAACCGGTGGCGCGGCGGCTGGTGATGAGGTGCCGCCCGGTGGTGAGGGAGCCGAGCAGCGGTGCGAGATCGCCTGGCGCGGCGGCGTCGTCGAAGACCAGCAGCCATCCGTCGTGGGCCTGCAGCCAGGTGGTGGCCCAGGCGGCGGCCTCGGCGCCGGAGGCGGCGGTGAGGTCGGCGTACGGGTTCAGATGCGCGGCGAGGGCGGCGAGGCCGAGGCCGATGGTGCCGGCCGACTCGGCGGGGATCCACCAGATGGGGTTGTACCGGTCGCGGTGGCGGTGGGCGTAGTGCAGCGCGAGGGTGCTCTTGCCCATGCCGCCGAGCCCGTGCACGACGACCGGGACAGTGCCGTCGGCCTCGGCGTCGGCTTCGGCCTCGGCGTCGGCGTCGGCTTCGGCTTCGGCTTCGGCGCGGGTGGCCGCGTCGAGGCGCGCCAGGTCCTCCTCGCGGCCGACGAACACCCCGCTGCGCGGCGCCGGCAGATTGTTCAGCCCGGGCGGCGCCGCCACCTCCGCCGGGCCCCTGACCGCCTCGGCCGGCAGCCGCACCGTGCGGTTGTCGATGACGGCCCCGTCCCCGGTGCTGACGATGCCCTGGTTGTGGCCCACGGCCACGGCCCGGTCCCCCGACGCCTCCCCGGGCCTGAACGGCTGCTGCGTCATCGCTGGATCGTGGCGTCGCTTCCGGTGCTGATGATGCCGGAGTTGTGCTGGACGGCGACGGCGCCCTGGCCGGAGGCGGTGAAGGACGTACCGCCGACGGGCAGCAAACGGGCGAGTTCGGCGGTGAGTTCGGCGTCGGCGAGCAGCGCCCGCTTGATCTGTGCCCGCAGCGCCGCCTGGAAGTCCTCGTCCTCGGGCGCGGCGGCCAGGTCCTGGACCGCCTCGTCGATGCCCTCGCGGCTCTCCTCCCGCCCCCGCAGCCGCTGGAGAATCCGCTGCCCCAGCGAGACGGTCGCATCGGCGCCCGCGTCGGCCGCGCGGGTCAACGCGGCCGTCCCGTACGCGCCGACCGCCGCCGTGACGTACGGCACGAGCTGATTCGCCACCAGCAGAGCGTCCACGATGCGCCTCTCCCCGTTCTGTCCGTTCTGTCGTACCCGGACCCGTCGATACGCGGCCCAGCCACGTGGTCCAGCATGCCACCCCAACTCCCCCGTTACCGTGGCGGCATGGAGGGGATCGAGCGGATGGGCTGGGCCGAGCGCGTACGCACGCTGCGGCAGTGGTCGCAGAACGGGGAGCGGGCGCCGCACAAGCCGCTGCTCATGCTGTACGCGCTGGGCCGGTTCCAGCAGGACGCGGGCGACGCGCTGCGGTTCACCGAGGTCGAGGCGGATCTCAAACGGCTGTTGGCGGAGTACGGGCCCAGGCGCCCCACCAGCGCCGCGTATCCGTTCCACCACCTGGTGAACGACGGGGTGTGGGAGGTACGGACCGACGCGGGCGAGGGCAGCCCGGGCACGGCGCTGGGCGCGCTGCGCGCCAGCGGGGCGGCCGGGCGGCTCGCCCCCGGCCTGCGGGACGCGCTGACCGCCGACCCCGCCCTGCTCGGCCGCCTCGCTCAACTCCTCCTCGGCCAGCACTTCGCGCCCTCCCTCCACCCCGACCTCGCCGACGCCGTCGGTCTCGACCTGACCGCCGACGACGGAGCGCGCGGCACCCGCCGGATCCGCCACGGGGCCGCCGAAATGCGGGAGCGGGTGCTGACGGCGTACGAACGCCGCTGTGCGTTCTGCGGCTACGACGGGGCGATCGAGGGCACGGGCGGTCGGGCGCGCGGCGGGGCGGGCGGCCGTACGCCGGTGGGCCTGGAGGCCGCGCATGTGCGGTGGTGGGCCTTCGCGGGCCCCGACGACCTCTCCAACGGGCTGTGTCTGTGCTCCCTCCACCACAAGCTGTTCGACAAGGGCGTGCTGGGCCTCGACGGGAAGCGACGGATCCTGGTGTCACGGCAGTTCACCGGCCGCAGCGAGGCCGCCCACGCGTATGTGCTGCGGCTGGGCGGGCGGCCGGTGCTCGGGCCGCGGGCGGACAGCGCGCCGGTCGCCGATGAGCACATCGACTGACACATGGCGCAGGTCTTCCGCGGCGAGCCGCGGGTGGCGGCGCGGGGGTGAGCGGGCGTGCGGCGGGCGACGGGTGACGGGCGGCGCCCGTCAATCCGTGATGCCCAGGTCCTCGCGCATCACCCGGCGCATCGCCGACAGCCTCGGCTCGGCCTCCTTGAGCTCGATCAGCGCCGCCGCGGCGGTCTCCCCCTCGCCCGGCAGGCCACGGTCGATCCGCTTGGCCATGGCGTCGATCCCGGCGAGCACGGTGTTGAGCTCGCGGGACGCCGCCAGGACCCGCTCGGGGACGGTCATCTGCGCCTGGGCGTAGCAGTCCCGGTACTCGCGCCGGGCCTCCTCGAGCCCGGTGCGGTCCTCCTCCGTGTAGACGCCGTCCCTGATCCGGTGCAGGGCGTCCTTGAGCAGGGTGTGGAACTGGCGGGAGGCCCGGTTCATGGCGATGTAGGCGGTCCGGCGCTCCTCGAGGTGGCGCCGCCGGTCCTCGACGCGCGCCTCTTCGGCGCGCTGCCGGGCGGTCATGCGTTGCTGGAGCAAGGGGGCGAAGAGCGTGCCCAGAACGCCGACGACGGCGGTAAGCATCGCGGCTATGACGGCGGTCACCCGGCCGACCTTAGCCGACATCACCGTCGCCACCCGAAAGCCGCAGCACTACAGTTTTCACCCATGGGACCAGCGTCATCGGAAGCGCGGGCCGACCGCGCCGACGACGTGCTCGCCCTGGCCCGCCTCGCCGCGGAACCGGAGTCCGTACGCGCCATCCTCGCCTGGCTCACCCGCCGCACCGGCGGCCTCGCCGCGCTGATCGGCCCCACGGGCACGGTCCTCGCCACACCGGAGCCGGACCCGGGCCCGGACACGCCGGCCACCGCCCCCGCTGCCACCGCCGCCTCTGCCGCCTCTGCTGCCTCTGCTGCCGCCGTCGAACTGCGCCGCCGCGGCGCGCCCTCCGCGGTGCTCGGCGGCGAGGGTGGCCGCTGCGTACACCTGGTCCGGCTCGGCCACGGCGACGCCGCAGGCGGGGACGAGCCGCCGTACCTCGCCGTCGTCGGGCCCGATGACCCGCGCTGCGGGGTGCTGCTCGCCGACGCCGCCCGCACCCTCGCGCTCTGCTGGCGGCTGGAGGAGGCGGAGCGGGCCCGGCGGCGCGTCGAATCGGCCGAGGCGCACAGCCGCGAGGCGGTGCTGCATCTCCTCATGGTCGGCAGCGTGCCCGCCGCGCAACGGATCGCCGGGGCGCTGGGCCCGGCCCTGCCTGCCCTCGCCCGCGTATATGTGATCGAGTGTCCGGTCCGCAGGCGGCGCGAGATCGCGGCCCGAATCGACCAAGTGGCCCGGGGCCGGGCGTGGATCGTGCCCTGCCCCGTGCGCTCCAACCACCTCATCGCGCTCGTACCGCCGGGACCGAAGGGGGAAGGGGAAAAGGAGAGGGAGCGCGCGGACGGGCTCGCCCGGCTGATCGTCCAGCGGGTCCCCGAGTGCCGGATCGGCACCAGCGCCGAGCACCCGCTGCGGGACACCGCGGCCGGCTACGAGCAGGCGATCCACGCCCTCGCCGTGGCCCGTGGCGCGCCCCTGCGGTACGCCGGTTTCGGCAGACACACCGACACCACGGCGCTCGCGAGCCCCGAGGGGCGGCTGTGGGCGCTTGAGTTGCTGGGGCCCTGCCTGCGGTACGTCCCGCCGCGCCGCGCCGACCCGGGGCCGCAGGAGTTGCTGGGCACGCTCGGCTCATGGCTCAGCTTCGGCGGCGCCGCCAACCGCCATCTCAAGATCCACCGCAATACGCTCGCCGCGCGCATCCGCCTCATCAGCGACCTGCTCGGCCTGGACATCGGCCGCAGTCTGGCCGGCCAGTCCACGGCCTGGCTCGCGCTGCGGCTGCACAGCGCGCCGCCCAGCACCGCCGAAACGCCGGCCGAAACGCCCGCCACC
>NZ_MUNE01000825.1 GCF_002154605.1 Streptomyces milbemycinicus | reverse complement strand
GTGCGGGGTTCGGGCGGGTGGTCGGATGGCGGGTGCGGGTGCTCCCGGAGTGCTCCCGTTCTGCTCCCGGAGCGGTTCGGCGGCGGGGTGCGGGTGCACCTGCTGGGGTGCGGTGGCCGGGTGCGGGTGCGGGTGCAGGTGGCTGGTGCAACGGCGGTAGGCGGCGATGGTTTCGGTCAGGCCGATGAGGAGCAGTGGGGGTACGGAGTGCAGGAGCACTCCGGCGGGGTTGGCGTGGCGGGGCCAGCCGATGTGGTCGTCGGGCCACAGCGAGGTCCAGGTGTTCATGAGGGTTGCGGCGAGGCCGGATGACCAGCGCAGGGTGGTTGACCAGCGTGGTGGGGGGATGCCCCAGGCGGCGAGGCGGGCGTCGGCGTACAGGACGGTGGTGAGGGTGAGGGCGACCATCGGGTCCAGGAGGAGGGCGATGGGCCAGGGGATGTGGTGGTCGGTGGCGAAGAGGGTGACGTTGACGGCGGTGAAGACGAGTGCGAGGACGGCGACGCCGGCCAGGATGCGCACCAGGGCGCGCAGCAGGGCATCGACTTCGGCCTGGCTGGGCTGTTGGCTCACCGGGCACCGCGCATATTCGGGCGGGTCGCACCCTGATATGCGGCGCCGGTCAGCCGGACTCGGGCCTCGCGGACCTCGGCCCCGGGGCGGGGTGCGTCGATCATGCGGTGGTGTCCTGTGTAGATCCCGACGTGGGTGATGGCCTGGGGGCCGGTGCCGAAGAACAGGAGATCTCCGGGCAGGGGATGCTCTCGGGCGGCCAGGCGGGGTCCGGCGTCGTACTGGTCTTGTGCCACGCGCGGGAGGGTGATCCCGATGCTGGCGTAGGCGGCTTTGGTCAGGCCGGAGCAGTCGAAGCCGCCCTCGGCGGGGCCATCACCGCCCCACACGTACGGCGTGCCGAGCTGGCGGCGTGCGAAGACGACTGCATTTGATGCGCGCGCGGAGCCGGTGGCGGGTGCGGGACTAGTTGCCGGGGAGGCGGCGGCATAGCGTCGTGCGATCCGCAGGATGCCAGCGACGTAGGCGTGGGAGTGGTTGTAAGCGTAGATCGCGCGCTTGAGGCTCTGGCTGTGCCGGGCGCCGTTCGCGCACAGCAGGCGTGCTGCGGCGAACACGGCGTCGACTGGATCCCACGGGGTCGGCGGTCGTTTCCCGCCCGGGGGTACCGGATGTGCGTAGGTCCTGAAAGTGGATGGCAGGAATTGCATGGGCCCGACCGCGCCTGCCGGGGATTTCATGGTCGGGTGGCGGCCGTGGTTGGTCTCAGCCTTGCCGATCGCGGCGAGGATCGTCCAGGACAGGCCCGGGCATTCAGGGGCGGCCTGCTGGTAGAGGTCCAGCATGGCCGGCGGAACGTCGGACAGAGCGTTCTTGCCCGGGGTGGTCGTGGAGCTGCTGGAGCCGGGGATGAGCGAGTCGAGGAGAGCGGCTACCAGGAGGGCGGCCAGGAGCGGTAGTGCCACGATCGTGCAGCCGATGCCAGTGGTGGCCTTGACGAGCATGCTCATCAGGCTGGTGTTGCGGGCGGCAGTGGGGGGACGGGGAGGGTCAGGGCGGTGTCGGCGTCGGTGGGTTCGAGTCCGGCGGCCGGGGTCAGGTCGGTCCAGTGGGTGGCGAGGGCGGTGAGCGTCGTGCGGCGGGCTGCGGGTTCGAGCGGGGTCCACCAAGGGCCCCATGGGGTGTCGGTGGTGAAGTCCAGAGAGGAGGTGGCGACGCACAGGTCCAGGTCGCGGGCGGGTTGGGTGAGGCGGTGGCGGAGGGCGCGGTCGCGGGAGGCGGTGCGGGTGTGGA
>NZ_MUNE01000824.1 GCF_002154605.1 Streptomyces milbemycinicus | reverse complement strand
CCCCCACCACGCCACAACTCGCCTCCCCCGCCACCGCGTTCGCGAACCGAAGTGTCCCCTTCCGCCATCTGCTCCGGGCCTCGCACGAGCCCGTACGGTTCCTCGCCGACGGTCTGCCCAAGGGGCTGAGCGTCGACCGGCGCACCGGGCTCATCTCCGGAACACCCACCGAAACAGGCGAGTTCCGCGTCACCACCACCGCGGGCAACGCGGCCGGGACCGCGACGGGCACGCTCACGCTCACGGTGGGCACGCCTCCGCCCGAGCCCTGGTCGTACGGCGATCTCGGCGACACGGTCCTCGACGACCGCGCGTTCGGGACCTTCGGCGTGGTGGCGATCCGTACGCCCGGCAGCACCGCGTACGACGACGGGACCTTTGTGGTCCGCGGTGCCGGGGTCGATCTCAACGTCAACGGCCAGGGAATGACAGGGCAGTTCGTGCGGCAGCCCGTCACCGGCGACTGCGAGATCACCGCCCGGCTCGTCTCCCGCGCGGGCGCCGCCGCCTCGGACCGGGTGGGGCTGCTCATGGCCAAGTCCCTGTCGCCGTTCGACCAGGCGGCCGGGGCGATCGTCACGGGCGGGGCCACCGCGCAGCTGATGCTGCGCACCACCGTGGCCGGTGCCTCTGCCTTCTCCGGCTTCTCCGGCACGAGCAGTGGCGGTGTCCAACTCCCCTGTCTGCTGCGGCTGAGGCGCACCGGGACCGCCTTCGCCGCCGCCGTGTCCGGCGATGACGGTGCCACCTGGACCTCGCTCGCCGAGGGAGCGATCCCCGCCTTCGGTGACGCGCCCTACTACGTGGGGCTGGTGGTCTGCTCCCGTGATCCCCTGGTCCACAGCACCACCCGGTTCGAGCAGGTGAGCATCGCTCGAGGTTGACTGTACCTACTAGTATGTACGAGCGTGGCCAACGACAGACTCCGAAGCGACAAGCTCCGAGGCGACAAGCCCTGAGAGGAGAACCGCCGGCATGCCTTTTGTCCGCATCGACGCACTGGGGGCCGACCGCGACCGGCTCGACGCGCTCGGCCGCGCCGTACACGACGCCATGGTGGAGACCATCGGCTTCCCGCCCGACGACCGGTTCCAGGTCCTGACCGGCCACGACGGCGTCGGCAGCACCCTGCGCTACGACAACTACCTCGGTATACGGCGCGACGACGGCATCGTGTACATCGCGATCACGATGCGCTCCGGGCGGACACCCGCCCAGAAACGGGCGCTGTACCGGCGGATCGCCGAGCTGGCCCACGCGTACGCGGGGACCGAGCCGCGGAACGTGTTCATCGTGCTGACCGAGAACGAGTCGATCGACTGGTCGTTCGGCCACGGGGTGGCGCAGTACGCCGAGGCCCCCGACGCGACCGGCCCGGGCGCGGAGGCGAGCTGACACGGCGCTCACCCGGTCGGCGCCATCCACGTGACACGTGACAGATGGCGCCGGCCGTGCGGCGTCAGCCGACCTCGGCCACCCGCGCCTGCTTCTTACGGGCTCGATAGGCCGCCGCCTTGACCTTGTTGCCGCAGGAGTCCATGCCGCACCACTGGCGTCGCATACCGCGCGACCGGTCGATGTAGACGCGGGTGCATTCGGGGTTGCCGCACTCCTTGAGCAGCGGCACATCCGGCCCGCCGAGAAGCTCGACGGCGTACCGCGCCACGGTGGCCAGCACCTCCTCCGGCGTCGCCTCGGTCCACCGGCCCGACGCGGTGAGCTGGGGCGTGGCGGGAGGCTTGCGGGCCATGCCGTTCACCAGGGCCAGCACCTCGCCGTCGTACGCGTCCCCGGCGACGCGGGCTTTGATCAGCCCGTAGATGGCCTCCCGTACGGCGATCGCCTGCTCGACATCGGCCTCCTGACTTGCGGAGACCGCGTCGACGATTCCCGACTCCAGATACCAGGCGTCCAGCCGGTCCGGCGACACGAACATCTCGAACCTCACGGAACGGCGGGCGCGGAGCGTCGCGGCGAGGTCGAGAGCAGGGTTGCCGCAGAGAAATACGTGATCCAGATTCACGTCACCATCTTGACGGGTGACCGTGACTCCTGCAAGGCTCGTCACCCACCAGAGCGGTGATGGAAGGCGACGACATGGCACAGCCCGAGCAGATACGCGATAACGCCGAGGCCGCACGACGTGCTCGATTCGGCACCCTGCCCCAGCGCATCCGCCTGGAGGACACCGTCGAGGAACAGCCCGCCATCGCACCGGACCCGGCGAAGGACACCTACAACGCCGACGAATGGCTCACACGCAACTGTCTGTGAGCGGCCTCGCACCCCGGTTGGCCTCGCCGATCGCGCGCCCCGCTAATCGCCTCGCCAGATGTTGTCGAAGGCCGCTTCCTCGATGGCCCGCCGCTGCCGTACGGCCTCCAGCTCCATGACCGCGTCATTCACCGCGGCGAGCACCGTCACCACCGCCTCGTCGGCCACGGCCGGAGAGTCCTCGGGCGGCTCGCCGCGGATCCCGACGGCCGCCGCGAGCGCGGCGAGGACGGGCTCGTCCGATGTCCAGCGGTCCGCCGCTTCGCGGTGCGCGGGCGAGTCGGCCAGCACCGGCCGACTGGTCCGGAAGGGTGTCCAGCGGTGGCGGCGGGTGATCTCCCCCTCCTGCTCCAGCTCGGCCGCGTAGGCCGCGGACAGACCGCGGCCTCTGCGCCACAGCCAGTCGCCGACCGCCTCGTACGGCGCCTCTCGATCCAGCGACGACGCGGCCTCTTCCAACAGGCGATCGGCCATCGCCGGCTGCGGGCCCGGCACGATGACATCGCCGTCCAGGCTGAGCGCATGCGCGCCGATGAGGTCGATCATCTCGGCCCCCGCGAGCGCGAGCGACAGATCTCCGCGCTCCACCGGACGGTCGGGCACCGTGTCCATGGCGACGATCAACAGGTCCCGTGGTGTGGTCATAAGTGGCTCCACGTCAGAGGCATCGATGGCGATACGTCGCTGAGCAGCCGGGCCGGGACGGTTCCGGCGAAGGAGTTCAAGGAATTTCCCGTACGTGGCCGACTGTAGCGCGCCCCGGTCAGGGGTGCTCTGCCGCTCGAGCCCCTTGACAGCGCCCCGGACCTCGCTGACCATGTGAAGGCTCTTGGGAGCGCTCCCATGCGCTCCCGCACACCATTCCCCCCGTCGTCAGGCCGTACGGCACTGCCCCCTCGGTGCCATGGCCCGTGCGCCCGTGTCCCGCCGTGCGGGGCGAGCGTGGCTGAGCCGTGTCGCATGGCCGCATGGAAGGAGACCATGCGCATGACTCGAAGAGCCGCGCTGGTGGCCGCGGCGCTGCTGGTGGCCGGTGCCGGTCTGGCCGATCCCGTCCAGGCCAGCGACTTATCCGACAGAGGCACTCGGCCCTCCGCCGCCGCGGACGGCCCCGCCCTCAGGGTCGACGCCACCACTGGGCGCCACGCGATCGACCCGCATATCTACGGAATCAACTTCGCCGAGGAGGCGCTGGCCAAGGAGTTACGACTGCCGGTACGGCGGTGGGGCGGAAACGCCACCACCCGCTACAACTACAAGCTCGACGCCTACAACGCGGGCTCCGACTGGTACTTCGAGAACCTGTACTACGAGAACGGCACCGCCCAGCTGCCGGACGGCTCGGAAGCCGACAAGTTCGTCGACCAGAACCGCCGTACGGGCACCGACACCATACTGACCGTGCCGATGGTCGGCTCGACGACGGCGGCGCGCAACGCCGCCTGCGGCTTCAGCATCGCCAAGTACGGGCCCCAGAAGGGCAGCGACGCCCAGTGGCGCCCGGACTGCGGCAACGGCGTGAAGAGCGACGACACCAACGTCACCGGCAACGACCCCGCCGACACCAGCGTCGCCGCCGGCCCGGAGTTCACCAAGGGCTGGGTGGAGTATCTGAACCGCGCCTACGGGTCCGCGGACGCCGGCGGGGTGCGCTTCTACAACCTCGACAACGAGCCCGACCTGTGGTTCACCACCCACCGGGATGTCCACCCGGCCGGGGCGGGCTATGACGAGATACGCGACAGCACCTACGCCACCGCCGCCGCGATCAAGGAAGCCGACCCCGGTGCGCAGACCCTCGGCCCGGTCGGCTGGGGCCTGAACTCCCTCATCTACTCCGGCCTCGACCAGAAGACCTGCAACGAAAAGGGCGGCGACTGCTGGTCCAACCCCCCGGACCGGGCGGCCCACGGCGGGCAGCAGTTCGCCCCCTGGTACCTCCAGCAGATGAAGGCCTACGAGCAGAGCCACGGCCGCCGCATCCTGGACTACTTCGACAACCACATCTACCCGCAGCAGTCCGGGGTGTCCAGCGGCAATGACGACCCCGCCACCCAGGAGCTGCGGCTGCGTTCCACGCGACAGCTGTGGGACCCCACGTACGTTGACGAGAGCTGGATCAACCAGCCCGTCCAGTACATCCCGCGTATGCGCTCCCTGGTCAACGAGAACTACCCGGGCACCAAGCTCGCCATCACCGAGTACAACTGGGGCGCGCTGGACCACATCGACGGCGCCCTCGCGCAGGCCGATGTGCTGGGCATCTTCGGCCGGGAGGACCTTGACCTGGCCACCTTGTGGTCACCGCCCAAGTCCACCGACCCCGGCGCCTACGCCTTCCGTATGTTCCGCAACTACGACGGCAACGGCGGCGCGTTCGGCGACACCGCGGTCCAGTCGGCCAGCGCCGACCAGGAGAAGCTTTCGGTCTACGCGGCCGAGCGCGACAGCGACCACGCGCTGACCGTGATCGTCGTCAACAAGACCACCGGCGATCTGACCGCCCCGGTGTCCGTGACCGGCCGCACCGGGCTCGCGGGCTCGGCGCAGGTCTACCGCTACGGGCAGGACGACGTCACCTCGATCAAACACCTGGCCGATCAGCCGGTGACCGACGGCGGGTTCACCACCACCTTCCCCGCATACTCCATCACCGAGTACGTCCTGCCCGCCGGCTCCTCCGAGGCGAAGCCGCCCACCGCCCCCGGCACCCCGACCG
>NZ_MUNE01000823.1 GCF_002154605.1 Streptomyces milbemycinicus | reverse complement strand
CGGCACGCCCGCCCCGTCCTGCAGTACGTCCCGCAGCCCGTCCGACAGGGCCGAGATCGGCAGCAGCTGCAGCACGGCGCGCACCGCGTCCGGGAACTTGTCCAGCGACACGATCACCCCGCCGCCGACGAGCAGCAGCAGGAAGACCAGGTTGGCGGCCGCGAGGGTCGCCTCGGCCTTGAGGGTGCCCGCCATCAGCAGGCCGAGGCCGGAGAACGCGGCCGTGCCGAGGAGCAGCAGCAGGGCGACGGTGAGCGGGTTGCCGTGCGGGGACCAGCCGAGGGCGAGGGCGATCACGGTGAGCAGCGCGATCTGCAGCACCTCGGTGACCAGCACCGAGCAGGTCTTGGCGGTCATCAGGGCCCAGCGCGGCAGCGGGGAGGCGCCGAGCCGTTTGAGGACGCCGTAGCGCCGCTCGAAGCCGGTCGCGATGGCCTGTCCGGTGAAGGCCGTGGACAGTACGGCGAGCGCCAGGACGCCGGGGGCGAGGAAGTCCACGGTTTTGCCGTCCGAGCCGGTGTCGACGACGTCGACGCTGCTGAACAGCACCAGCAGCAGGGACGGGATGATCACGGTCAGCAGCAGCTGCTCGCCGTTGCGCAGCAGCATCCGGGTCTCCAGGGCGGCCTGGGCGCGGATCATGCGGGGCAGCGGGGCCGGGCCCGGCTGCGGGGTGAAGGTTCCCGGGGCGGTCACGCGCGCAGCTCCTTGCCGGTCAGCTCGAGGAAGACGTCCTCCAGGGTGTGCCGCTCGACCGAGATCCGGTCCGGCATGACGCCGTTCTGGGCGCACCAGGAGGTGACGGTGGCCAGCAGCTGCGGGTCGATCTTGCCGGTGACGCGGTACGAACCGGGGGTCAGCTCGTCGGCCTCGGAATCGGCGGGCAGCGCCTTGAGCAGCGAGGCCAGATCGAGCGCGGGGCGGCCGCTGAAGCGCAGCGTGTTCTCGGCTCCGCCGCGGCACAGCTGCTCCGGGCTGCCCTGGGCGATCACCTTGCCGCCGTCGACGATCGCGACGTCGTCGGCGAGCTCTTCGGCTTCGTCCATGTAGTGCGTGGTCAGCACGACGGTCACGCCGTCCCGGCGCAGATCGCGGACGAGCTCCCAGGTGGCGCGCCGGGCCTGCGGGTCGAGGCCGGCGGTGGGTTCGTCGAGGAAGACCAGTTCGGGGCGGCCGACGACGGCCATGGCGAGCGCCAGACGCTGCTGCTGGCCGCCGGAGAGCCGGCGGTAGGTCGTGCGGCCGCAGGAGCCGAGGCCGAGCCGTTCTATGAGGTGGTCGACGTCGAGGGGGTGGGCGTACAGGCCCGCGGTGTGGCGCAGCATCTCTTCTGCGCGCGCCCCGGAGTAAACCCCTCCGGACTGCAGCATCACGCCGATCCGGGGGCGCAGCGCGGCAGCCTGGGTGACGGGGTCGAGGCCGAGGACGCGGACCGTACCGGCGTCCGGCCGCCGGTATCCCTCGCAGGTCTCGACGGTGGTCGTTTTGCCTGCCCCGTTGGGGCCGAGCACGGCGGTCACGGTGGACCGCGCGATGGACAGGTCGAGCCCGTCCACGGCGGTCTTCGAGCCGTACCGCTTGACGAGGCCGAGGATGTCGACCGCGGGCTCTTCTCGCATGCCCGGCAGTCTACGAATGACACGGGGGGAGCCGGCGGGCAGGGCGGGGGCAGACCCTGTTTCCGCAGGCCGGATCGGGGATCGCGGTTAGGTGTGCCTTAGTGACGCACTCCACCGGACCGCCGCCGGGACCTCGCTTGTACCTTCGCCGGGAATTACGCAACAATGGCGTTGTGAAATACGCGAGCGAAGCTCCGGCGGGACGCGCGGTCGAGTCGGCCGCGCGATCTGCCATGCCCGTGCCCGCGTCCGATGAGCAGCACGGCACCCGTAACAAGGTCGCCCGCTCCATCCTCGACCATGGCCCGTCCACCGCGGCCGAGCTCGCCCTGCGGCTGGAGCTGACCCAGGCGGCCGTGCGCCGCCACCTCGACACCCTCGTCGCCGAAGGCGTCGTCGAGCCCCGCGAGAAGAGGGTGTACGGGGCGCGGAGCCGCGGCCGCCCGGCCAAGGTCTTCGCGCTCACCGACTGCGGGCGCGACGCCTTCGACCAGGCGTACGACGAGCTGGCCGTGGACGCCCTGCGCTGGATCGAGCAGAGCGCCGGCGGCGGCGAGTCGGGCCGGGCCGCGGTCGCTGCCTTCGCGCGCGCCAGGCTCGCCGCCCAGGCCGTGGCGTACCGCCAGGCCATCGAGGCCGCGGAGCCCGACAGCCGCGCCCAAGCCCTCGCCCGCGCACTGTCCGCGGACGGGTACGCTGCTACGGCGCGCAGCGCACCGGTCGGCGAGCAGCTCTGCCAGCACCACTGCCCGGTCGCCCATGCGGCCGAGCGGTATCCGCAGCTGTGCGAGGCGGAGACCGAGGCCTTCTCCCAGCTCCTCGGGACTCATGTGCAGCGTCTGGCCACCATCGCCCATGGCGACGGGGTGTGCACGACCTACATCCCCGGGACCGGCAAGGCCGAGAAGGCCGCCCCCAGCAAGACCCACAGCAAGACCAAGACCACCACAGCATCTGCCAGCACGGCCGGGAGGAACCCCGAATGACTCTCCCCACGGAGACTGCTCACCCCGAGCTTGAGGGGCTGGGCAACTACGAGTACGGCTGGGCCGACTCCGATGTAGCCGGTGCCTCGGCCAAGCGTGGCCTCTCCGAGGAGGTCGTGCGCGACATCTCGGGGAAGAAGTCCGAGCCGGAGTGGATGCTGAAGCTCCGGCTGAAGGGCCTCAAGCTCTTCGAGAAGAAGCCCATGCCCACCTGGGGCTCGGACCTCTCCGGTATCGACTTCGACAACATCAAGTACTTCGTGCGCTCGACGGAGCAGCAGGCCGCCTCCTGGGAAGAGCTGCCCGAGGACATCAAGAACACGTACGACAAGCTGGGCATCCCGGAGGCCGAGAAGCAGCGCCTCGTCGCAGGTGTCGCCGCGCAGTACGAGTCCGAGGTCGTCTACCACAAGATCCGTGAGGACCTTGAGGAGCAGGGCGTCATCTTCCTGGACACCGACACCGGCCTCAAGGAGCACCCGGAGCTCTTCCAGGAGTACTTCGGCTCGGTGATCCCGGTCGGCGACAACAAGTTCGCCTCGCTGAACTCGGCGGTGTGGTCCGGCGGCTCGTTCATCTACGTGCCGAAGGGCGTGCACGTGGAGATCCCGCTCCAGGCCTACTTCCGGATCAACACGGAGAACATGGGCCAGTTCGAGCGGACGCTGATCATCGTCGACGAGGATGCGTACGTCCACTACGTCGAGGGCTGCACCGCGCCGATCTACAAGTCGGACTCGCTGCACTCCGCGGTGGTCGAGATCATCGTCAAGAAGGGCGCCCGCTGCCGCTACACGACCATCCAGAACTGGTCGAACAACGTGTACAACCTGGTCACCAAGCGCGCCGTGGCCTACGAGGGCGCGACCATGGAGTGGGTCGACGGCAACATCGGCTCCAAGGTGACCATGAAGTACCCGGCCGTCTATCTGATGGGCGAGCACGCCAAGGGCGAGACCCTGTCCATCGCCTTCGCGGGCGAGGGCCAGCACCAGGACGCCGGCGCCAAGATGGTCCACATGGCGCCCCGCACCTCGTCCAACATCATCTCCAAGTCGGTGGCGCGCGGCGGCGGCCGCACCTCCTACCGCGGTCTGATCGAGATCGGCGAGGGCGCCGAGGGCTCCAAGTCCAATGTGCTGTGCGACGCGCTGCTGGTCGACACCATCTCCCGCTCGGACACCTACCCCTATGTGGACGTCCGCGAGGACGATGTGTCGATGGGCCACGAGGCGACCGTCTCCAAGGTCAGCGACGACCAGCTGTTCTATCTGATGAGCCGCGGCCTGTCCGAGGACGAGGCCATGGCGATGATCGTGCGCGGCTTCGTCGAGCCCATCGCGCGCGAGCTCCCCATGGAGTACGCGCTGGAGCTCAACCGGCTGATCGAGCTGCAGATGGAAGGCGCGGTCGGCTGACGCCGGACCCTTCCCCGATACCCGCGGCGGCCGTCCTGAGGGAGGGCCGAGGTACGTCACCAGAAAGCGAGCTGTACAGCTGCCATGGCTGCTGAAACCATTCCGGCCGGATCCACCACGGACGGTGCCATCCAGGTGGGCCAGCCCACCGATGCGAGGCTCGGCGCCATCGCGTCGTACGACGTGGCCGACTTCCCGGTGCCGCATGGCCGTGAGGAGGACTGGCGGTTCACTCCGCTTGAGCGGCTGCGCGGTCTGCACGACGGCACCGCCGAGGCCACCGGCGGTGTGCGGGTCGAGGTGAGCGCCCCCGAGGGCGTCACCGTCGAGACCGTGGACCGTACGGACCCGCGCCTGGGCAAGGCCGGCAAGCCGGTCGACCGGGTCGCGGCGCAGGCGTACAGCTCCTTCGAGAAGGCCTCGGTGGTCTCGGTCGCCAAGGAGACCGTGCTCACCGAGCCCGTGCGGATCTCCGTGCATGGCGAGGGCGGCACCGCCTACGGCCACCAGGTCGTGGAGGTCGGCGCCTTCGCCGAGGCCGTCGTGGTCATCGACCACACCGGCGACGCCACCCTCGCAGCCAATGTGGAGTATCTGATCGGCGACGGCGCAAAGCTCACCGTCGTCTCGATCCAGGACTGGGACGACACCGCCGTCCACGCCGCGCAGCACACCGCGCTCGTCGGCCGCGACGCCACCTTCAAGTCCGTGGTCGTCACCTTCGGCGGCGACCTGGTGCGCCTCCACCCGCGCGTCGTCTACGGCGCCCCGGGCGGTGAGGCCGAGCTCTACGGCCTGTACTTCACCGACAACGGCCAGCACCAGGAGCACCGGCTCTTCATCGACCACGACACCCCGCACTGCCGGAGCAACGTGGCCTACAAGGGCGCGCTGCAGGGCAAGGACGCCCACGCGGTCTGGATCGGCGATGTGCTGATCCGCGCCGCCGCGGAGGGCACCGACACCTACGAGCTCAACCGCAACCTCGTGCTGACCGACGGTGCGCGCGTCGACTCGGTGCCGAACCTGGAGATCGAGACCGGCGAGATCGTCGGCGCCGGCCACGCCAGCGCGACCGGCCGCTTCGAGGACGAGCAGCTGTTCTACCTGATGGCGCGCGGCATCCCGGCCGACGAGGCCCGTCGTCTGGTCGTCCGCGGCTTCTTCGCCGAGCTCGTCCAGCAGATCGGCATCCCCGAGCTGGAGGAGCGGCTGATCGCCAAGATCGAGGCCGAGCTGGAGGCGTCCGTCGCATGAGCCAGACCTTTGTACGCGCCTGCGCGCTGAGCGAGCTGGAAGACGACACCCCCAAGCGGGTGGAGCTGGACGGCGTGCCCGTGTCGCTCGTGCGCACCGAGGGCGAGGTCTTCGCGATCAACGACATCTGTTCGCATGCGAACGTCTCGCTGTCCGAGGGCGAGGTGGAGGACTGCCAGATCGAGTGCTGGCTGCACGGCTCCAGCTTCGACCTGCGCACCGGCAAGCCGTCCGGCCTCCCCGCGACGCGCCCCGTCCCCGTATATCCCGTAAAGATCGAAGGGGACGACGTGCTCGTCTCCGTCACCCAGGAGTCCTGAGGCACCCATGGCAACGCTTGAGATCCACGACCTGCACGTCTCCGTCGAGGCCGAAGGCGGCCCCCGCGAGATCCTGCGCGGTGTCGACCTGACCGTGAAGCAGGGCGAGACCCACGCCATCATGGGCCCCAACGGCTCCGGCAAGTCCACGCTGGCGTACTCGCTCGCCGGTCACCCCAAGTACCAGGTCACCGGCGGCACGGTGACCCTGGACGGCGAGGACGTGCTGGCCATGTCCGTCGACGAGCGGGCCCGCGCGGGCGTCTTCCTCGCCATGCAGTACCCGGTGGAGGTCCCCGGCGTCTCCGTCTCCAACTTCCTGCGCACCTCGGCCACCGCCATCCGCGGCGAGGCGCCGAAGCTGCGCACCTGGGTGAAGGAGGTCAAGGAGGCCATGGAGCGCCTGTCGATCGACCCCGCCTTCGCCGAGCGCAACGTCAACGAGGGCTTCTCCGGCGGTGAGAAGAAGCGCCACGAGATCCTCCAGCTCGAGCTGCTGAAGCCCCGCATCGCGATCCTCGACGAGACGGACTCCGGTCTGGACGTCGACGCGCTGCGCGTGGTCTCCGAAGGCGTCAACCGCGTCCGCGAGACCGGTGAGGTCGGCACCCTGCTGATCACCCACTACACGCGCATCCTGCGCTACATCAAGCCCGACCAGGTCCATGTCTTCGCGGCCGGCCGGATCGCCGAGTCCGGTGGCCCGGAGCTCGCGGACAAGCTGGAGGAAGAGGGCTACGAGGCTTATGTGAAGGGCGGCGCGACGAGTGAGTGACGACGGCAGGGGCCGTTTCGGCGGCCAGGGGTTCGGCGACGTATACGGAGGCGCAGGGACATGACACAGCTGCCGGGCCTCCTCGACACCGAGGCGATCCGCAAGGACTTCCCGATCCTGGACCGGCTGGTCCACGACGGTAAGAAGCTCGTGTACCTGGACAACGCGGCGACGTCGCAGACGCCGCGTCAGGTGCTCGATGTGCTCAGTGAGTACTACGAGGTGCACAACGCCAATGTGCACCGCGGAGTGCATGTGCTCGCCGAGGAGGCCACGGCGCTGTACGAAGGCGCCCGGGACAAGGTGGCCGCCTTCATCAACGCGCCGAGCCGGGACGAGGTGATCTTCACCAAGAACGCCTCGGAATCGCTCAACCTCGTCGCCAACATGCTGGGTTGGGCCGATGAGCCCTACCGCGTGGACAGCGACACCGAGATCGTCATCACGGAGATGGAGCACCACTCCAACATCGTCCCCTGGCAGCTGCTCTCGCAGCGCACGGGCGCGAAGCTGAAGTGGTTCGGCCTCACCGACGACGGCCGGCTCGACCTGTCGAACATAGAGGAGATCATCACCGAGAAGACCAAGGTCGTCTCGTTCGTGCTGGTCTCCAACATCCTGGGCACGGTCAACCCGGTCGAGGCGATCGTCCGCCGTGCGCAGCAGGTCGGCGCCCTCGTCGTCATCGACGCCTCGCAGGCCGCCCCGCATATGACGATGGATGTGCAGGCGCTGCAGGCCGACTTCGTGGCCTTCACCGGCCACAAGATGTGCGGCCCGACGGGCATCGGCGTGCTGTGGGGCCGTCAGGAGCTGCTGGAGGACCTGCCGCCGTTCCTCGGCGGCGGCGAGATGATCGAGACCGTCTCGATGCACTCCTCCACCTACGCCCCGGCGCCGCACAAGTTCGAGGCCGGTACGCCCCCGATCGCCCAGGCCGTCGGCCTCGGCGCGGCCGTGGACTATCTGACCTCGATCGGCATGGACAACATCGCCCGCCATGAGCACGCGGTCACCGAGTACGCGGTGCGCAGGCTCCTGGAGGTCCCCGAGCTGCGCATCATCGGCCCGACCACGGCCGAGGACCGCGGCGCCGCGATCTCCTTCACGCTCGGCGACATCCACCCCCACGACGTGGGTCAGGTACTCGACGAGCAGGGCATCGCGGTCCGGGTCGGCCACCACTGCGCCCGGCCGGTCTGCCTCAGGTACGGAATTCCCGCGACCACACGAGCGTCGTTCTATCTGTACTCCACCCCGGCCGAGGTCGACGCCTTGGTCGAGGGCCTGGAGCACGTTCGGAACTTCTTCGGGTAGGGGCGTGCCGCGTGAAGCTTGATTCGATGTATCAGGACGTGATCCTCGACCACTACAAGCACCCGCACGGGCGGGGCCTGAGGGACGGGGACGCCGAGGTGCACCACGTCAATCCGACGTGCGGGGACGAAATCACCCTCCGGGTGCGGCTCAACGGCGAGACCATCGAGGACGTCAGCTACGAGGGCCAGGGCTGTTCCATCAGCCAGGCCAGCGCTTCCGTGCTCAATGAGCTGCTGGTCGGCAAGGAGATCGCCGAGGCGCGCAAGATCCAGGAAACGTTTCTGGAGCTGATGCAGTCCAAGGGCAAGACCGAGCCCGACGACGCGATGGAGGAGGTGCTGGAGGACGCGGTCGCGTTCGCCGGTGTCTCCAAGTACCCGGCCCGGGTGAAGTGTGCCCTGCTGAGCTGGATGGCGTGGAAGGACGCGACCGCCCAGGTGCTGGGCGAGCGCGCCGAAGGGAAGATCGCATGAGTGACAATGTGGAAACGGCCGTCAAGCCGGCCGGCGAGGAAGAGGTCCGCGAGGCCCTGTACGACGTCGTGGACCCCGAGCTGGGCATCGACGTGGTCAATCTGGGCCTTGTCTACGGCATCCACATCGACGACGCCAATATCGCCACCCTCGATATGACGCTGACGTCTGCGGCCTGTCCGCTGACCGATGTCATCGAGGACCAGGCGAAGTCGGCCACCGAAGGCATCGTCAACGAGCTGCGCATCAACTGGGTCTGGATGCCGCCGTGGGGCCCCGACAAGATCACCGACGACGGCCGTGAGCAGCTTCGCGCCCTCGGCTTCAACGTCTGACAGCACCTGAGCCGCACGCCCGAACGGCCCCCGCGCGATCCGCGCGGGGGCCGTTCG
>NZ_MUNE01000822.1 GCF_002154605.1 Streptomyces milbemycinicus | reverse complement strand
CCCTCGGCCGTGCTGGTGGGGCGGTAGCGGCCGAGGCCGTGGACTATCCGGAGGGCGGGGAGGTCGCAGCCGGTCCGGGCGGTGAAGGTGACGGTCGCGACGCGGGCGCCGGTGAGGCGGCGGCGCAAGGAGGGCTCGTACTCGACGATGGGGGGCTCGGCCGGGATGCGCAGGGAGGCGGCGCCCTCGGTGTCGACGGCGGGGTCGGGGACCAGGGCCTCGACGGTGAGCGTGACCGCGCCTCGGCCGACGGGGAGGTCCAGGCCGCCGTCGTGTTCGTAGACCCGGCGCTGACAGCGGATGTCGCCGTCGCGAGGGCCGTCGCCGGCCGTGGTCACGTCCTCGCGGCGCCAGCGGACGCGAGCGGTGAGGGCGGAGTCGGGCCAGGCCCAGAGGACGAGGAGGTGGTCGTCTCGGCGGATGGCCTCGAGTTGGGTCACCGGGACGGAGCGGAGGGTGGGGGCCGGTTCCCGTCGCGGCGTTTCGAGTTCGAGTTCGGGTTCGGGTTCTGGTTCGGGTGTGGGGATGGGTGG
>NZ_MUNE01000821.1 GCF_002154605.1 Streptomyces milbemycinicus | reverse complement strand
GCGGCGGACGGTTCGTATGCCCCGGCGACCTGGAGTGGCCCGGTCAGCTCGACGACCTGGGCGATGCCCGCCCGGTCGGGCTGTGGGTGCGCGGCCGGCCCTCGCTGCGGATGTGGGCGCTGCGCTCCGTCGCAGTGGTGGGCGCCCGGGCCTGTAGCGACTACGGCGCGCATGTCGCGGCGACGCTCGGGGCCGGGCTCGCCGAGCGGGGCTGGGTGGTGGTCTCCGGTGCGGCCCACGGCGTGGACGGCGCCGTGCACCGCGGCGCGCTGGCGGCAGACGGGGCGACCATCGCCGTACTCGCCTCCGGTGTGGACATCCCCTACCCGCGGGGTCACGCCGAGTTGATCGAGCGCATCGCGGAACAGGGCCTGGTGCTGGCGGAGTTACCGCCCGGCGCGCATCCGACCCGCAGCCGTTTTGTACTGCGCAACCGGGTCATCGCCGCGCTCACCCGCGGCACGGTCGTCGTCGAGGCCCAGTACCGCAGCGGGTCCCTGGTCACCGCACGCCGGGCGCTCAAGCTCGGGCGGCACACCATGGGCGTGCCGGGCCCGGTCACCAGCGGGCTCTCCTCGGGGGTCCATGAACTGCTGCGCGGGGAGGCCGTTCTGGTCACTGACGCGGATGAAGTGGCCGAGCTGGTGGGCGGCATCGGGGAGCTCGCGCCCGCGCGGCAGGGGCCACTGGTGGAGCGGGACCTGCTCGATCCCGTGACGGCACGCGTCCTGGAAGCGTTGTCGGCACAGGGCGGCAGCGATGGACGCGAGGTCGCCCGGGACTCGGGGACGAGCTGCGAGGAAGCGTTGAGCCGGCTGTATGAGCTGCTTGCCCTGGGTTTTGTCGAACGTCATGGCGACCGTTGGGAGTTGGCTCCGACAGATCGCCGGAAAGACGGCACACGGCGAGGCGATCCCCAGATTTGGGGCAATCGGGTGAAAGGGTTGAGGCGATGACCGTATCCGCACACCGCCGAGCCGACTCCCTTCGCATACCGCGATGGCTCAGTCACGCTACGCTCACTAGGTTTCCGGCGGAAGCGCACCTCCTCACCCACGTCATGGCAGAACGGCACAAGGCGACGAATGCCCCAGCACATCTCCGGGTCTGACCGCGC
>NZ_MUNE01000820.1 GCF_002154605.1 Streptomyces milbemycinicus | reverse complement strand
GGGGAAGTACTGGGCGACGGAGTTGATGACGACGGTGTCAAAACCGGCTTCGGGCAGGTCGGCGACCGAGAGGGCGTCGCCCTGGGCCAGGGTGATATGCGACCAGCCGCGGCGT
This sequence comes from Streptomyces milbemycinicus, assembly GCF_002154605.1. Classification (GTDB taxonomy): domain Bacteria; phylum Actinomycetota; class Actinomycetes; order Streptomycetales; family Streptomycetaceae; genus Streptomyces; species Streptomyces milbemycinicus. The sequence goes on along the minus strand of NZ_MUNE01000820.1, from coordinate 7,612 downwards.
TCGACCCCCTGGCGTACGTCGGCCAGCGCGGAGGCGGACAGGTCCACGGCGTGGACGGCCCGGCATGCCTCGGCGTAGCGGAAGAGCAGGAGCCCGGTGCCGCAGCCGATCTCCAGCAGCCGCTGGGGACGGAGTTGGTGGATGCGGTGGACGGTGCCGTCGATCCACTCGCGCATGTCGGGTTCGGGGATGGGCCGGCCGGTGTAGCTGCTCTCCCACCCGGCAAGGTTGAGGTCATCGGCGGGGTGCTTGTCGTGCTCGTCGTGGGATCCGGCGTACTCGTCCTCGAAGACCGTCTGCCACTGGTCCAGCAGGAGGGTGTTCTGCTCCTGGGCCGCGGCGTCCAACCACTGCCGGGTGGGGCGTAGATAGGCGACCAGAGTGCGGCCGTCGGCGGACCCTTGTGGGACGACCACGCCGTGGGCGACGGCCTCGTGCTGGGCCAGGGCGGCCTCGATCTCGCCCAGCTCGATGCGGAACCCGCGGATCTTGACCTGGTCGTCGTTGCGGCCGACGTACTCCAGCGACCCGTCGGGCAACTGCCGCACCAGGTCTCCGGTCCGGTACATCCGGGCGCCGGTCCGGTCGCCGTACGGGTCGGGGAGGAAGCGCTGCTCGGTCAGTTCGGGCCGGTTGAGATAGCCGCGGGCCACACCCGCGCCACCGACGTGCAGTTCGCCGACCGCGCCGAGGGGGACCGGGCGGCCTCGGCCGTCCAGGACGTAGATACGCAGATCGGGGATGCGCACCCCGATGGGGCTGGCGGAGCCGTCGGTGTCGGCCACCGACAGCGGCCGGTACGTCACGTGCACCGTGGTTTCGGTGATGCCGTACATGTTGACCAGCTGGGTGTCCCGGTTGAGCGGGCGCCGCAGCCACGGCTTGAGCGCCGCCACGTCCAGCGCCTCACCGCCGAACACCACCGTCCGCAGCCGGTGCGGGGCCCCCTCCTCGCCCTGCGCTGCGATCAACTGCCGGAAGGCACTGGGGGTTTGGCTGAGAACCGTGACCCCGGCCGAGCACAGTAGCTCGTAGTACTCCCCCGGGTTACGCGTCACCGTCTGCGGTACGACCACCAGCCGCCCGCCGTACAGCAGCGCCCCCCACATCTCCCACACCGAGAAGTCGAACGCGAAGGAGTGGAACAGCGTCCACACATCCTCACTCCCGAAACCGAACCACCCCTCGGTCGCGGTGAACAGCCGCGTCACATTCCGGTGCTCCACCAGCACGCCCTTGGGCGCGCCCGTGGATCCGGAGGTGTAGATCACATAGGCGAGGTCGGTGGGTGCCCCGCCGGTGTGGTCCGGGTCGCCGTCCGGCAAACTCTCCCATGCCGGGGCGTCGGCGTGGATGTCGACCACCGGGATGTCGAGGGTGTCAAGACCGTCGGGGACGGATCCGTCGACCAGCAGCACCCGGGGCGCGCTGTCGTCGAGGATGTAGCGCAGCCGCTCCACGGGGACGGCCGGGTCGATGGGCACATACGCGCCACCGGCCTTGAGCACCGCCAGCACACACACCAGCAGTCGCTCGCTACGCGGCAGACACAGCGCCACCAGCACATCCCGGCCCACACCCAGCCCACGCAGATGGCGCGCCAACCGATTCGCCCGCGCGTTCAACTCCCCATACGTCAGCGAACAACCCTCGTACTCCACCGCCACCACATCCCGCGACCCGGCCACCACCTCCTCGAACCACCCGTGAACACTCCGCTCCCGCGACACCACACCACCCGGCCGCTCATTCCACTCGACCAGGACCCGGTGGCGCTCGGCGGCGGGCAGGACGTCGACGGCGAGCGCTTCGGTCCGGGTGCCGTCGTGGGTGGCGAGGGCGGCGACGATACCGGTCAGCGCGGTCTCCACGTAGTCCACGACCGCTTCGCACGACACGGCGTCGTCCACCCGTACATGCAGGGAGAGTTCGCTGCCGAAGTCGTCCAGGGACAGTGACAGCGGGTAGTTGATGGCGTCGGTCTCCCCCAGCCAGTGGATGCCCTGCTCCTCCAGGCCGGTCGCGGCCGGGCCGCCGTGGCCCGGTTCGAAGTGGCGGACGTTGACGACCGAGCTGAACAGGGCGTCGCCGCCCAAGCCGCTGCTGGACTGGGCCAGGCTCAGCGGGGTCTGCTCGCGGGCGATCAGCTCCTGCAGCCCGCTGTCGACGTCCGCGATCAGCTCCCGTACGGTCCTGCCGGCGAGGCGGACCCGCAGGGGCAGGGTGTTGATGAAGTTGCCCAGCATCCGCTCCACCCCGGGCACGCCCTGCAGCCGTCCGGACATCACGGTGCCCAGGACGACGTCGTCCCGGCCGGTGGCCGCGGCCACCACACACGCCCACGCGGCGTGGAAGAGGCAGGCGGGGCTGAGGTGCAGCCGCTGGGCCTGCGCGCGTATCTGTCGGGTGAGCTCCGCGGGCAGGGCGCGGCGCAGCTGCGGGTACCGGTGGCCGTCGCCCCGTACGTTCGTCAGCCCGAAGGGCGTGGTCGGCTCGTGCACATCGCCGAGGGCGGCCCGGAAGTGCGTCTCCGCGTCGGTCGACGCCATCCGGTGCAGGGTGTGGGCGACGAAGTCGCGGTACGGGGCCGGGGGTGGCGGTTCGGTCCGGCCCGCCATGTGGACCGCGAGCTCCTGGAGGAACAGCCGTAGCGTGGTGGCGTCCTCGATGAGGTGGTGCGCGCTGAGCAGCAGGTAGCGGCGGTCCGTATGCGGGTCCTCGGCGATGAGGAGGCGCAGCAGCGGCGCCTGGTCCACGGCCAGGGCCCGCGGCCGGTCCAGCAGGGCCCGCGCCTGCCGCTCGACGTCATGGTCCGGGTCCAGCAGGGTCCGCTCCACGGTCAGGCGGGCGGTGCGCTGCACGATCTGCACGGGCTCGGGCAGCCCTGTGGTACGCACGGCGGTGCGCAGGACGTCGTGCCGGTCGATGAGCGCTTGCAGGGCCCGGGTGAACCTGTCGCACGCCGATTTGTCGTCGGCGGCCAGGAGGATGGAGACCAGGTACGGGTCGTTGTCCGGGTCCAGCAGATGGTGGAAGAGGATGCCCTCCTGCGCGGGGGCCAGCGGATAGATGTCCGATACGTTCGCCGCGCCTGCGGGCACGGTGGCCACAATGGCGTCGATCTGCTCCTGGGCCAGCTCCACCAGCGGCAACTGGTCCGGGGTGATGCGCTCGCACCCCTCCTCGATCAGGTTCGGCGGCGGCTCATATGCCTCGGCCGCCACGCCTCGGTCGATCTCCGCGGCCAGCCGGGCCAGCGTCGGGCTGGCAAACACGTTTCGTACCGACACCTCGTGGCCCAGCTCCTTGATCCTGGCCACCAGCACCGTGATCAGCAGCGAATGCCCGCCCAACTCGAAGAAGTTGTCGCCCGCGCCGACACGCTCCTCGTCGAACCCCAGCAGCTCCGCCCACACCGCGGCCAGTGCCCGCTCGGTGGCCGTGCTCGGGGCCACGTACTCCCGCCGCGCATACGCGTCGATCCCGGGGGCGGGCAGCGCCTTGCGGTCCAGCTTGCCGTTCGTCGTCAGCGGCAGCGTCTCAAGGACCACGAACGCACTGGGCACCATGTACTCCGGCAGCAGCCGCTCCGCATGCCTGCCCAGCTCGGCCCGCAGATCCTGCTCCGGGTGCTTGACCGCCGGGACCACGTACGCCACCAGCTGCTTGCCGCCCGGCTGGTCCTCCCGGGCCACCACCACACATGAGCGCACCGCCTCATGGCGGCCCACGGCGGCCTCGATCTCACCGAGCTCGATCCTGAATCCCCGGATCTTGACCTGGCCGTCGTTGCGGCCCACATACTCCAACGAGCCGTCGGGACGCTGCCGCACCAGATCGCCGGTCCTGTACATCCGGGCGTCCGGCTGCCCGGCAAACCGGTCGGGGAGGAAGCGCTGAGCGGTCAGTTCCGGGCGGTTGAGGTAGCCACGGGCCACACCGGCGCCACCCACGTACAGCTCGCCCACGGCACCGACCGGCACCGGCTCGCCCTGCCCGTCCAGCACATACACCCGCAGATCCGGGATGCGCACCCCGATCGGGCTGGCCGATCCGTGGATGTCGGCCGGCGTCAGTGGCCGGTACGTCACATGGACGGTGGTTTCGGTGATGCCGTACATGTTGACCAGCTGGGTGTCCCCGTTGAGCGGGCGCCGCAGCCACGGGTCGAGCGCCGCCACGTCCAGCGCCTCACCGCCGAACACCACCGTCCGCAGCCGGTGCGGCGCGCCCTCCTCGCCCTGCGCTGCGATCAACTGCCGGAAGGCACTGGGGGTTTGACTGAGGACCGTGACCCCGGCGCTGCACAGCAGCTCGTAGAACTCCCCCGGGTTACGCGTCACCGTCTGCGGTACGACCACCAGCCGCCCGCCGTACAGCAGCGCCCCCCACATCTCCCACACCGAGAAGTCGAACGCGAAGGAGTGGAACAGCGTCCACACATCCTCACTCCCGAAACCGAACCACCCCTCGGTCGCGGTGAACAGCCGCGTCACATTCCGGTGCTCCACCAGCACGCCCTTGGGCACACCGGTCGATCCCGATGTGTAGATCACATACGCCGCGTCGGACGGCGCGGACCCCACCTCGGCAGGCGCCAGGTCGCCGTCCGGCAGACCGTCCCACTGCGCAACGTCCGCCCGTACGTCGATCACCGGGATCTCGGCAGTGTCCAGCGCCTCCGGGACCCGCCCGTCGACGACCAGCACCCGGGGCGCGCTGTCCCGCAGTACATGGGCAAGCCGCTCCACCGGTGCGGCCGGGTCCAGCGGTACGTAGGCGCCGCCGGCCTTGAGCACCGCCAGCACACACACCAGCAGTCGCTCACTGCGCGGCAGACACAGCGCCACCAGCACATCCCGGCCCACACCCAGCCCACGCAGATGGCGCGCCAACCGATTCGCCCGCGCGTTCAACTCCCCATACGTCAGCGAACAACCCTCGTACTCCACCGCCACCACATCCGGCGACCCGGCCACCACCTCCTCGAACCACCCGTGAACACTCCGCTCCCGCGACACCACACCACCCGGCCGCTCATTCCACTCGACCAGGACCCGGTGGCGCTCGGCCTGATCCAGCAGGACCAGCCGGGAGACCTTCTCCCTCGGGTCGGCGGCGACGGAGGCGAGGAGGGTGGTGTAGTGGCGCGCGAAGCGGCGGATGGTGTCCGCGTCGTACAGGTCGGTGTTGTACTCGACGGTGCCGACCAGCCCGTCCGGGGTCTCGCGCAGATCGAGCGTGACGTCGAACTTGGTGACATCCACGTCGAACTCGACCGGCAGCACCTCGGCCTCGCCCAGCCGGGTCTCCTGCTCGGTCTGCGCCTCCTGCAGCACGAACATCGTCTGGAAGACGGGCGAGTGGCTGAGGCTGCGCTCCAGCCGCAGCGCGTCCACCACGGCCTCGAAGGGCACGTCCTGGTGGTCGTACGCCTCCAGCGCGGACTTGCGCACCTGCGTCAGCAGTTCGGCGAAGGCCGGGTCGTCCGCCAGGTCGGCGCGCATCACCAGGGTGTTGGCGAAGAAGCCGATCAGCCCCTCCACCTCGCGGCGGTTGCGGTTCGCCACCACCGTGCCGACGGCGATGTCCGTCTGCTGGGTGTAGCGGTGCAGCACGACGTGGTAGGCCGCGAGCAGCGTCATATAGAGCGTGGCGTCGTGCCGGGCGCCGACCTCCCGCAACCCGTCGACCAGCTCGGCCGGACACCGGAAGCTCTCACGCCCCCCGCGGTACGTCTTGATCGGCGGGCGCTCCCGGTCCGTGGGCAGCGTCAGCCGCGGATCGACCCCGGCGAGCTGCCGCGTCCAGTAGTCCACCTGGCGGCTCTGCACCTCGCCCGCGAGCCACTGGCGCTGCCAGTGGGCGTAGTCGCGGTACTGGACGGGCAGCGGCTCCAGGGCCGAGGGGCGGCCGGTGCGGAACGCCTCGTACAGGGCGGCCAGATCGCGGTACAGGACACCGGCCGACCAGCCGTCGGACACGCCGTGGTGCATCGTGACCAGCAGTACGTGTTCGCGCTCGGACTCGCGCAGCAGCCGTGCCCGCACCAGCGGGCCGCGCTCCAGGTCGAACGGGGCCACCGCCTCCCGCCCACAGAGCCCCGGCAGCTCGGCGGGGTCGGCCAGGTCCTCCTCGCGGACGGCGAAGTCCCGGCCGTCGCCGATGTGCTGGTACGGCACGCCGTCGTGGTCCACGAACCGGGTGCGCAGCGCTTCATGCCGCCGCACCACCTCCTCCAGCGCGCGCACCAGCGCGGGGCGGTCCAGGGGTCCGCGCAGCCGTACCGCCATCGGGATCGTGTAGGCGGCGGTGCTGGCCCCGTCCAGCTGCGCCAGGAACCACAGGCGCTGCTGGGTGAACGACAGGGGAACGGATTGGTCGGGGGACTCGGGCGCCGACGGAATGATGGCGAGCTCCGTCGACAGGGCCGCGGTGGTACCGGACGGTGTGCGGCGCTCCAGCTCGGCGGCCATGTCGGCGAGCCGGGGGGCGTTGAAGACGGCCTGGACGGGCAGGTCAACGGCGGTCTGCTGCTGCAGCCCGTTGATCAGCCGGGTTGCCAGCAGCGAGTTGCCGCCGAGCGTCAGGAAGTTGCTGTCGGCGCCGAGCTGGTCGGCGTCGATCTCCAGGGCCTCCGACCAGGCGGTGACCATGGTCCGCTCGGCCTCGGAGAGGCCGCGGTCCGCCGGGGGTTCGGTGCGCGCGGCGTGTTCCTGGGCGCCGGCCGCAGCGTCGCCGCCCGGGTGTGGCCCGGGCGGCGCGGCTACGCCCGGCTGTGCCTCGGTCGGCGCGGGGCCCGCGGCCACCGGCTTGCGGCCGGCCCAGTACCGACCCGACTCGAACGCGGTGGTCGGCAGCGACACCAGCCGGCGCGCCCCGTCGTGGAGCCCGGCCCACGGCACATCGACCCCGTGGACCCACAGTTCGGCCAGGTGCTCCAGCTCACCGTCCGCCACCAGCCCGGCGAGCAACGTCTCGCCCCGGGCGCTGGTCAGCACTCCGGCTACCGGGCCCGCACCGTCGTCGGCGTTGCCCGCGTACACCGGTGCGCCCGGGAGCGGGCCGTCGACGACGTCGTCGTCCAGATAACGGGCCAGCGCCTGGATGAGTCCTTCCGTGGACCCCGCCACCACGGCGAGGCGTTCGGGCAGGGCCTCTCGGCCACGCTGCGTGGTGTACGCGACATCGGCCAGGTGCACCGTGTCCGCGTGGTCCACCAGATACGTGTGCAGCCTGCGCGCCGCGATCCGTAGCCGCTCGTCGGTCCGGCCGGACACCACCACCAGCTGACGTCCGGGGTCGTGGGCACCTTCCACCACGGCCTCGACCTTCGGCGGTGCCTCGATGACCAGGCTGACATGGCTGCCGCCCGCCGCCACCGAGTTGACCAGCGCACGACGTGGCGCCGGGGCGTCGGCCTCGCCCCGGGGTTCCCAGTCCGACAGCGTCTCGCACAACCGCAACGCCGTTCCGTCCAGATCCAGATTGGGATTCGGAACGCCGGCCGCCACCAGAGGAGCGAGCTGCTGATGGCGCAGTTGCAGTACGACCTTGGTCAACTGGGCGATGCCCGAGGCCGCCTCCGGGTGGCCGAGGTTGGACTTCACCG
>NZ_MUNE01000082.1 GCF_002154605.1 Streptomyces milbemycinicus | reverse complement strand
GGGCCGTGGCAGGCGGGGCAGGCGGGGCGGGCGGGCGCTGCGGGAGACTGGGCGGATGAGACTCTTCGCCGCTGTGCTGCCCCCCGAGGCGGCCGTCGCCGAGCTCGCCTCCCGGGTGGCGGCGCTGCGCGGGCTGCCGGGCGCGGACGGGCTGCGCTGGACCGAGCGCGCGGGCTGGCACTTCACGCTCGCCTTCTTCGGCCAGGTCGACGAGAGCGTACTGCCCGCGCTGCACGAGCGGCTGGCGCGGGCGGCCCACCGCCATCCGCCCCACGAGGTCCGGCTCGCGGGCGGCGGCCGCTTCTCCGACAAGGTGCTGTGGGTGGGCGTCGAGGGCGACCGGACGACCCTGGGGCAGCTGGCCGACTCCGCCGAGGCCGGGGCCCGGCGGGCCGGTCTCCATATGGACCGGCACCGCCCCTACCACCCGCATCTCACGCTCGCACGCTGCCGCGGCGGCGCGGATCTGCGGCCGTATGTGGCGGGGCTCGAAGACTTCGAGAGCGGCGCCTGGACGGTGCCCGAGCTCAGCCTGGTGTGCAGCCATCCGCCGACGCCCGGGGTCGCGGGCGCGCAGCCACGCTACGAGGTGATGGCCGACTGGCCGCTGGGCCACTGAGCGGTCCCGTTACCCTCGAGGCGTGGATCCCAAGACCAGGAACCTGATCATGAGCGGTGCGCTCGTGCTGATACTCGTCGTCGTCGCCGTGGCGGCCGCGTTCGGCTGAACCTGAGGCTCGGCCGTGCGCCGCCGCCACGGCATGACGTGGCTTGCCAGGGCCTACCAGGCGAACGCCTCGGGCGACGGGCCCGTGCCGGGGAAGATCTCGTCCAGCGAGGTCAGCAGCTCCTCGCTCAGGGTCAGCTCGCTCGCGCGGATCGCGGAGTCCAGCTGCTCGGCGACGCGCGGGCCGACGATCGGGCCGGTCACCCCGGGCCGGGTCAGCAGCCACGCCAGGGCCACCTCGCCGGGCTCCAGTCCGTGCTTGTCCAGCAGGTCCTCGTAACGCTGGACCTGGTCGCGGACCTTGCTGTCCTTCAACACATCGGCGCTGCGCCCGGATGTGCTGCGGGCTCCGCCGCCCTCCCGCTCCTTGCGCAGCGCCCCGCCCAGCAGCCCGCCGTGCAGCGGCGACCAGGGGATGACCCCGAGGCCGTACTCCTGCGCGGCCGGGATGACCTCCATCTCGGCGCGCCGCTCGAACAGGTTGTACAGGCACTGCTCGCTGACCAGCCCCAGCGAGCCACGGCGCCGCGCGGCCTCGTTGGCCTGGGCGATATGCCAGCCGGCGTGGTTGGAGGAGCCGGCGTAGAGGATCTTGCCCTGCTGCACCAGGACCTCGATGGCCTGCCAGATCTCGTCCCAGGGGGTCGAGCGGTCGACGTGGTGGAACTGGTACAGATCGATGTGGTCGGTGCCCAGCCGCTTCAGGCTGGCGTCGACCGCACGGCGGATGTTGAGCGCGGAGAGCTTGTCCTCATTGGGCCAGGGCTCGCCTTCGACGCCCATGTTGCCGTAGACCTTGGTCGCCAGCACGGTCTTCTCGCGCCGGCCGCCGCCCTGCGCGAACCAGCTCCCGATGATCTCCTCGGTGCGGCCCTTGTTCTCGCCCCAGCCGTAGACGTTGGCGGTGTCGAAGAAGTTGATGCCCGCGTCGAGCGCGGCGTCCATGATCGCGTGGCTGTCGGCCTCGTCGGTCTGCGGGCCGAAGTTCATGGTGCCGAGGACTACTCGGCTGACCTTGAGTCCCGTACGTCCGAGCTGCGTGTACTCCATGAACGCCTAGCCAAGCCCTTCGAGTGCGCTCTAATCAAGGGTCCGCCGGGTCAGCTCAGGGCCAGTTCACTTCACCTTCGGTGACGGACACCGGCGCGAAGGTGTCCTCCTCGTAGAAGCGCACATGGCACTGGAAGCGGAGGGAGTCGACGGCCCGCTCGTGCAGCCAGACCAGGAGCTCGTCCACCCGGTCGAGCTCGTCGGGGTGGAACTCCTGGCGGGACGTCAGGGCCCAGCCGCCGCGGGTCTCGGGCTCCAGGGCCGAGAGGAGTACGCCGGCGCGGTGGGCGGGGCCCTTGGCGGCGAGGACGGGGTACGGCTCGTAACTCATCAGCCAGTTGCCCTGCTCGTCCTCTTCCGGTTGGCCGTCGTCGCCGATCAGCGGCTCGGCGTAGTCGGTCACGAGGGAGAGGGGGGTGGCGGGCTGGGGGGCGAGGCCCAGGTGCCAGCGGAGCTCGGATATCTCGGTGTCCGAGAGGGTGCCGGGGAGGTTCACCGACAGGATCAGGTCATAGATATCGGCCACGCGGCGATCATAGCGCCGGGTGGCCGGGGGAAATCGTCGGACGGTCCGGGGAAATCGTCGGACGGTTCGGGGGAAATGCCGGGCGGTCCGGTGGAAACTCCGGACGGCCGCCCCGGAAAATTCGAATGCCCGCATTCTCGGCCGGAATGCGGCCGAAAAGCGGGCTCTCGGATACTGCCTGTACTGCCTGCCGAATCAGTTCTTTCTTATCGGCTGTTGCGGGACTTCATGAAGCCGAGGACACCGAAGATCACGGTCAGCAGGGCGCCGATCAGCACCATGTACAGGCCGGGACCCGCGGAGATGTCGAGCTGCTTCACGGCCTCCTCCGCGGCCTTCTCGGCGACGCTGTCGGAAACCTTCTCCTCGTCCACGAACTTCGCGGCGACCAGACGCGCCGGGTCCGCCATGTTGATCACGGCGAAGACCGCGGTGACCAGCGACAGGACCGCACCACCCAGGTAGAGCGGAGCCTTCTTGGTGACCAGGGCGCCGACCAGGGCCAGCGCGGCGACGATGGAGACGATCAGCGTGATCACGCCGTCGCCGTCCATGCCCTTGATGCCGCCGTCGGCGCCATCGACGCCGGAGACCACCCAGTTCACCATGGAGCCGACCAGGGCGAGGACCGCGCCGACGATCCCGATGATCGCGAACTTCTTGTCCGGCCCGGAGTCCGCCGGAGCGCCCCCGTGCACGGGCGGCGCGGTTTGTGCGTAGGAAGAACCACCGTATTCGCTCATGAGGCAAGACCGTAGGGCGGGTTTATTCTTCGACGCAACGCCGTGGTCCGCTTTGCGTCAATTGACCGATAAATTTCCAAAAATTAATCTCCAGATCAGCGCAACTAATCCGGAGATTATGAATTTGTGTGGCGAGCCGGTGTCGAGTGCTCGCTTATTCGTTATCTGCCCGTTCTCGACGAAGTCAATCAGACAGGTGTAGCGGCCCTTGAGCCGCCCCTGGCCGACTGCCGCCCCCTCAGCTCCGGGCCAGGATGGCAGGCTTGGCCCATGCGTTCGCTTCCGTCCGTCCTCGGCGCCGCCGCACTGGTGGTTCTGCCCGCCGCCGCCCCGGCCGCCGCCGACGACCACACGTCGCCGTCCTCGTTCACGATCGAGGACTCCAGGATCACCGAGTCCAGCGGCCTGGCGGCCAGCCGCGCCCACCCGGGCGTCTACTGGACGCACAACGACAGTGACGACGGCCCGTACATCTACGCCGTCGACAGCAAGACCGGGCGCACGGTCGCGACCGTCACCATGCGCGGCGTCGGCAGCCCGCGCGACGTGGAGGCCATCTCGATCGGGCCGGACGGCGACATCTACGTCGGCGATATCGGCGACAACCTGGACGGGACCTGGTCCCATGTGTGGATCTACCGTTTCCCCGAGCCGAAGACGCTGAAGAACACCACGGTCAGGGCGGTGCAGTACACCGTGAAATACGAGGACGGCCCGCGCAACGCCGAGGCGATGATGATCGACCCCAAGACCGGCCGAGCCTATATCGCCAGCAAGAGCCAGAAGGACGGCGGACTGTACGCCGGACCGAAAACGCTGTCCCCTTCCGGGACGAATATCTTCCGCCGGGTCGACGACATCGGCATGGAGGTGACGGACGGGGCCTTCGCCCCGGACGCCAGCAGACTCGTGCTCCGCGGGTACTTCGAGGTCGCGGAGTTCAGATGGCGCGGCGGCAAGCTCGAAGACCTGAAGGAGGAGCCGGATCTGCCGCTGCAGCGGCAGGGCGAATCGGTCACCTTCACACCCGACGGCGGCACGCTGATGTACGGCACGGAGGGGCCGAGCAGCAAAGTGACCGCGGTGAAGCTGGACGGGGAGCTGCTGCCGGACGCGACGGCGAAGGAGCAGAAGAAGAACGGGGGCGGGGATTCCACGGGGGCCAGTGCGGCCTCGGACAAGGAGAAGGACCGCAATCTCTTCAAGGGCGCGCTGACATTCGCCGTCGCCGCGGCCCTCTTCTTCGGCCTGCGCACGCTCTTCCGCCGCCGCTGATCCGCTGCTGATCCGCCGCTGATCCGCCACTGATTTCCAGGGGCGGGGGTCTACTTCTCGGCGGTGTCGCGGGCGCGGGCCGCGATGAACGCCCCGATGCCGTCGAGCAGGCTCCCCAGGCCGAACTCGAAGACGTCCTCGCCCCGCCCCGTGAAGGCGTCCTCGCCGAGCGCCGCCTGCATCGGGAACCTGCCGCCGGCGAACGCCTTCTCCACCACGGGCGCGTGTGCCTTCCAGAACTCCGCGTCGCTGACGCCCGTGCGCTTCTCGGCCATGACCGAGTTCAGATGGGTGCGGGCGACGCCGGTGGCGAACCCGTCGACGGTCACGATGACATGGATCCGCTCGCGGTCGGTGAGGCCGAGGCCGTCGAGGCCGCGCAGCGCGAACTCCAGCCCCGCCATGGCGTTCGGCCCGAGGAGGGGGCGCGCCTGGTCCACCTGGAGCAGCCAGGGGTGCCGTTCGTACAGCTGCCAGGCGCCGCGCGCCACCATCTCCAGCGTCTCCCGCCACCCCAGATCCACGGCGTGGGCGTCGGGGTCGAAGGACTGGACCTGATCCAGCATCAGGTCCAGCAGCTCGGCCTTGCCGGGGACATAGCGGTACAGCGACATGGTGCCGGTGCCCAGTTCGGCCGACAGCCGCCGCATGGAGACCGCGGCGAGCCCTTCCGCGTCGGCGACGGCGATGGCGGCCGTCACGATCCGCTCCAGGGTCAGCCCGGGCTTGGGGCCGCGGCTGGGCCGCTCACCGGTGCCCCAGAGCAGTTCCAGGCTGCGGGAGATGTCTCCGCTGCCGCTGTGTTCGGTGGTCGTCATCGCGGGCTCATCCTAACGCCGCGGCCATAGAACTGAGTACGCCGTACTCAAAACTGGGTACGGTGTACTCGTAATTGGGTACGGTGTACCCAGTGAGTGGCGGCACGGGTTCCTATGGGGGTTTCTTTGGACACGGCTTCTTTGGACACGGCTTCTTTGGATGCGGCTTCTTTGGACACGGCGCAATGGGCGGTCCTCACCGAAGGGCTGCGGAAGCGGTACGGAGACAAGCACGCGCTCGACGGCTTCGACCTGGCCGTCGGCCGCGGCACCGTCCAAGGGCTGCTCGGCCCCAACGGCGCGGGAAAGACGACGGCCGTACGGATCCTGGCCACCCTGGCCCGGCCGAGCGGCGGCCGGGCCTTCGTCGGCGGGTTCGACGTCACGCGGCAGGCCCGTCAGGTGCGCCGCCGGATCGGGCTGACCGGCCAGTACGCGGCGGTGGCCGAGATGCTGAGCGGGCGGCAGAACCTGGTGATGTTCGGCCGCCTCTTCCATCTGGACAAGGCGCGGGCCGCGCGGCGGGCCGACGAACTGCTGAGCACATTCGGGCTGACCGAGGCCGCCGATACGGTGGCCAAGGAGTACAGCGGCGGCATGCGGCGCCGGCTCGACCTGGCCGCGAGCATGATCCTCGCCCCTCAGGTGCTGTTCCTCGACGAGCCGACGACCGGGCTCGACCCGCGCGGCCGCAACGAGGTGTGGGAGGCGGTCCGCTCGCTGGTCGCGGGCGGTACGACGGTGCTGCTGACCACGCAGTACCTGGACGAGGCCGATCAACTGGCGGACCGCGTCGCCGTGATCGACCGGGGCCGGAAGATCGCCGACGATACGCCGGCCGAGCTCAAGCGGGCGATCGGCGGGGACCGGATCGAGGTGGTGGTGCGGGGGACCACCGACCTGCCCGCCGCCGTCGAGGCCGTGGCGCGGGTGATGGACCGTGGCGCGGGGGCGGCCGAGCCAGCGGCCGACCGGGAGGACCGGCGGGTGACGGCCCCGGTGCGCGACCGGGTCGCGGCGCTGACCGAGGTCGCGCGGACCCTCCAGGAGCGGGGCGTGGCCGTCGAGGACATCGGGCTGCGCCGCCCGACCCTGGACGAGGTCTTCCTGCGGCTCACCGGACACCGTACGGACGAACAGAGCAGCGGCCAGAAGGCGGACGAGCGAGCAGTGACGAGGGAAGCTCGCGCGTTGGAGCGCGCCGGGACTGAGCGGGAGGAGGACTGATGAGCACCGCGACAGAGGCGGCAGAGATACCGACGGTCCTGGACGGACCGGAGCGGCGGGCGTACTGGGCGGTGGCGGACTGCCTGACCATCGTCAGGACCGAGCTCATCACCATCCTCCGCTATCCCGCCGCCATCGCTTGGCAGCTCGGCACTCCGGTGATGTTCGTGCTGCTGTTCGTCTATGTCTTCGGCAGCGCGATGGAGGTGGGCGGCGGGGCGGACTACCAGGACTACGCGCTGCCCGGCATGTTCGCGATGACGATGGCCAACGGATTCATGGGCACCGCCGTCGCGGTCGCCGTCGTGAAGGAGAAGGGCGTCATGGACCGCTACCGCTCCATGCCCATGGCCCCCTCGGCGGTGGTCAGCGGGCGCGGCGTCGCCGATGTCATCAGCGCGGCGGTGGACCTGGCGGTGCTCGCGGCGATCGCCCTGGCCGTCGGCTGGCGCCCCGACGGCAACCTGCCGGAGACCCTGAGCGCCTTCGCGCTGCTGATCCTGCTGCGGTCCTCGCTGATCTGGGTCGGGGTGTATCTGGGGCTGCTGGTGCCCAACCAGCAGGCGGCGGGGAACCTCTTCGCGGTCGCCTTCCCCCTCGGGATGATCTCCAGCGTCTTCACCCCGCCCGCGATGATGCCCGACTGGCTGGGCGCGATCGCGCTGTGGAACCCCGTCTCGTCGACCGCGAACGCGATCCGGGACCTGTTCGGCAACCCGGTCCCCGGCGGGGGCGGCTGGGTGGAGCAGCACGCGACGCTGATGGCGGTGGTCTGGCCGGTGGCCCTCACGGCGGTGTTCCTGCCGCTGGCCGTACGCCGCTTCCAGCGGCTGAGCAGCTGAGCGGCTGAGCGGCTGAGAGCGTACGTACGCGAAGGGGCCCGCGGCCGTCGAGTCGGCCGCGGGCCCCTTCCCGGGTTCCTCAGGTCACAGATGCTCGATGACGTAGTCCACACAGGCGGTCAGCGCCTGCACGTCCGACGGCTCGACGGCCGGGAACATGGCGATCCGCAGCTGGTTGCGGCCCAGCTTGCGGTACGGCTCGGTGTCCACGATGCCGTTGGCCCGCAGCGTCTTGGCGACCGCGGCGGCGTCGATCTCGTCGTTGAAGTCGATCGTCCCGACGACCTGCGACCGCTTGGCCGGGTCGGTGACGAACGGCGTGGCGAACTTCGACTCCTCCGCCCAGCCGTACAGCGCGCCCGAGGAGGCCGCGGTGCGGCGTACGGCCCAGTCCAGGCCGCCCTGCCCGTTGATCCACTCCAGCTGGTCGTTGAGCAGGAAGAGCGTCGCGAGCGCCGGGGTGTTGTAGGTCTGGTTCTTCAGCGAGTTGTCGATCGCCGTCGGCAGCGAGAAGAACTCGGGGATGTGCCGGCCCGAGGCGTGCACACGCGCGGCGCGCTCCAGCGCGGCGGGGGAGAAGGCCGCGATCCACAGCCCGCCGTCGGCGGCGAAGGACTTCTGCGGCGCGAAGTAGTAGACGTCCGTCTGGGCGATGTCGACCGGCAGACCGCCCGCGCCCGACGTCGCGTCCACCAGCACCAGCGCGCCCGCGTCGGCGCCCGCCACCCGCTCGAGCGGCATGGCGACACCGGTCGAGGTCTCGTTGTGGGTGAGGGCGTAGACGTCCACGCCGTCCTCCGCCCGCGGCAGCGGATGCGTGCCCGGGTCGGCGGAGATCACGGTCGGCTCGTCGAGCCAGGGCGCGAGCTTGGCGGCCTTGGCGAACTTGGACGAGAACTCGCCGAACGACAGGTGCTGGGACTTGGCCTCGATCAGGCCGTGGGTCGCGATGTCCCAGAAGGCGGTGGACCCGCCGTTGCCGAGGATCACCTCGTATCCCTCGGGGAGCTGGAACAGCTCGCGCACGCCCTCGCGCACCTTGCCGACCAGGTTCTTGACCGGGGCCTGGCGGTGGGAGGTACCGAGCAGAGAGCTTCCGGTGGCGGCCAGCGCACTCAGCGCCTCGGTGCGTACCTTGGAGGGGCCCGAGCCGAAGCGACCGTCGGCGGGCTTGATGTCAGCGGGAATCCGGATCTCAGCCACGGACGGAAGCCTAATCCGTCGGTATGCGCAACCTGCCCTGGTGTCCACCCGATGAGACACGGTGTCTCTTCCCCGGGATGGCCCACGAGGCGCCGAGAGCACCGCAGGCCACGAGGGCGAAGACGGCGAAAGCGCTGGTGTAGCCGGATTCGGCGGGAAAACCGGGGGCCTTGGCGGGGTCCGCGGCGTCAAGGACCGCGACCGCGATCTGGGCGCCCATGGCGCCCCCGACGGTGCGTGCGATCGTGTTGACGCCACCGGCCACTTGCCGGGGACCATGGGGAACATGGTTGATCACGAGGCAGGCGGAGCAGACAAGGCAGGCGGAGCAGACAAGGCAGGCGGAGCAAACAAGGCAGAGGAAGCACGCGAGCTGGAGCGGGCGCTGCGCCGGGCCGTCCGCGGCGAGGTCTCGTTCGACGCGGCGAGCCGCGCGCTGATGACGATGGACGCGTCGAACTACCGGCGGGTGCCCGCCGGGGTCGTCGCCCCGTACGACGCCGACGACGTCGCGGCCGCGCTCGCCGTATGCCGCGAGCGCGCGGTGCCCGTGGTGGCGCGCGGGGGCGGCACGTCGATCGCCGGACAGGCCACCGGGGTCGGCGTCGTCCTCGACTTCACCCGCCATATGCGCTCCATCGTCTCCCTCGACCCGGACGCGCGTACCGCCGTCGTCCAGCCCGGCGTGATCCTCGACGACCTGCGGGCGGCGGCCGGCGCGTACGGGCTGACCTTCGGCCCCGACCCGTCCACCCACAGCCGCTGCACCCTCGGCGGCATGATCGGCAACAACTCGTGCGGCTCCCACTCGGTCGCCTGGGGCACCACCGCCGACAACGTACGCGAGCTGGACGTCGTGACGTACGGCGGCGAACGGCTGCGCGCCGGGCGCGGCCTGGACGGGCTGCCGCCGCGGCTGCGGGAGGGCTTGCGCGCCCTGGTCGACGCCAACCTCGCCCCGCTGCGCACCGGCTTCCCCGAACTGCCCCGCCGTATCTCCGGCTACGCGCTCGACGCGCTGCTGCCCGAGAAGGGCGCCGACGTGGCCCGCGCGCTCACCGGCAGCGAAGGCACCCTCGGCGTGTTGACCGAGGCGACCGTACGCCTCGTCGACGCGCCCGCCGCCCGCGCCCTCGCCGTCCTCGGCTACCCCGACGAGAGCGCCGCCGCCGAGGCCGCCCACACCCTGCTGCCCCACGGCCCGCTCACCGTCGAGGGCATGGCCGCCGACCTGCTCGCGGGCGCGACCGGCCTGCCCAAGGGCGGCGCCTGGCTGTTCGTCGAGGTCGGCGGCGAGACCCCGGACGAGGCCCGGGCCCGCGCCGAAGCCCTGGCCCGCGCGGCCGCCGACGCCACCACCGACCACACCGTCGTCGCCGACCCGGCCGGCCAGCGCGCCCTGTGGCGGATCCGCGAGGACGCCTCCGGCACCGCGACCCGGCTGCGTCTTCCGGGTAGCGCTGACGGCAGCGAGGCATGGCCCGGCTGGGAGGACTGCGCCGTACCGCCCGCCCGCCTCGGCGCGTATCTGCGCGACTTCCGCGCGCTGATGGGGCGGTACGGGCTGCGCGGCACCCCGTACGGGCACTTCGGCGACGGCTGCATCCACGTACGCATCGACTTCGACCTGCTGACCGATGCCGGGATCCGCGTCTTCCGCGCCTTCTCCACCGACCTCGCCGACCTCGTCGTCGCCCACGGCGGCTCCCTCTCCGGCGAACACGGCGACGGCCTGGCCCGCGCCGAACTGCTGCCCAAGATGTACGGCGACGACATGGTCCGGCTCTTCTCCCGTTTCAAGGACCTGTGGGACCCGGCCGGCGGCCTCAACCCCGGCGCCCTCGCCCGCCCACAGCGGATGGAGGAGAACCTGCGCTTCGCCGTGCTGCCCAGGCGCCCGGTGGACGTCGAGTTCGGCTATCCGCACGACAACGGCGACTTCTCGGCGGCGGTGCGGCGCTGTGTGGGCGTCGCCAAGTGCCGCAACGAGTCCGTCTCCGGCGCGTCCGTGATGTGCCCCTCCTACCGCGCCACCGGCGAAGAACAGCACTCCACGCGCGGCCGCGCCCGCCTCCTCCACGAAATGCTCGCGGGCGAGGTCGTCCGCGACGGCTGGCGCTCGGAGGAGGTACGCGGGGCGCTCGACCTGTGCCTCTCGTGCAAGGGGTGCCGCAGCGACTGCCCGGTCGGGGTGGACATGGCCACGTACAAGGCGGAGTTTCTGCACCACCACTACGAGGGCCGGGTGCGCCCCGCCGCGCACTACTCGATGGGCTGGCTGCCGCTGTGGCTACGGGCCGGCGCCGCCCTCCGGGCGGCTCCGGTGCTCAATGCGCTGTCGGGCGTGGCGCCGCTGGCCGCGCTCGCGAAGCGAGCGGGCGGCATCGCGCCGGAACGCGATATTCCGGCTCTGGCTCCGGAGCCGTTCACCCGGTGGTGGCGCAGGCGGGTACGGCGTGGCGATGTCGGGGCTGTACCGGGGCGGACCGTCGTACTGTGGCCCGACACCTTCACCAACTACCTCTCCCCGTCCGTCGGCAGGTCGGCCGTCGCCGTGCTGGAGGCGGCCGGGCTGCGGGTGGTCGTGCCGCCCAAGCCGGTGTGCTGCGGGCTGACCTGGGTGTCGACGGGGCAGCTCGACCGGGCCCGGTCCGTCATGCGACGGACACTGGACGTCATGGCCCCGGCCCTGGACGCCGGGCTCCCCGTGGTCGGCCTGGAACCCAGCTGCACCGCCGCCCTCCGCACCGATCTGCCCGAACTCCTCGGCCCCGCCGACCCGCAGGCCGCCCAAGCCGCCCGCCTCGCCGACGCCGTCACCACCTTCGCCCAGGCCCTGGAGGACCACGCCCCCGACTGGCAACCCCCCAAGGC
Organism: Streptomyces milbemycinicus; assembly: GCF_002154605.1. GTDB lineage: Bacteria > Actinomycetota > Actinomycetes > Streptomycetales > Streptomycetaceae > Streptomyces > Streptomyces milbemycinicus. Next base: position 7 of record NZ_MUNE01000082.1, on the reverse strand, counting down.
CGACGAC
>NZ_MUNE01000819.1 GCF_002154605.1 Streptomyces milbemycinicus | reverse complement strand
CGGCAGCCCTCCCGCCCCGGCCATCGGGCCCGCCGGGGCGGGAGGGCTGCCGGTCCGGGCGGTCGAGGGCGACCGGGGGCAGGAATTCGCGGATGAGCGTGCGGTGCCACCAGGCGCCGGTGGCCCGCAACTCACTCCAGGTCGTGAAGCGGTACAGAAACAGCCGGGCGCGGATGTGGGTGGGCGGCGCGTCGGGGAAGGGGCACACCCGCAGCAGTTTCAGGGTGGCCCGGTCGCCCTCCAGCAGCTTGGTGACCAGCGGGCCGAACCAGGACCGGGCGTAGGCCGGTGAGATTCCGGCGAACCACATCATCCAGTCGAGACGCAGATGGTACGGGGCGAACTGGCGCGGCATCCGGCGAACATCGCCCGGTTTGCCGCGGAACTCGTACTCCTTCCACACCGCGTCCGGCGCGGGCACCGGTTCGTCGGTGCCCTGGATCACCACCTCGAACCGCGCGCGGTTGACGCTGCCGAAGGCGCCGTAGGTGTTGACCAGGTGCAGTGGGTTGAAGGAGTAGTTCATCAGCTGACTGCCCGACACCAGGTTCCGGGCCGGCCAATAGCTGAGCACCACCACCAGCACGGTGGCGGCCAGCACCAGAGCCTCGTACCACACCGGGGGACCGGTGAGCGGCGGCGGCTCGGGCAGCCCCAGCGCCCGGGCCGCGCGCCGCCCGTCGACCGCGGCGAGGGCCAGCAGGATGGTCACCCAGTTCAGCCACGAGAAGTTGCCGGACGCGACCAGCCACAGCTGGGTGACCACGATCACGCCCCCGGCCACGCTCGCCACCGGCTGCGGCGTGAACAGCGCGAAGGGCACGGCCAACTGGGCGACGTGGTTGGCCGCGACCTCGACCCGGTGCAGGGGCCGCGGCAGCCGGTGGAAGAACCAGCTCAGCGGGCCCGGCATCGGCTGTGTTTCGTGATGGAAGTACAGACAGGTCAGCTGCCGCCAGCAGCGGTCCCCCCGGATCTTGATCAGCCCGGCGCCGAACTCGACCCGGAACAGCAGCCAGCGCAGCAGCCACAGCACCAGGACCGGCGGTGCGGTGCGGGCGTTGCCGAGGAAGACGGCGAGGAAGCCGGTCTCCAGCAGCAGTGACTCCCAGCCGAACCCGTACCACACCTGTCCGACGTTGACGATCGACAGATACAGCAGCCACAGCACCAGCCACATCAGCATCGCGGCCCACAGCGGCACCTGGTCCGCGGCCCCCGCCACCACCGCGGCGGCGAGCGCGGCCCCCAGCCAGGCGCAGCCGGTGAAGAAGCGGTCCGAGAAGTGGAGGTGGAACAGGCTGGGGGAGCGCCGGAACGGCATTTGGGCGGTGAACCGCGGTACCGGCGTCAGGCCGCGCTCGCCGATCAGGGCCCGTCCCTGGTTCGCCGCGACCACAAAGGCGATCAGATACAGGGCTGCCAGCCCCCGTTGGAAGACCAGCCGGGTCAGCCAGTAGTCGGATGAGGTGAACCAGTCCATGCGGAACCGCTCCCTGGGCCTGTTTCCCGGCTCGGTTCGTGCTCGCCGCCGGACACCCGGCTATCCGTACCACCTACCGCCGGACGCCCGCTGCCCCGCGGGCCCCGGGGCGGGCCGAGTTCATCCGGTCGGCGTGGTCCGCCCGCCGCTCCTCACTTAACCGGTTCAGGGCCGCCGTGGCGGGGCGGTGCTGCCGCGCGGGGTGAGGGCCGGGGTGGGCGCCTGGTGGGCGCTGGGCGCCGCCTGGCCGAGCACGTCGAACAGACGGCGGGCGACCTCGGCCCCGAAGCCGAAGACGTCGTGGCTCATCGCCGACAGCGTGGGGTGGGTGAGCTGGCACAGCTGGGAGTCGTCCCAGGCCAGCAGCGAGACGTCGGCGGGCACCGAAAGACCCATCTCGGCGGTCACCGACAGGCCCGCCACCGCCATGATGTCGTTGTCGTAGATGACGGCCGTCGGCCGGTCGGCCGAGGCCAGCAGCGCCCGCGTGGCGCGCGCCCCCTCCTCGCCCGAGAAGTCGGTGGCGACCGTGCGCCCGTCGGCCAGGCCCAGCTCCCGTACGGCCGCTTCGAAGGCGGCGGTACGGATCACGCTGTGGCCCAGCGTGGCGGGGCCGCTCACCCGGGCGATCCGCCGGTGGCCGAGCGCCGCCAGATAGCGCACCGCCTCGGTGACGGCGGTGCCGTCGTCGGTCCATACGCAGGTGAAGCCGCCGGCCAGGGAGGGGTGTCCGGCGGCCACGGCGGGCACCCCGAGCCGCTGCAACTCGGGGACGCGCGGATCCCCGTCGTGGAGGTCGACGAGAATCGACCCGCCGACCTGCCGCCCCTGCCACCACGCTTCCTGGACCTCGATCTCCTCCCGCACATCCCGCACCAGCCGCAGCAGCAGCGAGCAGGACCGCTCGACGAGCACGCTCTCGATGCCCGAGACGAACTCCATGAACCACGGCTCGAGCCCCAGCATCCGCGCCGGCCGGGCGATGGCCAGGCCCACGGCGTCCACCCGCGCGTTGGACAGTGACCGGGCGGACAGATGCGGCGCCCAGCCCAGCTCCCGGGCCGCCTCGAAGATCCGGGCCCGGGTGGCCTGGGAGACGCCCGGGCGGTCGTTGAAGGCCAGCGACACCGCGCCCTTGGAGACGCCGGCCCGCGCGGCGACGTCCTTGATGGTGACGCGCCGCGCCGGGCCTGCCGTGACCTCGCTGTCCATGCACCGACTCCCGCTGCTCGGCTGCCGCTCGCGACGAACGCCACACCCTACCGCGTCGGTAAACCGGTCAAGGTCGATTTTCCGGTGTCCTGGCCGGGAACGGCCATCGGCCGCGCCGCTCGTGGCCCTTCACCCACTCCGCCGGTACGCCGACGAAGCGGATGCCGCCGGAGCGGATGCCGACGAAGCGGAGAAGGGCCCGCGGCCGAGGACCTGGCCGAGCGCGCCCATCGGCGGTTTGAGCAGATCGCCGACGCGGGGCAGCGATGGGCCCGGCGCCACCAGGCCCCGCAGCCCGGCCGGAAGGGGCAGCCGGTGCCAGGGGACATACCGGCCCACCAGTCCGAAGGCCGCGCGCACCGGGGCCTGCAGGACGGCGACCTGGCGCGGTGTGACGGGGGTCGGCGGTCCGGCGGGGGCGAGCAGTCCGGCGGGGGTCAGCCGAAGCCTCAGCCGATGGACGCCGCTCGCCTCGTACGCGGCCTTGCGGGCGCGGTTGAGGTTGCCCAGCGGGCGGAACTCCTCCGTGGTGTGCCAGGGGTCGAAGGCCAGCCGCTCCACCCGGCGCGCCGCCGAGCGGGCCGCGGCCGCGTCCAGGTCCTGGCGCGGCACGGTCAGCAGGGCCACCGGGATGACGGGCGCGTCGCTCTCCCGCCACTCCACCGAACCGTCCTCGACCGGGGTGCGGCGCTCGTCCAGATACCGCTGCACACACAGCTCGAAGCTGATGTCGCCGGTGAACAGGCGCTGCGTCAGCTCCCGGTGGAGATAGTCGGGATCGCCCCGGTCGGGGGGCGGGGCCGGGGTGCCGCCGGGAGCGGGGCGCAACTGGTAGCGGACCGGCCCCGCGTCGCCCCACAGGATCGCCCCGCAGCTCCAGAAGGTCTCGCGGGCGAGCGAGCCGACGGCGTGCCGGGCGGCGGTGTGCACATTGCGGCGCATCCGGGCCGCGGTGGACCAGCCCACGGCCAGCGGCAGTTTCACCAGCAGCCCGAAGGCCTGCTCGGCGGCGCTGCCCGCGCCCGCCATGGCCTTGGCGAAGGCGACGTATTCGCGCGCGTCGGCGGCGTGTGACACCGGGAAGCCGGTGGCCAGCAGATCATGTGTCCCCTCGGCCCCGGCCCGCACCCGTACGGCCATCCGCCGCAGACCGGGCGCGGCGTGCGGCCGCTCGGCCCTGCTCGCGTCGGACAGCCGCACCGCGGCCGAATACTCGGCGCCCGGCTGCGCGTAGCCGACCCGCAGCACCTCGGGCAGGTCGTCGTGGAAGCGCAGCCGTGCGTTGTCCACGCCGAGCGCCGGCCTGGCCTGGAAGGTGCGCAGGAGATGCGCGGGGCTGCCGCCGGGCCGGTCCGCCCCCTGCACGTCCACCAGCTCGTGCGCCAGCTTGTCCAGGACCCGCCGCTCCGTCTCCAGGCTGCCGCCCTCGTACCGTTCGTAGCGGAGGAATGACGGTGCGTGACGCAGGGTGGACCGCTCGTGCTGTGCGGTGTCGACCATGAGGGAAGCCTCCGTGCGGAACGGGGAGAGACGCGGTACGGCGGGGCGGCGCGGGCGTGCCGAGCCGGTGCGCGACACCGGTACGGCTCTTGGGTCAGCGTAGGGGCGGGCCATCGGACCCGCAGCTCAGCGCCGCTGGAGGGGTGACCGGCCGGGTCCCGGCCGCTGGGGCACACTGGTCGTATGCCGGAATTGCCGGAGGTGGAGGCCCTGGCCCAGATCCTGGCCGAGCGCGCCGTCGGCCGGGAGATCGCCCGTGTCCACCCCGCCGCGGTCAGCGTCCTCAAGACGTACGATCCGCCGCTGACCGACCTCGAAGGGCGTACCGTCACCGCGGTGCGCCGCCACGGCAAGTTCCTCGACCTGGCCACCGACGGCCCGCATCTGGTCCTCCACCTCGCCAGGGCGGGCTGGCTGCGCTGGCGGGACGGCCTCCCGGAGGACCCGCCCCGCCCGGGCAAGGGCCCGCTGGCTCTGCGGCTGCGCCTGGCCGGCCCGGAGGGCGCGGGCTTCGACCTCACCGAGGCGGGCACCCGCAAGGCGCTCTCCGTCTACTGCGTACACGACCCGCAGGAGGTGCCGGGCATCGCCCGGCTGGGGCCGGACCCGCTCGCGGAGTCCTTCACCCTCGAGGAGTTCGCCGGGCTGCTGCGCGGAGTGCGCCACCGGATCAAGGGTGTGCTGCGCGACCAGAGCGTCATCGCCGGGATCGGCAACGCCTATTCGGACGAGATCCTGCACGCCGCCCGGATGTCGCCCTACCGGCTGGCAGGCGACCTGACGGAGGAGGAGGTCGCCCGGCTGTACGAGGCGATGGGCGCCACGCTGCGCGACGCGGTCGAGCGCTCTCTGGGGCCGGCGGCGCGCGATCTGAAGGCGGAGAAGCGCAGCGGTATGCGGGTGCACGGCCGTACGGGCCAGCCCTGTCCGGTGTGCGGCGACATGGTCCGTGAGGTGTCCTTCGCGGACTCCTCCCTGCAGTACTGCCCGACCTGCCAGACTGGAGGGAAGCCGCTCGCCGACCGGCGGCTGTCCCGGCTCCTGAAGTAGCGCCAGGCGTGGCCCTCAGGCGCGCGTCGCACTCTCGTAGTCGCCCAGGAAACGGAACCGCCCCTTCTCGACCCGGTAGAGGAACAGCCCGGTGCCCGGGGTCAGAGAGCCGTTGCCCCGCTCGAAGGCGTACGTCTTGGTGATCCCCCGGTACCGGACCGCGCGCAGTCTGCGCGCCATGGCCTCCCGGTCGGCGCCTTGCGGGCCCAGTTCGCGCAGCGCCTGGGCGATGAGCCCGACGACGTCGTACGCCTCCGCGGCGTAGCGCCCGAGCGCGGAGGCGTACCGTTTGCGGTAGGCGGCCGCGAAGGGCCGCGCCGCAGGCAGGGCCGTCGCGTCGATGAACGCCGAGCTGAGCAGCCAGCCGTTCGCGGCCGCACCGGCCCGCTTCAGGAACGCGGCGTCGATGACCGGCTGCGTGGCCAGCCGCGCTCCGGTGAAACCGGCGGACGCCAACTCCCGGGCGAACAGCGCGGCCCGGGGTGCGAGGCCGCCGAAGACCACCGCGCGGACCCCGCTTCGGCGCACCTCGTCCACCGCCCGGCCGAAGTCCCTCGTATTCGCCGGGACGGTGACGGTCACCGACGGCAGGTCCCCGCCGCGCATCGCGGTGGCCATGGACCGGACGAGATTCCAGCTGTAGTCCCCGGCGGCGCGGTCGTCGACCAGGGCCGTGCGGTGCGGCCGGGTGTGCAGGGCGAGGTAGGACAGCAGTGGAAGGCCGAGACTGCCGTCGTCCGGCCGGGTCTGCAGATAGGACGGGTGTTCGACGGCGGACACCTCGGCCGTGCCGACCGACACCGACAGCAGTGGCAGCCCCGCCTTGTCGTAGGTGCCGATCGCGGCCTCGCAGGTCGCGTCGGCCGTCGGCCCGATGACCGCGATGACCGCGGGGTCGGCGGCCATCCGCTCGGCGACACCACGCGCGCCGCCCGGGGCGCCGCGGTCGTCCAGGACCTTGAGGGCGAGCGTGACGGGCCGGTCCGCACGGGCGTTGAGGCGCTCCACCGCCAGTTCGGCGCCCCGGCGCTGGGCCGTTCCGGCCGCGGCCTGGCCTTCCGTCAGATCGGCGTGCACCCCGACCGTCCACCGGGGCGGGGTGGGCCGGCCGCCCCCGCCGCTGCCCGCGTCGGGGAGCGAGGCCGCCCAGATGCCGAGGCCGCCCCCGGCCGCCAGCACCGCGCCGCCCGAGGCCACCGCCAGAAACCTGCGGCGGCCAGGGCGCGGCTTCGGTGCCTCGTCCGCCGGCCCGACCACCGTGGGCGGGACGTCGGGAAGCGCCAGCAGCTCCGCCGAGCGTTTGGCGATCAACTGGGCGACCGGCCGCGGCAGCCACCCCGTGCCGTCCGCCGGCGGCCCGACCTCCGCCAGCAGCCGCACCAGCTCGGCGGCGGTGGGGCGGCGCCCGGGGTCCTTGTCGAGGCAGGCTTCGACGAGCGGGCGCAGTCCATCGGGCACCCCGGTCAGATCGGCCGTGTCGTGCACCGTACGGAACAGCATCGCGGCCACCGGACCGGTGCCGAACGGGGGGCGTCCGGTAGTGGCGTAGGCCAGGACGCAGCCGAGCGAGAAGATGTCGCTCGGCGGCCCGAGCTCCGGGCCCCGGCCCAGGGCCTGTTCGGGCGAGAGATAGCCGGGCGACCCGATGACCACGTCCCGGGCGGTGATGGCGGTGTCGTCGTGGGCGCGGGCGATGCCGAAGTCGATGAGGCGGGGGCCGTTGGGTGCGAGGAGGATGTTGGCGGGTTTGATGTCGCGGTGGA
>NZ_MUNE01000818.1 GCF_002154605.1 Streptomyces milbemycinicus | reverse complement strand
CCCGCCCGGGGGTCAGCCCCGCCCGGGGGTCAGCCCCGGTCGAGGAGCAGCACGGCCAGGTCGTCCGTCAGCTCACCGCCGTTGAGCGCCCGCACCTCGGTGACGGTGTTGTCCAGCAGCTCCTCGCCGCGCAGCCCCGCCGTCAGCCCGCGGGCCACGATGTCGACCATCCCCTCCTGGCCCAGCCGCTGTACGCCCTTCCCGACGCGCCCCTCGATGAGCCCGTCGGTGTACATCATCAGGCTCCAGGAGCCGCCGAGCTCGATCTCCCGGCGCGGCCAGCGGGCGCCCGGCAGCAGGCCGAGGGCCGGGCCGTTGTCGTCGGCGGGCAGCAGCCGGGGCGCGCGCCCGGCGCGTATCGCCAGCGGTGCGGGGTGGCCGGCCAGGCACACCCCGGCCCGCCGCCCGTCCGGCGTGATGTCGACGGTGCACAGGGTCGCGAAGATCTCTTCGTCGGCGCGCTCGTTCTCCAGGACCTGCTGCAGAGTGCCGAGCAACTGGTCGCCGCAGAGCCCGGCGAAGGTCAGGGCGCGCCAGGCGATGCGCAGCTCGACGCCGAGGGCGGCCTCGTCGGGTCCGTGTCCGCAGACGTCGCCGATCATCGCGTGGACGGTGCCGTCCGGGGTGCGGACCGTGTCGTAGAAGTCGCCGCCCAGCAAGGCGCGGCTGCGGCCGGGCCGGTAGCGGGCGGCGAAGCGCAGTCCCGAGCCCTGCAGCAGCGGGGTGGGCAGCAGCCCGCGCTCGAGCCGGGCGTTCTCCTGGGCCCGCAGCCGGGACTCGGTCAGCTGGCGCTGGGCAAGGTCGGAGCGTTTGCGTTCGACGGCGTAGCGGATGGCTCGGCTGAGCAGCCGTCCGTCCAGCTCGTCGCGGAAGAGGAAGTCCTGGGCGCCGACCCGTACGGCCTCGGCGGCGCGCTCCCCGTCCTCCACGGCGGTCAGTACGAGGACCGCGTGGGCGGGTGCGAGCCGCAGCACCGCGTGCAGGGCGTCGAGCTCGTCCTCGGCCTTCTTGCAGGGGCCGGGCAGGGCCAGGTCCAGCAGGATGCACTGGACGTCATCGGTGAGCAGCCGCTCGGCCTCGGTGAGATTGCGGGCCGTACGGATACGGACCCGGTTCCCCTCGGTGTCCAGCATTTCGGGGACGATGAAGGAGCCGGCGGGGTCTTCCCCGATCACCAGCAGGGTGAGCCCGTTGTCGGGCGGCGCGGCAGGCAGGGCCTCGGTGGCCGGCGCCTCCAGCTGCCCGGTCGCGGGTACGGACATCGCTCGATTCCTTCCCTCCCCCCGAGAGCGCGGCGCTCAGGCGGCCGTTCACACGACCCAGCGCCGGACACTGAGAGGCGACCATAGCGCTAGGGCAGGCCCCAGCGGAATGACCTTCGGACAGCCACTTTTGTCATATGCCAAAGCCCTGAAGGGACTTGACGCGCCGGGGGATGGCCGTGGGATGACAAACATCACGCCTACGCAGGGTGAAATGACCGAATAGCCCCTCAGCTCCCGGCCTGGGCTCAGCTCCTGACCCCGGCCCGGCCCGGCCACAGACTCAGCCTCAGCCCTCAACCCCGTCCGGGCGTACGACACCGAGGATCGGCATCGAGCCGGCCCCGGCGACCGTGATCTGCCGCCCCGGGCGCGGCGCGTGGATGATCGCGCCGTCCCCTACATACATCCCCACATGACTCGCGTCCTTGAAGTAGATGATCAGGTCCCCCGGCCGCATCCGCTCGACGCTCACCTTCGGCAGCTGCCGCCACTGCTCCTGCGAGGTGCGCGGGATCGAACGGCCGCCCACGGCCCAGGCCCTCTGGGTCAGCCCCGAACAGTCGTAGGTGTCGGGGCCCTCCGCGCCCCACACATAGTCCTTGCCGAGTTGAGCGGTCGCGAAGTCCACCGCCCGCAGCCCCCGCGAGGTGCCCTTTCCGCCAATCTTCCGCAGTATCCCGGAGCCCAGCCAGGTCGTCTGCGCCTGGCGCTGCTGCTCCTCCTCCAGCTGCCGCAGCCGCTCCCGCTCCTTCGCCTTCAGCCGGGACTCCAACCGCTTGGCTTTGGCCAGCTTCGCCCGGATCTCCTTGCGGGCCGCGGCCTTCTTCGCGCGGCTGGAGTCGAGCCGCTCCCACTCCCGGGTGGCCGCCTTCGCATAGCCGTCGAGCGTGGCCTGCGTCTTCTCCAGCTGGTTCATCAGGCCCCGGGTCGCCTGCTGGCCCTTGCGCGCCAGCGTGATGTCGTCGAGGAAGCTCTCCGGGTCGTCGCCGAGGAGCAGCTGTGCCTCTGGCGGAATTCCGCCGTTGCGGTACTGGGCCCGGGCCACCGCCCCGGCCCGCTTCCGCAGGCCCGTCATCCGTTTCTGTGCCTTCACCACGGACTGTGCGATCTTTACGATCCGCTTCTCCTGGCGGGCCTGTTTCTCGCGCGCCAGGTTGTACGCGTCCGTGGCCGCCTCGGCCTTGCGGTAGAGGCCCTGCACCTTCTTGTGCACCTCTTGCAGACTGCTGCCCGCGGCCCCTTCCGACCCGGCCCCCGACTCCGCCCCGGCCCCGGGCGTGGGCTCACGCGGCGCCG
>NZ_MUNE01000817.1 GCF_002154605.1 Streptomyces milbemycinicus | reverse complement strand
CCCCCCCAGAGGCCCCTTCCGATCAGCGGAAGGGGCCTCTGAGCTGGGCCACGTTCGCCTCGGTCCATGGCCGAGTCACACATCCGGCCCTGCCTGACGTGCACCGCCTCATTTAGTCCGGTTTCGTAATGATTGGCAACTTTCTGTGACCGTCGTGAGGCCGCAGGACGGCAGCACGACGCCGAGGAGGTACGACCTGATGAGGCTTGTTTCCGCTTCGCGTCTCGCGGCAGTGGCCGTGGCCGCAGCGACAGCGATCATGACGGTGGGCCAGACGGCATCCGCCGGGTCGGCGGACAGGAACGGAAGACCGTTCCTCGGGCCGCTGCACACCGTCTCGACCATCGCGTCGACGATTCCGGCCAACGGCGACCTGAACCCGTACGGCACCGCCCTGGTCAAGAAGAGCATCGGTGACCTGCGGCGAGGCAACGTACTGGTCAGCAATTTCAACAACGCCGCGAACGAGCAGGGCACGGGGACCACCCTCGTGCAGGTCAGCCCCAAAGGCACGACCAGACTGTTCGCCCAGATCGACCCGGAAAACCTCCCAGGACCATGCCCGGGCGGCGTCGGGCTGACCACCGCACTGTCCATCCTGCCGGGCGGCTGGGTGGTGGTAGGTAGCCTGCCCACGGCCGACGGCACATCCGACACGGCGCAGGCCGGATGCCTGCTCGTGCTGGACAAGCACGGAAAGGTCCGGGAAACCTTCAGCGGCCACGGGATCAACGGCCCCTGGGACATGACCGCGAAGAGCCACGGCGAGCAGACCGATCTGTTCGTCACCAACGTGCTCAACGGCACGGTCGCCGGCGGCGGTGACATCGTGCGGCGCGGCACCGTGCTGCGAATCACTCTGCGCACCCACGACAACCGGCCGCCGACCCGGATCGCCACGACCAAGATCGGTTCGGGCTTCGCCGAGAAGACCGACCCGGATGCCCTCGTCATCGGGCCGACCGGTGTCGGCCTGCGGGACGGGACGCTCTACGTGGCGGACACCGTCGACAACCGCATCACCGCGATCCCGAACGCCCTGACCCGCCACACCAGCGCCGGCACCGGCCGAGTGGTCACCACCGACCGGCACCTCAACGGCCCGCTCGGAATGGCGATCACCCCGAAGGGCAACATCCTCACCGTCAACGGCGGCGACGGCAACATCGTGGAAACCACCCCCCGCGGCGCCCAGGTGGCCGTCCGCACCCTCGACACCAGCGGCACCCCGCCGGGCGCGGGCGCACTGTTCGGCCTCGCGATCGCCCAAAACCCCGACCGGGTCTACTTCGTCGACAACGCAACCAACACCCTGAACCTGCTGAGCCGACACTGACCCACTTGCGCGGGGCTGACCCGGCCCCGCGCAAGCCCGGGCTCACCCGCTCTCCAGGACTGATGTCAGCACACACGTCAGAGGCCCCTTCCGATGGCCGGAAGGGGCCTCTGAACTGGGGCGCGCCCGGGGATTTGGCACCACTGCGAACCCTGCTCCGGAGCGGCTGGGTAGCATCCGGCCATGGTTCAAAAGATTGTGACCCTTTTCTCGGACGACCTCACCGGTACGGAATCGGACGAGGTCAGCACGCACAGGTTTTCCCTGAACGGCGTGAACTACGAAATCGACCTCACCCCGGAGAACTACGACAAACTGGATGACGCGCTCCGGCCGTTCATCGAGAGTGGCCGGAAGGTGGGCCGGACGAAGGAGGCAAGTCGGGCACGCAGGGGCGCCGTGGACGGTCCCAGTGCGGAAGAGGTTCGTGCGTGGGCTCGCGAGAACGGCTATGAGGTGAATGACCGCGGTCGCGTCCCCAAGGAAGTCCGAGACGCGTTCGAAGCCTCCCACTGACCCACGAACGATCGGCCCCGGCGCAATGCCGGGAAGTCGAAGTACGCGCGAAGGTCCCGGGCGTGCGCGGCCTGCGTGTTCCGCGGTGAGGATGCCAGCCACACCATTAGCGGTTCAACGCTGCGTCGGACTCGCCCGCCGGACTGATCAGGAACCCGCAACCATCAGCGTGGCTCCTACGCTGTCCTTGGGACACGCGGTCAGCCGGAGCCCTAGCATCTTCGCCGTGAAGATCGGCGAAGCAAGAGGACTTGTGGACGAAGGGCTGTACGTACGTTTCCAGAGCACAGTCCGAAATGACCGCGGATACTTCACCGGCGTGTTCGGACTGGTCAACGGGCTGGCGCGGGACGGGAAGCTGACCGCTGAGCAGGAACGCTTCAGACGGGCCAACAATGACTGGTACAACGCGGCCTATCCTGACCCCTCCTCCGTCGATCCGACGGTCTACGACCGCGAGCTTCACCCCGGGGCAGCGGCCTGGTTCAAGTCCACGTCGCGGGACCTGATCAAACGAGTAGACGGCTACCTGGAGATCCTTGCTGTTCACGGGATCGGGTGCCGCATGATGCGATCGTCAGATCCAGGGAGGATCCTCTACGAGGACGAGTACCAAATCGTCGTCGTTCCGCATAAGCCCGGACCGGACCAGCCGAGTTCGGCGACCACACGGGACGCGTAGCGAGCGTACGGCTGGTAACCCCCGGCCCGGCCACTGATCTCGGATCGTCTGCTCTGCCGCGAAGCGCACGCATAGACCATGCGGCTGCACACCAACCAGCCGGAACCCGCTGCGGACCAGCTCCGGCCCCGCCGCGCTCGCCCAGAGCCTTGCCGGGGTCGTCTCCGAGCGGTCCACTAGGCACTCGGAAAACCTCTGTCCCATGGTCTCCCGGCACGCCTTCCTCGATCGCCCCGGTCCGCCGGATCGCAAGATCGTGTGTGCGACATAGCTCGGCAATGCCCGCGCCGTTCTCGCCGAAGCCATCTGCACCGACGGTGTACGCCCAGGTGATGCGTAGCCTTCCCGTACGCAGCGAGTGCAGCCACGCGCCGAGCACCAGCAAGGCTTCCTGCTCCTGATGACCCGACGGCGATACGGCCTCGCACATCAGGAGACCCACGGCCAGGCCGTGGCCGAGCGCCGTACTGCCACAAGTCACGGATACGGGCGGAGTGGGTGCCTCCTGGGGATCGTTTGTCTAAGTAGTTGCGCCAGATCTTTAAGCGGGGATCGAGCCTGGAGCAAGGCGACTCACCCTGAGGCTGTCAACCGGCCGCCGCTCTGGGGCACTTGTGGGTTACAGCGTTTCCGGCCCCCTGATTGCGCGGGAGGCCGCCCACCTCTCCTGCAATCAGGGGGCCGGAAATGCCCAAACGGCGATTTTTGGATTATCTCAGCATTCAGTTCATATATCCGGTCGTTTGGGTGTCTCTGTCGCGCAGCAAGTTCCCTTTGCACCGTTCGAGGTGAAGGGACACGAACATGGCTGACTGGAAGCAAGTCTCGGGTGGTCTCACGACGATCTCGGTGGGGTCCAGGACCCACGTGTGGGGGGTGAACTCCCTGGGCCAGATCTACCGGTACACCGGACACGACTCCAACCCATGGATCGGCATCCCCGGCAAGGCGGTCGACATCGGCGTGGCCGCCGACGGCACCGTCTGGCACGTCAACTCCGGCGGGGGAATCTACCGCTACACCGGAGACCAGGGCTCCACCGACTGGGTCGCCGTCTCCGGCGGCCTCACCCGAATCTCGGTCGGGTCCAGGACCCACGTGTGGGGAGTGAACTCCCTGGGCCAGATCTACCGATACACCGGACACGACTCCAACCCATGGATCGGCATCCCCGGCAAGGCCGTTGACATCGGCGTGGCCGCCGACGGCACCGTCTGGCACGTCAACTCCGACGGCGCAATCTACCGCTACACCGGAGACCAACCGAGCTGACCTCAGGCAGCAACTCCGAGGGGCCCCTGCCCAGGAGGCACGGGCCTCTCATCCTATTTTCCGGATCCAGTGTTCAAAACGGCGCCACGGTGGTCCGGTCGGACTGCGTGGAGTACGCCAACCAGCACTTCCGGCTCGGCTAAAGCGCCACGCTTACGACTACGGCGTCATTCATCTCAACGCGGACCCCTTCTCGGAACAAGAGCCTGACGGGGCTGGCGGGGCTCTCGGCGGCTAGCCCAACCAAGGCGGGCGCACGTCACGGGGGCGGTGCGGGAGGGTTCCGCCGGTCCCGACCGTCCCCGTGGGATCGGCCGCCTCTTCCCGTGCTCGTCCCCCTCGCCATGCCCGTCGTGCTGACCGCCTCCGAGCGCCACAGGCCGAAGAAGATGGCCTACGGCCACAAGACCCCGCATCAGGCCCGGCAAAGGCCTGGTGCGGACCTCGGCGGCGGTCCGGCCTGGGGATCGTGGTGGGCTACTGGTGGGTGCCATGTGTGGTCGTTGCCGTCAGCGTTGCCGTCAGAGGACTCCCATCCATAGGTTGCCCGACCTCCCTCCCCCGCACCTACGCCCCCCGACCTCGACTTCTACGCGGAGCCGTTCG
>NZ_MUNE01000816.1 GCF_002154605.1 Streptomyces milbemycinicus | reverse complement strand
CCACAGCACGATGCTCGAAAGAGGCGCGGCCCGTCGCGAGGGTGTGGCCGACGTCGGCGGGGTTCGCCTCGGGGGCGTTGGTCAGGTACGTGTGCAGTTGGCGCGCCTGGGCACGTAGCGCTTGCGGGCTCTTCGCGGAGATCGCCCAGGGCAGTGGGCCTGGCGCGGTGTTGGGCTCTGCCGGTTCGTGGGTCTCCGCGGCAGGCGGTGCTTGTTCCAGGATGACGTGGGCGTTGGTACCGCTGACACCGAAAGAGGAGACGCCCGCACGGCGCATCCGCCCCTGCTCGGGCCAGGCCACCGACTCGGTCAGCAACCGCACCGTCCCGCCCGACCAGTCCACATGAGGTGAGGGCTCCTCGGCGTGCAGGGTCTGCGGGAGCAGCCCGTGGCGCATGGCCATCACCATCTTGATGACGCCGCCCACCCCCGCGGCGGCCTGGGTGTGTCCGACGTTGGACTTGATCGATCCCAACCACAACGGCCGATCGGCCGACCGTCCCTGTCCGTACGTCCCCAGCAGCGCCTGGGCCTCGATGGGGTCACCGAGCGTCGTCCCCGTGCCGTGTCCCTCCACCGCGTCGATGTCCATCGCGGCCACACCCGCGTTTGCCCACGCCTGGCGGATCACCCGCTCTTGCGACGGGCCGTTCGGCGCCGTCAGCCCATTGCTCGCCCCGTCCTGGTTGACCGCACTCCCCCGTACCACCGCCAGGACCCGGTGGCCGTTGCGCCGGGCGTCCGAAAGCCGTTCCACCAGGAGCATCCCCGCCCCCTCCGCCCAGCCTGTTCCGTCCGCGCCGGCCCCGAAGGACTTGCACCGCCCGTCCGGGGCCAGTCCCCGCTGGCGCGAGAACTCGACAAAAGTGGTGGGGGTGGACATGACGGTGACCCCGCCGGCCAGCGCCATGGAGCACTCCCCTGACCGCAGCGCCTGGCAGGCCAGATGCAGGGCGACCAGGGACGACGAACACGCCGTGTCCACGGTGACCGCCGGCCCCTCCAGGCCGAAGGTGTAGGCGACACGTCCCGACGCGACGCTGCCCGCGTTTCCATTGCCGATATAGCCCTCGTAGCCCTCTGGGATCTCGCGCAGGCGGGTGCCGTAGTCGTGGTACATCACCCCAGCGAACACCCCGGTCGAACTCCCCCGCAGCGACGCCGGGTCGATCCCCGCACGTTCCAGCGCCTCCCAGGAGATCTCCAGCAGCAGCCGCTGCTGTGGATCCATGGCTACCGCCTCACGCGGGCCGATCCCGAAGAATGCCGCGTCGAACTCACCCGCGTCGTAGAGGAACCCGCCTTGCCGGGTGTAGGAGGTGCCGGTTCGGTCCGGGTCGGGGTCGTAGAGCCGTTCCACCTCCCAGCCTCGGTCTGCGGGGAAGTCACCCACCGCGTCCATACCGGAGGCGACCAGATCCCACAGGCCCTCGGCCGACCGCACACCTCCCGGAAACCGGCATGCCATGCCGACGATGGCCACCGGCTCGCCGGCTGCCCCGCCGACGGCCGCAACGGGTGGGGCGGCCGTGGCCGCCGACGTACCGCCGGCGCCGGCCAACTCGTCACACAGGAAACGGGCGAGCACGTCCGGACGCGGCCGGTCGAAGATCAAGCCGGCCGGCAGGCGCAGCCCGGTGGCCTGCTGCAACCGGTTCCGCAGGTCCACCGCGGCGAGGGAGTCGAACCCCAGGTCGCGGAACGCCGAGTCCGCCGGGACCGATTCGGCCGTGCCGTGCCCCAGCACCGCAGCCGCCCGGGAGCGCACCAGCCGCAGCACCTCGCGTAGCCGTTCTTCCGGCCCGAGGCCGGTCAACCGCCGCCGCAGGGAGGTCGGCTCACCGGCCGAGGCGTCGCGGGTCCGGGACGGCCGGGCCGGAGCGACACCCGTCAGGTGGCGCAGGAATGGCGGGACGGATCCGGATGTCTGAAGCTCCCTCGTGCTGAGTGCGGCGGGCACCACCAGGGCGTGTCCACAGCTCAGGGCCTTGTCGAAGAGCTCCAGGCCCTCGCTGATGGCCAGCGGCCTCAGGCCCGAGCGGCGGAGCCGCGCGTGGTCCGTGGCCTCCAACTGCCCGGTCATGCCCTCGGTCTGCTCCCAAACTCCCCAGGCCAAGGACACCGCCGGCAGCCGAGCGGCCCTCCGGTGACTCGCCAGCGCGTCCAGGGCTGCGTTGGCGGCGGCGTAGTTGCCCTGCCCTGCCGAACCCATCACCCCGGCCAGCGAGGAGAAGAGCACAAACGCGGACAGCGGCAGGTCGCGTGTGAGCTGGTGGAGATTGAGCGCCGAATCGACCTTGGCCCGCAGGACATGGGTCAGGCCCTCCGGTGTGAGGGATGTGATCACCCCGTCGTCCAGTACGCCTGCCGCATGCACCACAGCGGTCAGCGGATGGTCGACGGAGATCTCCGACAATACGTTCGCAAGTTGCCTTTGGTCTGCGGCATCGCACGCGGTGATCGTCACCTGCGCCCCGAGCTCCGCAAGTTCGACCCCCAGTCGCCTGGCCCCCGGGGCGTCGAGGCCACGTCGGCTGATCAGCATCAGATGCCGTACGCCATGGGTGGCCACCAAGTGGCGGGCAAGCATGGCGCCGAGGCTGCCGGTGCCGCCGGTGATGAGTACGGTGCCGTCCTGATCCCAGGGATGCTCGTCCATGGCCTCGGTGGCGGTGCCGGCCAGCGGGCTCAGCCGGGGTGTGCGCAGGGCTCCATCGCGTACGGCCACTTCCGGTTCCCCGCAGGCCAGGGCCATCGACAGCATTCGGTCGTGGTCTTTCGCGTCAGCGGGACGGTCGTCCAGGTCGAGCAGGACGAATCGGTCAGGGTGCTCCGACTGGGCGGAGCGGATCAGACCCCGCGCCGCCGCTCCCGCCAGGTCTTCTACCTCCTCGTCCGGCGCAGTGGCCACCGCGGCTCGGGTGAGGATCACCAGGCGACTGTCGGCGAACCGGCTGTCCGCCAACCACTGCTGCAGTAGGCCCAGCATGTGGTGTGTGGCCTGGCGCAGCGCCTCACTCGACTCGTCTTCGCTCCCGGCTGGGGACCAGGCCACGACCGTCCGGGGAACGGGCGCGTCATCGGCGATTGCCACGCACAGCGCGGCCAGGTCGGCGTACGTCCGCTCCGGCGGAGTGACGAAGTCCTCGACCGGGCGCAGCGTCGGCCCGGTCCCGATCATCACCCATGGGGCGGCTTCTTCGGCCGCTGAAGGCTGGGGGACGGGTTCCCATCGCACCTCGAAGAGCGAGCCATGGGGGGCAACCGGGGCGGCTGTGCGCAACTCGGCCGTATGCAACTCGGCCCTGGTCACCGGCCGCAGGGCCAACGACCGGACCGATGCTACGGGCTCACCCGCCTCGTCGGACACGTCGACCGACACCGCCCCCGGGCCATGGCCGTCCGGCCTCAGCCGGACGCGCAGAGCCGTCGCCCCGGATGCACGCAGGGTGACTCCTGTCCACGTGAACGGCAGCCCGCTGTCCTGTTGTCCCCGTAGGGAGGGCAAAAGTGGAATGGTGTGCAGTGCGGAATCCAGCAGCGCGGGGTGCAGCGCGAACCGAGCCGCAGCCGTGTCGCCCAGCTGATCCTCTGACATATACGCGGTCGCGAAGACCTCGTCCCCGCGTTGCCAGGCGGCGTCCAGGCAACGGAAGGCCGCACCGTAGTGGAAACCCCCCTCGGCCAGTTGCTCGTACAGTCCCTCCAGATCCACGGCGACCGCACCCGGCGGCGGCCATGCGCCCGCGGGCATGACACCATCCGCCGAGTCACCGCAGTCTGGGTCAGGCTTGTCGGCAAGGTACCCGGCGGCATGGCGCGTCCACGGCTCGCCAGCCGAATCGGCGGTGAGGCCGCCGACATCGATTCGCGAGTAGATATCCACCGCCCGGTTTCCTGCTTCGTTCGGCGCGGCCACAGTGACCTGCAGCACTACGCCGGCGCTATCCGGTACGACGAGCGGGGTGTGGAGCGTAAGCTCCTCGACCCGACGGCAGTCGGCATGGGCGGCGGCTTGGAGGGCGAGTTCGAGAAAGGCCGTACCGGGGAGCAACACGGCGCCGCCGACGGCGTGGTCGGCCAGCCAGGGATGCGTACGGAGAGAAATCCGCCCAGTGAACAGCAACCCCTCACCATCGGCCAACCCGACCGCCGCGCCCAACAGGGGATG
>NZ_MUNE01000815.1 GCF_002154605.1 Streptomyces milbemycinicus | reverse complement strand
GGCGGCGACCTGACCGGGTCCCTTGGGGACCTGGCCCGCCCGGCGCGGCAGCGGCCGCTGTCCCTGCGGCGCAAGGTCCAACTCGTCTTCCAGAACGCCGACACGTCCCTGAACCCCCGGCGTTCGGTGGGCGACGCGGTACGGCGTCCACTGCGCTTCTTCGGCACGGCACCCTCCCGTACGGCCGCCGCCGCCCGCGCCCAACAGCTCATCGCCGACGTACGCCTCGACCCGGCCCTCGCCGACCGACTGCCCGCGCAGCTCTCGGGCGGTCAGCGGCAGCGGATCGGCATCGCCCGAGCGCTGGCCGGTGAGCCCGACGTACTGATCGCCGACGAGATCACCACCGCGCTCGACGTCTCCGTCCAGGCCGACGTGTTGCGCCTGCTCGACGACCTGCGCCGCGAGCGCGACCTCGCGTGCCTCTTCATCAGCCACGACCTGGCCGTGGTGCGGGGGATCGCGGACCGGGTGGTGGTGCTGCGGCACGGGGTGGTGGTCGAAGAGGGCCCCACGGACGCGGTCTTCGCGGCCCCCGGCCACCCCTACACGCGCCGCCTCATGGCCGCGGCCCTGGACCCCGACGGGGAAGCCGGAGAGGCGTCCGAGGCGGCTGACGACTGGCAGGACGCCGCGGAACCGGACGACACCTGGACCGACCTCGGCCCCGGCCACCGCATCCGCCGCTGGCGCCCAGTGGCCACCTGACCGCGCACACCCCCCACACGTACGACCGAGGAGCTACACCACGTGAAGTACCGCGAGCAGTTCGACCGCGAGGTCCAGACGGAGGACGTCTGGATCCCCACCCGGGACGGCACCCGGCTGCACGCGCGGATCTGGCGACCTGTTGACACCGCTGCCGCCACCGCGGACCCCGTCCCCGCGCTGCTGGAGTACCTGCCGTACCGCAAGAGCGACTGGACCGCCCCGCGCGACGCGCAGCGCCACCCCTGGTACGCCGGGCACGGCTACGCCTCCGTCCGGGTCGATCTGCGCGGCAGCGGGGACTCCGAGGGCGTGATGCTCGACGAGTACACCGAGACGGAGCTCGCCGACGGGGTCGACGTCGTGGAGTGGCTGGCCGCCCAGCCGTGGTGCACGGGCAAGGTCGGCATGTTCGGCATCTCGTGGGGCGGGTTCAACTCCCTCCAGATCGCCGCCCTGCGCCCGGAGCCGCTGAAGGCGATCGTCACCGTCTGCTCGACCGACGACCGTTACGACAACGACGTCCACTACACCGGCGGCGCCGTCCTCGGCATCGACATGCTCGCCTGGGCCGGCACCATGCTCGCGTTCACGGCCCGCCCGCCGGACCCGGCCGCCGTGGGCGAGGACCGGTGGCTGCCCATGTGGCGGGAGCGGCTGGCGGCGCTGGAGCCGTATCTGCACACCTGGCTGGCGCATCAGGAGCGGGACGGCTACTGGCGGCACGGCAGCGTCTGCGAGGACTACGGCGCCATCGACGCGGCGGTCCTCGCGGTCGGCGGCTGGGCCGACCCGTACCGGGACACCGTGCTGCGGCTGGTCGAGCACCTTGACGCGCCCGTACGGGGGCTGATCGGGCCCTGGTCGCATCAGTACCCGGACCGGGGCCTGCCGCCGGGCCCGGCGATCGGCTTTCTGCAGGAGACGCTGCGCTGGTGGGACCACTGGCTCAAGGGCGTGGACACCGGGGTCATGGAGGAACCGGCCCTGCGCTCCTGGATCAACGACCCGGTGCCGCCCGCGACCCACTACGCGACCATGCCCGGCCGCTGGGTCGCCGACGACGCCTGGCCCACCCCGGCCGTCAGCTGGGACGAGCGGCCGCTGGGCGGTGAGCCGCTGGGCGGTGAGGGGACGGAGCCGGTGATCGTGCGTTCACCGCTGCACACCGGTATCGACGCGGGGCGCTTCTTCCCCTTCGGCAACGCCACCGACCTGCCGCCCGACCAGCGCGAGGAGGACGGCCGTTCGGTCTGCTTCGACTCCGCGCCGCTGACCGGGCGTGTGGAGATCCTGGGCCGCCCGCGCGTCCGGCTGCGCCTGGACAGCGCCACCCCGCGCGCGCATGTCATCGCGCGCATCTGCGACGTCGCCCCCGACGGCTCCTCGACGCTGGTCACCCGGGGCGTGCTCAACCTGCTGTCCCGGCAGGGCCGGGACACGGCGGTGGAGTGGTCGCCGGGGACGTACGAGGACGTGGAGTTCGAGCTGAACGCCATCGGGTACGCCTTCCCGCCCGGCCACCGCATCCGCGTCGCCGTCTCCGACCAGTACTGGCCGTGGGTCTGGCCGCACGGTGAACGCGGTGCGCTGAGCGTGCGCCCCGCGGACAGCGCCGTACTCCTCCCCGTACGCGACCCGGACGCCGACACCGGCCGCCCACCGATCACCTTCGAGGAGCCCGAGCAGGCCCCGCCGCTGCCGGTGACCACCGAGCCACCCGCCAGGCCCCGGCCCGAGCGGGTGGTGCGGCACGACGTGGCGACCGGGGAGTGGACCCTGGAGGTGGACCCCAACTACGGGGGCTCGCGCACCTACCCGGACGGCCTGCGGTACGAGGAGAGCGCCCTGGAGACGTACCGGATCCGCGACGGCGACCCGCGCTCGGCCGTGGCAAGCTCCCAGTGGACCATCCGGCTGCGGCGGGGCGACTGGGATGCGGCGATCGTGACCAGTACCGAACTACGCGCGACGGACACCGAATTCATCATGGACAGCAGCCTCGAAGCACGGGCGAACGGAGAGACAGTGGCCAAGCGCACCTGGCACCACACCACCCCCAGGACCTCGGCATGACGTCGTCCGCGGCCGACCGCCCCGAAAGCCCCGTACGCACCGGCCGCCCCAAGGCCCCACGGCGGGCCGTCGCCGCCTCCGCGCGCACCCGGCAGCCCACCGAGGTGCGCCGCCGCCTGATCGTGGAGGCCGCCGTACCGCTCATCGTGGAGCGCGGTTCCGCGGCGGTGGGCGTACGCGATGTGGCAGCCGCCGCGGGGGTCTCGGTCGGCACGGTCACCTACCACTTCGAGAGCGTCCAGGAAGTCCTCTCCGAGGCGATGGTGCTGCACATCGAGCGCTACTACGCGGCGCTCAGCGAGGCCGCCGCCCGCGCCACCAGCGGCGCCGAGGGGCTGCGGCTGCTCATCGACGCGCTGTTCACCGACGACACCGACCGCCACTGGCGGATGTGGTTCGACTACTGGCATGCGGGCGACCGCGATCAGGCCTTCGCCCGCGGCCAGGCCGAGCGCTACGAGAGCTGGCACGGCGAGATCCGCGCCCTCGTCGAACGGGGCCTGGCCAAGGGCGACCTCCGCTGCGCCGACCCGGCCGGCTTCGCCGTCCGCTTCGCCGCCCTCGCCGACGGCCTGGCCCTGCAGCGGCTGCGCCAGGCCCCGCCGCTGACCACGGAGACGGCGCGGCGGCACCTTTACCGGCTGGTGGAGGTGGAACTCGAAGCAGCGACGAAGGGCTGACCGCGAACTCAGCCCGTCGGCGCGCGCCGCACGGACCGCCCCGCCAGGACATCCGTACGCCGCCCGTCCTCGATGACGAAGCGGCCGTCGATGAGCACGTGCGGAATCCCGGTCGGCAGGGTGCGCGGGGACTCGAAGGTGGAGCCCGCGGCGACCGTGTCCGGGTCGAAGAGGACGAGGTCGGCGCGGTAGCCCTCACGGACCAGGCCCCGGTCGGGGAGGCGGAGACGGGCCGCGGGGCGCGCGGTGAGGTGGGCCACGCACTCCTCCAGGGACAGCACGCCCAACTCGCGTACATAGCGGCCCAGATACTGCGGGAAGGTCCCGTACGCGCGCGGGTGCGGCTTGGCGCCTTGCAGGACGCCGTCGCTGCCGCCCGTGTGTACCGGGTGCTTCATGATCGCCCGCACGTTCTCCTCGTTCCCGGCGTGCTGCAGGATCGTCGAACCGAGCCGGTCCTCCAGCAGCAGTCGGCGCGCGGTCTCCCACGGCGCCTCGCCGCGCTCACGCGCCGACTGGGCGATCGTCTTGCCGACGTGCGCCGCCAGGACGGGGTGGTTGACCCCCGAGATCTCGATGGTGTCCCAGTCGACGGGCACGCCATGGCACCCGTCCGCCCCCTCCACCTCCATGACATGCCGGATCCGCTCGGCGGCCGTCTCGTCCAGGAGCCGGTCCAGGATGGCCTGCGGGCCGCCCTCGGCGGCCCAGCTGGGCAGCAGCGCGGCGAGCGTGGTGCAGCCCGGGAGGTAGGGATAGGTGTCGAGGCTGATGTCGGCACCCTCGGCGAGCGCCCGGTCCAGCAGCGTGAGCAGTTCGGGCGCGCGGCCCTTGTTCAGACCGAAGTTCATGGTCGCGTGCGCGAGATGCAGCGCGCAGCCCGCCTCGCGGGTGAGCGCCACCATCTCCTCGTACGCCTGAAGGGCGCCCGCGCCGTACGAGCGGTGGTGCGGGCAGTAGTAGCCGTCGTACGCGGCGACGACGCGGCACAGCTCGGTCAGTTCGGCGTCGGACGCGTACATCCCCGGCGTGTACGTGAGCCCGGACGACAACCCGACCGCCCCCTGCTCAAGCCCCTCCGCGACCAGCCGCCTCATCCGCTCCAGCTCGTCCGCCGTGGCGTCCCGGTCCGCCCAGCCGACCGCGAGCATGCGGACGGTGCCCTGGGGGATGAGGTACGCGGCGTTGACCGCGATGCCCTGGCCGTCGAAGCCGTGGTCGAGGCGGTCCAGGTACTCGCCGACGGTGCGCCAGCTGAAGTCGATGTCGGAGCCGTCGCCGTTCCAGCCGGTGATGGCCGTACGGACCTCGGCGAGGCTGCGGTCGTCGACGGGCGCGTACGACAGGCCGTCCTGGCCGATCACCTCCAACGTCACGCCCTGCGCGGCCTTGGCGGAGTGGTCCGGGTCGCGCAGCAGCGCGAGGTCGCTGTGCGCATGCATATCGATAAACCCGGGCGCGACCGCAAGCCCGTCCGCCTCCACCACCCGCTGACCTGTCGGGCGCGGCCCGGCGCCCTCCGGCACGATGCGGGCGATCCGCCCGCCGTCGACGGCGACATCCGCCCGGTAGCGGGCGCCGCCGGTGCCGTCGATGACCTGCGCGTCGCGGATGACCATGTCCATGTGCGCTGCCTCTCCCTGTGCGTGTCCGGATGGCTGGGCGGGCTAGAAGAACGTGCGGATGTAGTCCGTGACCGTGCCGTCCGCCTCGGCCACCGGGATCAGCTGCCACTTGTCGAAGCTCGTGCAGGGGTGGGAGAGGCCGAGGCCCACCCAGTCGCCGACCTCCAGAGAGGCGCCCTCCTCGACCGTGAGCCAGGTGTGCTGGTCGGAGAGGCCGGTGACGGTGAGGCCGGTGGCGGGGCGTTCGGTGCCGTCTGCGGAGCGGATCACCTGCGGTTGGGGCAGGTCGAGGTCGTAGGCCGCGTCGCGCTTGCCCGCGTTGAGGAAGGCCTGGCCGGGTTCGGGGCGGGAGACGACCTGGGCCCAGAGGCGGAAGGCGGGGTGCAGGGCGCCTTCGTCGGGGATGCGGTTGAAGGGGGTGATGTGGCGGTAGTGGCCGTCGTCGTGGGAGACGTACGCGCCGGAGCGGAGCAGCTTCAGAACCGGGCCGGACAGGTCGGGCAGTTCCGCGAAGACGTCGGCGACGGCGTCGAACCACGCGCTGCCGCCCGC
This sequence comes from Streptomyces milbemycinicus, assembly GCF_002154605.1. Lineage (GTDB taxonomy): Bacteria > Actinomycetota > Actinomycetes > Streptomycetales > Streptomycetaceae > Streptomyces > Streptomyces milbemycinicus. The sequence continues at coordinate 2,920 of NZ_MUNE01000815.1, read as the reverse complement.
GCTGACCACGATCTCGTCCGCGTCCGCGAACCGGCCCTCGCCGTCGAAGGCGACGGCCAGCGCGGTGAGCCGGCGCAGCCACGCCCGTACCCGCTCGCCGTCAGGCTTGGGCACCTCGCCCTCGTAGCCGGCGACGCCGACGAGGCGGAGGGTGTCGGTGGCGGCGACCGCGTCGGCGACGGCCGTGCAGTCGGCCTCCGTACGGGCGCCGGTGCGGGCGCCGGGGCCCGCGCCGAGTTCGACGACGACGTCGAGGGGGCGGCGGGCGCCGGCCTCGCGCAGGGCCGCGTCCATGAGCTGGACGCCGCGCGGGGAGTCGACGTACGCGATGAAGCGGAAGTCGGGGTCGGCGTCGAGCTCTTGGGCGAGCCAGCCGAGCGCGGCGGCGTCCACGATCTCGTTGGCGAGGAAGATCCGCTGGATGCCGAAGGCGCGGTACATGCGCACATGGGTGGGGACGGCGGCGGTGATGCCCCAGGCGCCGTGGGCGAGTTGGCGTTCGAAGAGCTGGGGGGCGAGGGAGGTTTTGCCGTGCGGGGCGAAGGCCAGTTTGTGGGCGGCGGAGTAGCGCTCCATGGCGGCGAGGTTGTGCTCCAGGGCCTCGGCGGACAGCACCAGGACGGGGGTGGTGAATCCGCCGGTGAACAGGGAGCGGCGCTCGGCGGCCAGCTCGCCGACCGTACGGCCTTCGGCGCCGGGGGGCAGGCCCTTGAAGCGGTGGTCGACGCGCTCGCGGGCGAGGCGCCCGACGGCGGAGTCGGGCGTGTCGGCGGCGTGGTCGGCGGCCATGGAGCCTCCCATAAATCCTTGGTTGCAATATGTGCAACGGTCATTGCGTATGGCGCTTAACGGTGTCTAACATCCCGCCGAGCACCCGGTCAACGGTGCGCGCCACACTCCGAACCAGCAAGGAGCCGGCCCTCGTGTCTGCAGACCTCCACGCCGACGTCGCCGACGTCACCGACGTCGTGTGCCTCGGCGAGTCGATGGTCACCTTCGTGCCGTCCTCGCCGGGCCGGCTCGCCGACGTGCCGGCGTTTTCGCGGGGGATCGGCGGCGCGGAGTCCAACGTCGCGTGCTCGCTCGCGCGCGTCGGGCACACCGCCCGGTGGATCAGCCGCGTCGGGGCGGACGGGTTCGGGGACCACCTCGTCGCGGAGATCGCCGCCGCGGGCGTGGACGTCTCGTACGTGCAGCGCGACCCGGACCGGCCCACCGGCATCTACTTCCGTACGGCGGGGGAGCGGGCGCTCACCGACGCGCACCAAGGGGACGAAGGGGACGAAGGGGAGGAGTCGGTCTCCGAGGTCGTGTACTACCGGGCCGGGTCCGCCGCCTCGGCCATGTCCCCGCGCCTGGTGCCCCGCGAGTGGGCGTCGTCGGGCCGCGTTCTGCACCTCACCGGGATCACCGCGGCCCTCTCCGACGACTGCCACACCCTGATGCGGGAGCTCACCACCCGCGCGCCTGGCCGCCCCCTCCTCTCCTTCGACGTCAACTACCGCACGGCGCTCTGGCGCGGCCAGGACAGCGGGCGGCTGCTGGACCTCGCCCGCGGCTGCGACCTGGTCTTCGTCGGCGAGGACGAGGCCGTGGCCGCCTGGGGGCTGCGTGGCGCGGAGGCGGTCCGGGCGGCCCTGCCCGAGCCGGCGGTGCTGGTGGTGAAGCAGGGGAGCGCGGGCGCCACGGTGTACGCGCGGCAGCCGGACGGCGGCGACGCGGTCACCTTCGAACCGGCCCTGGACGTCGATGTGGTCGCGTCCGTCGGGGCCGGTGACGCCTTCGCCGCCGGGTTCCTGTCGGGCACCCTGCGCGGGCTGTCCGTCGCGGCGCGGCTGCGGCACGGCCATCTGATGGCGGCGGCCGCCCTCACCGTCCCCGGCGACCTCGGCACCCCGCCCTCGCGCGAGCGCGCCGACCGCCTGGTCGCCCTCGACGCCGGCGCGTGGGGCACACTGCGACTCGGCCCCGGCTGGACGGACACCGGGACGCCCGGGACCGTACGCGCGGAGGTGCCCCACCCATGAGCCAGACCGTCGACCGAGCGCTGAGCATCCTGCCGCTGCTGGCGGAGGGCCCGGCCAACCTGGAGCAGGTGGCCAAGCGGCTCGGCGTGCACAAGACAACCGCGCTGCGGCTGCTGCGCACCCTGCATGAGCACGGCATGGTCTACCGGCAGCAGGACCAGCGCTACCGGCTCGGCGCCCGTCTCTTCGCGCTCGCGCAGCAGGCCGTGGAGAACCTGGACGTGCGCGAGATCGCCCACCCGTATCTGGCCGGGCTCAACGAACAGTGCGGGCACACCGTCCACCTCGCCGTGTACGAGGAGAACGAGGTGGTCTACATCGACAAGGTGGAGAGCCGCTACCCGGTCCGGATGTACTCGCGGATCGGCAAACCCGTCGCCATCACCGTCGCCGCGGTCGCCAAGCTGCTGCTGGCCGATCTGCTCGAGGCGGAGCGGCGCGCGGTCGCCGAGAGGCTTCAGTACCCCGCGTACACCGCGCGCTCCACCCCGAACGCCGCGGCCTTCCTCAAGGAGCTGGCGACCGTACGGGAGCAGGGCTGGGCCACCGACCTCGGCGGCCACGAGGAGTCGATCAACTGCGTCGGGGCACCCATCCGGGGTGCGGACGGGCGGGTGGTCGCCGCGTGTTCGGTCTCCGCGCCGAATGTCGTGGTCTCGGCCGAGGAACTGCTCGAACTGCTGCCGCTGGTGCGCCGTACCGCGGAGGCGATCAGCCGAGAGTACTCAGGAAGCGCCCCGCCCGCCGAACCGGACCCCGACGACAAGTAACCAACAGCTATCCAAGGAACCCCATGAGCGAGAAGCTTCAGAAGATCGCGATCACCCCGGACACCCACACCGCGCCCCCCGCCAAGTTCTCGCACGGCGTCAAGAAGGGCAACATCCTCCAGG
>NZ_MUNE01000814.1 GCF_002154605.1 Streptomyces milbemycinicus | reverse complement strand
CCGCCCGCCGGCCCCGTCACCCACCGGCCCACCTACCGCCAGATGGTCCGCCATCTGCGCGCCGAGGCACACGCCGGGCGGATGCTGCCGTTCGTCGTCGAATACCGGGGACGGCTGGCCGGACAGCTGACCGTGGCCGGGATCACCTGGGGCTCGATGTGCTCGGGCCATATCGGCTATTGGATCGACGAGGGGGTCGCCGGCCGCGGAGTGATGCCGACCGCCGTCGCGCTCGCCACCGACCATTGCTTCCGTACGGTCGGACTGCACCGCATCGAGGTGTGTATCCGGCCCGAGAACGGGCCGAGCCGGCGAGTGGTCGAAAAACTGGGATTCCGCGAAGAGGGGCTGCGCCCCCGCTACCTCCACATCGACGGCGCCTGGCGCGACCACCTGGTCTTCGCCCTCACGGCGGAGGAGGTTCCGGAGGGATTGTTGGCCCGGTGGCACCGGATGAGGCCCAGCGCATCACAGAAATAAAATATGTGTTCGAAAACGCCCGGCATTTGAGCACATTCCCAACCTGGTCATCCCACCAATCACAAAAAAAGTTCGAGATATCAGCCAGATCGTGCGACACACCGCGCCAATTGGCAGATGGCCTCGCGCGGACCCCTCTACCGTGTGACCGTGAGCAGCAGTGGCCTCATCTACGCAGTCATCGTCGGGGCCTGGGCCGCCTATTTGGTGCCGATGTGGCTCCGTAGGCAGGACGAGCTCAATGAAGCCCGTCCCACGGAGCGTTTCAGTACCGCCATCCGGCTGTTGTCCGGGCGGGCGGGAATGGAGCGTCGATACGCCAAGGAACGGGCGGAGCTCGAGGTCCTGGGGGGCCTGGAGGACCAGGAGGGCCGCGCCGACGATACGGACCGCCCCGAGGCCGGGGCAGACCCCGTCGCCCCGGACCGGCGCGTGGCCGACCCGGACGCCGTGACCGACGCGGTCGACGTCCGGGCGTTCGCCGACCCCGAAGGCCCGGAA
>NZ_MUNE01000813.1 GCF_002154605.1 Streptomyces milbemycinicus | reverse complement strand
GGGCAGGCGGTGCTGGTGGTGGCGAATACCGGGCCGGTGGTCCCCGCGTACGAGCTGGACAACATTTTCGAGCCCTTCCGCAGGCTGCGCACCGAGCGCACGGGCAGCGACAAGGGCGTCGGGCTCGGCCTGTCGATCGCCCGCTCTGTGGCCCGCGCGCACGGCGGCCAGATCACTGCCGAGCCGCGGGACGGCGGCGGCCTGGTGATGCGGGTCGTGCTCCCGGTCTGATATTGGCTGGGGCGCCGGGCTGAAGGCACCCCTGGTTGAAGACCAGCTGAGAGTCGGCTGAGGCCGAGAAGAAGTTCCAGGAACGCAGTCGCCACCTTGTTCGCTTTGGGAGGAATTTTGGCGATCCGACCCCCGCCTGTATCCTGTGTGATCGATCACATGGGCGAATTTCAAGCCATATACTCTGTGTGATCGTCGCGACTGGTGGAAAGCCGGGAAAGTCCGGGTTTCCGGAGGTCGTGATCACGGGAAGTACACGTGAGGGCGCATGTGAGTGCGACATTCGGACCGTGTACGGTCCCGATCGCCATCCAAGCCGATCACCTCTTCAGGGGTGCGGTTGGGTGTCGATTGAGTAACAGACCTTGATGTGAGGCAAAATCTCCGCCTCGGGTCGGGCACAAGTCCGGCCTCTCACGCGTTACGTGCGCTGGAGACACCGCAGACACCCAGAGGGGGAGAGCGACATGGCAACGGATTACGACACCCCACGCAAGACCGATGACGACGTCAACGAGGACAGCATTGAGGAACTGAAGGCCCGGCGGAACGACAAGTCCGCGTCGACCGTCGACGTGGACGAGTTCGAGCAGGCCGAGGGGCTGGAGCTGCCCGGCGCGGACCTCTCCAACGAGGAGTTGTCCGTGCGGGTCCTGCCCCGCCAGGCCGACGAGTTCACCTGCATGAGCTGCTTCCTCGTGCACCACCGCAGCCAGCTGGCCAACGAGACCAAGAACGGCCAGCCGATCTGCCGCGACTGCGCGGCGTAAGCCGCGGGTCCGGCGTGGATGCGGAGCACGGCGACGTGACCGAGGCGCACGTCGAGCGAGGCCGGCTGGCCTCGCTCGCGGCCGCTGTCGGCCGAGGTGCCCGTAAGGGAGGCGAGCGCGCTAGAGCGGGGGTCTACGCGGTCGCCGATCGGATCGTCGCGAACGCTCCGCGGATTCCGGTCCGCGACCTCGCCGCGCTGCGCAAGCAGTTCCCCGGGCTCGGCCCGGAAGAGATCGCGGACAAACTGGTGGCCGGTGCCGCAAACGGCACCTCCACCGTGGGCGCGGGCGTCGGCGCCGCGGCGATGCTGCCGGCCCCGCCCGCCATGCCCACCGAGCTGGCCGCCGAGATCATCGGCGTCGCCTCGATAGAGATCAAGCTCATCGCCGAGCTCCATGAGGTCTACGGGGTGCGCGCGCCCGGCACCGGCCGGCAGCGCGCCATCGCCTATCTCGGGTCATGGGCCGAGGAGCGCGGCATCGACGCCGCCGCCGTCCCGGCGAGTGTGAACGCCGCGCTCGGCGTTCAAGCGAAGCGTGAGCTGCGCCAGCAGGTCCTCAAGCGCAGCTTCCGCAATCTGCCGAACCTCGCGCCCTTCATGATCGGCGCCACCGTGGGCGCCGCGATGAACCGGCGCGACACCAACAAGCTCGCCCGGAAGATCCGCAAAGATCTGCGCGCCCGGCAGGTGCCCTGGGGCGCGCTTCCGCCGCTGGATGCCTGATCCACCGAGCCGGTGGGGGCCGGGCGGTTACTGGGCCCGTACGGCCGAGAGCGCGGCGGACAGGGCCTCGGGGTCGCGGGTCGAGACATAGACGTACGGCGTCGGGTCCTGCGGATCGGTGACCTCCACCCGCAGCGCGGTCGGGATGTAGCTGCGCAGCAGCATGAACGCCCGCGGATCGGCCTTGTAGGTGCGCCAGGCGGCCGCCTCGTCGCGATCCAGCACCTCGGCCGTCCCCAGCGCCGACACCGGGATCTTCGCCTCACCGGCGACCAGAGAGCCCGCCACCACCCGGACCCGCACCGAACCGTAGGCGCTCACCACGACCGCGGCGGCCGCCGCCCCGCCGATCAGACCGCCGAGCATCGGCAGCGTCCCGAAGGGCAGCATGATCAACGCCCCTGCGACCCCGACCAGAAATGCGATGAACCACCATGAACGGGGTGCGGTCAGGCGTTCTTCGTAAGGCTGCATGGGCCCAAGCTTGGCATGGCCGCCGACCGGTGCTTCCCGCGCGGGTAAGGTCAGCCGATGTGAGTGGAGCAAAGACCGCGCTGAAGCCGCCGGACGGCGCCAGGGCACCCGTACGGCACCCCGACGCCCCCGCGCCCGGGGACGTCCTCGGTGCGCATTACGAGGGGTGTTTCGGCTGCGGCCAGGAGCACGGTCTCGGCCTCGAGCTCCGGGCGGGCGACGGTGTGAGCGTCACGGCCGAGTTCACCGTGCGCACCGGCCATCAGGGCGCGCCGGGCCTGGCTCACGGCGGGGTGCTGACCGCGGCGCTGGACGAGGCGCTGGGGGCGCTCAGCTGGCTGCAGCGGGTCATCGCGGTGACCGGACGGCTGGAGACGGACTTCCTCCGGCCGGTGCCCGTGGGCACCGTGCTGCACCTGGACGCGCGGGTGACGGCGGTGCACGGGCGCAAGATCTACTGCATGGCCACCGGCCGGACGGGCGGCCCGGACGGCCCGGTCGCGGTGCGGGCCGACGCGCTCTTCATAGAGGTCAAGGTCGACCACTTCATCAAGAACGGCCGCTCGGAGGAGATCGACGCGGCGCTCGCCGATCCGGACCAGGTGAAGGTCGCGCGCGCGTTCGAGGTGAATCCGTGAGCGCTCGGCGGCCGAACAAGCGAGCACAGGCAGAGGCAATGGGACAGGCAAAGGGGAAGGCGTGACTGTGACGCCCGTAGATGTGTTGATCCGCCGGGTGGACCCCGAGGTGCCGATCCCCGCGTACGCCCATCCCGGCGACGCCGGTGCCGACCTCGTCACCACCGAGGCGGCCGAGCTCGCCCCCGGCGAGCGCGCGGTACTGCCGACCGGAGTGTCTATCGCGCTCCCGGACGGGTATGCCGCCTTCGTGCATCCGAGGTCCGGACTCGCCGCCCGCTGTGGGGTCGCCATGGTGAATGCGCCCGGGACCATCGATGCCGGGTACCGTGGAGAAATCAAGGTGATCGTGGTCAACCTGGACCCACGCGAGAGTGTGCGGTTCGAGCGCTACGACCGGGTCGCCCAACTGATCGTCCAGCAGGTCGAGAAGGTGCGCTTCCACGAGGTGGCGGAGCTTCCCGGTTCGGCGCGGGCCGACGGGGGGTTCGGGTCCACCGGCGGTCATGCCGCAGTGGACGGTTCAACGGGCAGGGCAACGGGTGGGAATAGGTACGCTTCGGTCGGTTCCGACCGGGAAGGACGATGACGTGTTCGGACGTCGCCGCAAGCGCAGCAAGGAGGACGTCGAGCCGCTCGACGTGGCCTCCGAGGAGTTGGCCGAGGACGGCGAAAACGCCGAAATCGCCGAGGGTGCCGCGGACCCCGAGGAGGACGCCGTCGCCGAGCGGGTGAGCCTGCCCCCGGCGCCGCGCCCCGAAGGGCCGTGGGACGTGTCCGAGGTGCGTCAGCCCGGCGAGGGCCGAGTGGACCTGGGCGGCCTGTTCGTGCCCGGCGTCGAGGGCATGGAGCTGCGGGTGGAGGTCGCGGGTGACGCGATCGTCGCCGCGACCGTGGTGCTGCGGGACAGCGCCGTCCAGCTCCAGGGGTTCGCCGCGCCCAAGAAGGAAGGCATCTGGGGCGAGGTGCGCGACGAGATCGCCACCGGCATCACCCAGCAGGGCGGGGTCGTCGACGAGGTCGAGGGCCCGCTCGGCTGGGAGCTGCGCGCCCAGGTGCCGGTGCAGCTGCCGGACGGCAAGAACGGTGTGCAGGTGGTCCGCTTCGTCGGCGTGGACGGGCCGCGCTGGTTCCTGCGCGGAGTGATCTCCGGGCAGGGCGCGGTGCAGCCCGAGACCGGCAGCCTGCTGGAAGCGATCTTCCGGGACACGGTCGTGGTGCGCGGCGAGGGCCCGATGGCCCCGCGCGACCCGATCGTCCTCAAGCTGCCGGACGATGCGCAGATGGTGCCCGACGGGGTGCAGCAGGAGGAGGCGCAGGGCTCGCGGTTCGCGGGCGGCGCCGACCGGCTGCAGCGCGGGCCGGAGATCAGCGAGGTGCGCTGAGCGCACGCGCGCTCTGCGCGCTGTCGCTGTTGCCGGCCGAGTCCGAGGGGCCCGGGAGCCAGTCTCCCGGGCCCCTCGGGCTGTCCGGACGCCGCTTCTGGCGGCAGCTCTTTCCGCTTTTCGGCGGCGGTTTCGCCGGGGCGGATTTTTTCTCGGGGCACATTGAACACAGCCGTCACCCGGCCCGTACTGATGGGCGCGAGACCTTGCGCGACCCGGAGCAGGGGCAGGACGGGGCGCCACCAGTAGACCGTTGCTGTTTGTGACCTCACGAGGTGATCAGATGTCCCGTGGCCTTCCGTTACTGCACCGTCGGCGCGTCCTGGTTGTCGGTGCCATCGGCGGTGTTACCTGTGCGGCTGTCGCGGTGGGAGCCGCCATGGCCGGGCAGGACGGCTCGGGATCGAGCGGCGATGCCAGCACCAAAGCGGCGTCCACCATCAGCTGCCCCGATGTGACGGGCTCCCTGCCCGAGATCCCCGCCAAGGCCAAGGCGGAGGTGGACCGCAACCTGGCGCTGCTCCAGACGCAGATCGACGAGGCCAACAAGCGGCTGGTCTCATCCGCGGGCGAGGGTGGTCCGAACTTCGTCCAGAACGCGATCCTCGGCCCGCTGGCGGACAAGCGGAAGTCCACCCTGGACCGCATCGCGATCTCCATCGGCCGCCAGGCCGAGAAGCCACAGGGCCTCGACGCGCTTGCCGAGTGCTCCCTGGGCGGTGACGCGGGCGCCGGGCAGGGCTCCGACGCGGGCTCCGGCGGCGCGGCGGAGCCCCCCGCGACCGCTCCGGGCACCGCCGAACCCACGGATCCGGGCTCCGGGGCGGAGGACGGCGCGGGCTCGGACGCCGGGGCCGGCAACGGGACCGGGCAGTCGATCAGCTGTCCGGACGTCGCCTCGAAGGTCGGCGCGGTGCCCGCCGCCGCCCAGGCGGAGGTGGACCGCAATATCGCGCTGCTCCAGACGCAGATCGACGAGGCCAACAAGCGGCTGGCCTCGTCCGTGGGCCAGGGTGGTCCGAACTTCGTCCAGAACGCGATCCTCGGCCCGTTGAAGGACAAGCGCACCTCGACCATCGACCGCATCCGCATCTCGATCTCCCGCCAGGGCGCGACCGCCCCCTCTGGTCTTGACGCCCTGGCGGGGTGCTCGCTGGCATCCGGCTGATCCAGGTCGTCGGCAAAGCCTGACGCCAGCGGCGCCGGTGGGCCGCACTCCCTCCCTCGGAGTGCGGCTCACCGGCTTTTTGCTCCGCAGGCCAGGGGGGGGCGTAAAAGAAGCGTCAAGAGCGTGGTCACAGCCGTCAGAGAGCCGTAAACGGCGATCGAAAGCGGCCGGAAGACAGGTTTCCTCAAGAAAACGCCCAACGGGGAAAATGAGACCATGGGACGCGGGAAGCTTCGGATCTACCTCGGCGCGGCGCCGGGCGTCGGCAAGACGTACGGCATGCTGTCCGAGGGACACCGGCGGGTCGAGCGGGGCACCGACCTCGTCGTCGGCTTCGTCGAGCACCACGGCAGGCCGCGCACCCAGGTGATGCTGCGCGGCCTCGAGGAGGTGCCGCGCCGGGAGATGGAGTACCGCGAGGCCCGTTTCACGGAGATGGACGTGGACGCGGTCCTGGCCCGCCGCCCCGCCGTCGTCCTCGTCGACGAGCTCGCCCACACCAATGTCCCCGGCTCCCGGAACGCCAAGCGCTGGCAGGACGTCGAGGAGCTGCTGCGGGCGGGTATTGATGTTGTTACCAACCTCAACATCCAGCACCTGGAGTCGCTGGGCGATGTGGTGGAGTCGATAACGGGGGTACGGCAGCGGGAGACCGTGCCCGACGAGGTCGTCCGCCGCGCCGACCAGATCGAGCTGGTCGACATGTCGCCCCAGGCGCTGCGCCGCCGGATGGCGCACGGCAACATCTACAAGCCGGACAAGGTCGACGCCGCGCTGTCCAACTACTTCCGGCCCGGCAACCTCACCGCGCTGCGCGAGCTCGCCCTGCTGTGGACGGCGGACCGGGTCGACGAATACCTCCAGCAGTACCGCTCCGAGCACAGCATCCGCTCCACCTGGCAGGCGCGCGAGCGCATCGTCGTCGGCATCACCGGCGGCCCCGAGGGGCGCACCCTGATCCGCCGCGCGGCCCGGATGGCGGCCAAGGGCTCAGGCAGCGAGGTCCTGGCCGTCTACGTCGCCCGCAGCGACGGCCTGACCTCGGCCTCGCCCAAGGAGCTCGCGGTCCAGCGCACCCTCGTCGAGGACCTGGGCGGCACCTTCCACCACGTCATCGGGGAGGACGTCCCGCGTGCGCTGCTGGACTTCGCGCGCGGGGTCAACGCCACCCAGATCGTGCTCGGCTCCAGCCGCCGCAAGACCTGGCAGTACATTTTCGGGCCCGGTGTGGGCGTCACCGTCGCCCGCGACTCCGGGCCCGACCTCGACGTCCACATCGTCACCCNNGGCTGCCGGTCGCGCGCGGCGCCCGGCTCGGCCGCACCCGGCTGATCGCGGGCTGGCTGACCGGGGTCGCCGGGCCGGTGCTGCTCACCCTGCTGCTGACCCACTCGGGCGGAGCGCTGGCCACCGACGGCGGACCGGGCTTCGCCAACGAGGTGCTGCTGTTCCTGTTCCTCACCGTGGTCGCGGCGCTGCTCGGCGGGCTGCTGCCGGCCCTCGCCTCGGCGGCCGTCGGCTCGCTGCTGCTGAACTACTACTTCACCC
>NZ_MUNE01000812.1 GCF_002154605.1 Streptomyces milbemycinicus | reverse complement strand
CGCCGCGCCCTCGATGCGGAAGTCGTAGTCGCCGGACTGGCCGACCCAGTCCCCGTCGTCCGCGCGGCGCTCCATGGTGATGACGTTCGCGGTGACGGGGCCGGTCGGCGCGGAGTCGGTGAAGCGGGACCGCACCCGCACCTTCACGCTCCCGCGCGCGGGCACCGTGAAGCCCTGGAACGGATCGCCGAAGACCCCGATGTTCTCGTCCTCGTCCGTGGTCTCGAAGGAGACGGGCCGCCATAGGCCATCTGCGGCCTTGTCCGCCTTGTTGGGGTACGGGTCCAGGAACTCCATCCGGATGTGGTCGGGCCGCAGGGCGTGCGCGCGGTCGACGAGGATCGCGATGGGGTGGATGGCGCGGCACTCGGCGCGTGTGGTGTTGCGCAGCTCCAGGTGCCAGGCGCGCCAGCCGCCGCCCCGCGGGTACCGGGCAGGGCCGTCGTGCAGCCGGGCGTCGATCGGGAAGCGGGAGCTCTCCCGCCGTCCACAGGAGGGCACGGCAGCCGACGCGGCCGCGGACTGCGCGGTTCCGCACCACACCGCGGGCGCCAGCAGCGCGAGCGCGGCGGCGGACTGGGCGGCTGCGCGGACGACGGGGGTGGCGGGCGAGCGCATGGGCGACCTCTGCTGCGGTGGTTTCCCGAGTGCCCTGCTGTCTTCCACCCTGGGGGACCGACACGCGGCCGACCGGGCCGATTGCCTCCGACTGGCGGGCAACAACCCCCTCGATCGGCCCAACAGCCCGTCAGCCGCATTCAGCCCACCGGCCCAACGCTCCCTCACCCCACCGCTCGCTCACCCCACGGCTCGCTCACCCCACCGCGAACAGCGGCGCCAGCACCAGCTGCGCCGCGCCCTCCACGACCGCGTGGCCGCCCCGGCCGACCACGTCCACCGGGACCGTACGGCCGCCGGCCCGCGCCGCGTCCGCGGCCAGCGTCTCGGCCACGCCGCGCGCGTACGGCTCGGGTGCGGCCAGCACGACCCGGCCGCCGAGCAGCACCCGGTCGATGTCGAGCAGCCGTACGAGGTTGGCGGCGCCGACGCCGAGCAGCCGCGCCGCCCGGGCCGGGTCGCCGTCCGCGACCGCGGCCAGGCACAGCGCCTCCAGGCAGCCGCGGTTGCCGCAGCCGCAGAGCGGCCCGTCCAGCTGGATGACCTGGTGCCCGAACTCCCCCGCGTCGGTGCGGGCTCCCCGGTGGACGGCCCCGCCGAGGACGAGACCGGCGCCCAGGCCGGTGCCGAGGTGCAGATACGCGAAGGACCCGGCGGGGAAGGACCCGGCGGCGCGCTGCCGGGCGCGGCCGACGGTGAGCCCGAGTGCGGCGGCATTGGTGTCCTTGTCCAGGACGACGGGGAGGCCGAGGCGCTGAGCGAGCGCGTCGCGCAGCGGAAAGCCGTCCCAGCGGGGGAAGCCGGTGACGCGGCGCAGCACCCCGGAGCCGTGGTCGAGCGGCCCGGGCGCGGCGACCCCGGCGCCGAGCAGCCCGGTGCGGCCGCCGTCGGCCTCGGCGAGCAGCGCCTCGACCTCGCCGCCGACCACGGCGACCGCCTCCTTCGCCCCCGCGCCGAAGTCGAAGGGGACCGTGCGCCGGCCGAGCGGTGTGCCCGCGAGGTCGACCAGTACGGCCGTCAGCTCATCGCGGTCCAGGTGCAGTCCGATGGCCCGCCGCGCGCCCGGGACCAGCCGCAGGACCGTACGCGGCTTGCCGCCGGTGGACGCCCGGTGGCCCGCTTCGGCGGCCAGTCCGTCCGCCCGCAGCCGGGCCGTGATCTTGCTGACGGCCTGCGGGGTCAGCCCGGTCTGCGCGGCCAGCTCCAGCCGGCTGACGCCGCCCTCGCCCGCGTCCCGCAGCAGACCGAGGACGAGGGCCGCGTTATGGCCGCGCAGCACGGCCAGATTGGCGCCGGGCCCGGTCTTGGCTCCCGGTCCGGGCCCGGCTCCGGCTCCGGAGCCCGGTCGGGCCGTCGACGACATCGCGCTGTTCACGCCCCCATTGTGGCTCCCGCTTGCGCTTCCGCAACAGTGTTGTCAAAGTAGTTCCATGGCTGACACCGGCACCGGCACCCCTGGCTCCGCCCCCGTACGCGTCGCCCTCATCGGCTTCGGTCTGGCGGGCTCCGTCTTCCACGCCCCCCTGATCGCCGCCACGGACGGCCTCGTCCTCGACACGGTGGTCACCTCCAGCCCGGAGCGGCAGCGGCAGGCCGCCGACGAGTACCCGGGGGTGCGCCTCGCCGCCTCCGCCGATGAGCTGTGGGCGCGCGCCGGAGAGCTGGGCCTGGTCGTCATCGCCTCCCCCAACCGCACCCACGTCCCCCTCGCGCGCGCCGCCCTGGAGGCCGGGCTGCCGGTCGTCGTCGACAAGCCGCTCGCCGCGACCGCCGCCGAGGCGGAGGAGCTGGCCGAGCTCGCCGACCGCCGCGGGCTGCTGCTGAGCGTCTTCCAGAACCGCCGCTGGGACAACGACTTCCGTACGCTGCACAAGCTGCTCGCCGAGCGTGCGCTCGGCGAGGTGCAGCGCTTCGAGTCCCGTTTCGAGCGCTGGCGCCCCCAGCTCAAGGGCGGCTGGCGCGAGTCCGGCGACCCGGCCGAGGTCGGCGGGCTGCTGTACGACCTGGGCAGCCATCTCGTCGACCAGGCCCTCACCCTCTTCGGGCCGGCCACCTCCGTCTACGCCGAGGTCGATGTGCGCCGCCCCGGCGCCCGCACCGACGACGACACCTTCATCGCCCTCACCCATGCGAGCGGCGTCCGCTCCCACCTGTGGATGAGCGCGATCACCGCGCAGCTGGGCCCGCGCTTCCGGGTGCTGGGCAGCCAGGCGGGCTATGTGAAGTACGGCCTCGACCCGCAGGAGGCCGCCCTCCGCGAGGGCCTGCGCCCCGGTACGGACGGCGGCGCGCCCTGGGGCGCCGAACCCGAAGCCGCCTGGGGCCGGCTGGGCGCGGGCGAGTCGCCCCTGACCGGCGGCGGCGTGCCCGTACCCACCCTCCCGGGCGACTACCCGGCCTACTACCGCGCCATCGCCACCGCGCTCCGCGACGGCGGCGCCCCGCCGGTCACCGCCGCCGAGGCCGCGGCCGCCCTCCGGGTCCTGGAGGCGGCCCGCACCTCGGCGGCGGAGGGCCGTACGGTCCGGATCACGCGTCCTTGAGCTCCTGGCGCTGCCGCCCCAGCCCGTCGATCTCCAGCTCGACGACGTCCCCGGCCCGCAGATACGGCTTGGGCTCGGGCTGTCCCAGGGCCACGCCCGCCGGGGTGCCGGTGTTGATGACATCCCCCGGGTAGAGGGTCATGAACTGGCTGAGATAGCGCACCACCTGGGCCACCGGGAAGATCTGGTCCGCCGTGGTGCCGTCCTGCTTGAGCTCGCCGTTGACCCACAGGCGCAAGGCCAGCGCCTGGGGGTCGGGGATCTCGTCGGCGGTGACCAGCCAGGGACCGAGGGGGTTGAAGGTCTCGCAGTTCTTGCCCTTGTCCCACTGGCCGCCGCGCTCGATCTGGAACGCCCGCTCCGAGACGTCGTGGGCGATGGCGTAGCCCGCGACCGAGGCAAGGGCCTCCTCGTCGGATTCGAGGTAGCGGGCCGTACGCCCGATGACGACGGCCAGCTCCACCTCCCAGTCGGTCTTCTCGCTGCCACGCGGCACCAGGACCGTGTCATCGGGGCCGACGACGGTGTCCGGGGCCTTCATGAAGAGGATCGGCTCCGCGGGGATCGCGGCGCCGGTCTCCGTGGCGTGGTCGTGGTAGTTCAGCCCGATGCACACGATCTTGCCGATACGGCCCAGCGGCGGGCCGATCCGGGAGTCCGTGGCGTCCAGCGCGGGCAGTTCCCCCGACGCGACCGCCTCGCGGATCCCGGCGAGCGCCGCCGCATCGCCGAGCAGGGCCCCGTCGATGTCCTTGACCAGGCCCGACAGATCGCGCGGGGTGCCCGACTCATCGAGCACCGCCGGGCGCTCCGCCCCCACAGGTCCGACACGCAGCAGCTTCATTCTGATGACTCCCGTAAGTCGAGGGGCGGCCTTGGCTGATCGATCCTCACAAGAGCGGCGTCCAGTCCGCAAGACTTCGTTCATCCACTGGACCGCGCGCCTCCTTTGGCCCTCTCCTCCCGGCCCGTGCGCTGGAGCAGGGCCCGCTCGACCGCCGTCCAGGTCGTGCTGGTCGCCAGGTAGAGCCCCGCCGCCAGCGGCACCACGGCGGCGGTCACCAGCGTGCCGAACGACATCAGGGGCAGCAGCCTGGCCGCCCCCGCCGGGACCCCGGCGGGGGCCGGCCGGCCGGCGGCCGCCTTGCGGGCGCGTACGGACGTCCAGCCCGCCACCGCCGCGATCAGCACGAACAGGGCGAGGTAGACCGCCCCGTGCGGCCCGGCCAGGTCGCCGCCCCACCGGCCGCCCAGCGGGGCGCCCGCCAGGGTGTGGTCCAGCAGGTCCCCGGCGCCGCTGCCGGTGGAGAACAGGTGGTACATGACGAAGAAGACGGGCAGCTGGACGAGCGTCGGCAGGCAGCCCGCGACCGGGGAGACCGACTCCTTCTCGTACAGCTCGGCCATCGCGTGCCGCAGCCGCTCGGGGTCGCGCTTGTGACGGCGGTTCAGCTCGGCCACCTTCGGCGCGAGCGCGGCGCGCGCCTTCTCGCCGCGCACGGCCGCGCGGGCGAGCGGATGGAGCGCGGCGCGCACGCACAGCGTGAACAGGACGATCGCGGCGGCCGTCGCGGACGCCCCGAACAGCGGTGCGAGACAGTCGGCGAACCAGCTGAGCAGCGTGCCCAGCGCGGCGAAAACAGACATGGGAAAGCCCTCCACGGGATCTCGTCGTGGTGCCGGAATCGGTAAGTCGGCATGACGAGCCACGTGGGCTCCAGCAATGAAGCTGATGAAGCTACGGGAGCGGAGCGCCTACGCGGCCGTCGGCAGGCGACGGCCCGGCGCTCGCGGCCGCGGCCGGCCCGCGGCGTCGGGATCCCGCTGGGCCAGGAACGCCGTGCGGCGCTCCCTGTCCCGTATCGCGGTGCGTATTCGCCCCGGCGGAAGCGGGGCGAGAGCGCGCGCGGCCAGCAGCGCGCAGGTCAGCAGGGCGGCCGCGATCGTGGCGGTCGCAGCGAGCGCGACGGCGCTCATCAGACCGGTGTGGGTGAGGAGTGCTCCGGTCAGCAGGAACAGGAGCACGCCGAGGTGCATCCGCAGCACTTCGATGCGGTGGACCATCGGACTCCCCCTCCCCGTCACACCCGCGAGACCCGCAACAGCCTTGCCCCGCTGCTCCGTTCGCATCCGAGACTCGTACGCGAGATTCGAATGCGAGTCTAGTCGCCGCCACCGACAGCGCGCGGCTCGGCCGCCTTCAGCCTGCCCCACACCACCAACCGGTACCGCGAGGTGTACTCCGGAGTGCAGGTCGTCAGCGTGATGTACGAGCCCCGCTCGGTGTAGCGGTAGCGCGGATGCGCCGTGCTGTACGGCACCGCCGCGACGACCGTGCCGTCCGAGGGCGAGGTGCGCGGCAGGGTCCGCTCGACGACATAGGTGTAGCGGCCGTCGGCGACCTCGACGCTGACCGTATCGCCCGGCCGCACCTCGTCGAGGTGGCGGAACGGCTCGCCGTGCGTATTGCGGTGGCCCGCGAGCGCGAAGTTCCCCACCTGCCCGGGCTGCGCGGTCTTCGGGTAGTGCCCCACGTAGCCCTTGTTGAGCACCCCGGCCCTGCTGATGCCCTCGGCCACCGGGGCGGTCAGCCCGATGCGGGGGATGCGCAGCACGGCGTACGTCTGGTCGCGGCGCGGGGCCCGGCTCCCGGCCGCCGCCGGGGAGGTACCGGCCGCGGCGCGGTCCGAGTCCGGGTCGGCGGCCCCGGAGTCGCCCCCCGACGAATCCTCGGCC
>NZ_MUNE01000811.1 GCF_002154605.1 Streptomyces milbemycinicus | reverse complement strand
TGCTCGTCACCGGAGTCGCACGCCGCCTGGGGGGCCGCTTCGTACGGCGCATACAGCGCGAGCCCGATGTCGCCCGGGTGATCGGCGTGGACGCCGTCACCCCCGAACACCACCTCGGCGGGGCCGACTTCGTACGCGCCGACATCCGCCACCCCGCGATCGGGAAGCTGCTCGCCGAGACCGGCGTCGACACCGTCGTCCACATGGACATCAACGGCACCCCGCTCGGCGGTCGCGGCAGCCGCACCTCGGTCAAGGAGACCAACGTCATCGGCACCATGCAGCTGCTCGGCGCGTGCCAGAAGGCGCCGTCGGTCCAGCGGCTCGTGGTCAAGTCCAGCACCAATGTGTACGGCTCCGCGCCCCGCGACCCCGCCGTCTTCAACGAGACCACCCCACCCAAGTCGCTCCCCAGCGGCGGCTTCGCCAAGGACGCCGTCGAGGTCGAGGGGTATGTACGGGGCTTCGCCCGGCGCCGCCCCGATGTGGCGGTCTGTGTGCTGCGCTTCGCCAACATCCTGGGGCCCTGCGCGGACTCGCCCCTCGCCGAGTACTTCGCGCTGCCCGTACTGCCCACCGTCATCGGCTACGACCCGCGGCTGCAGGTCGTCCACGAGGAGGACGCCATCGAGGTGCTGCGGATCGCCGCCTCCGAGCCGGCTCGGTCCACGC
>NZ_MUNE01000810.1 GCF_002154605.1 Streptomyces milbemycinicus | reverse complement strand
GCGGGGGTTCGGGTGGACAAGGCGTCCAGGGCGGTCAGGCGGGCGCGGAGCTCCTCGCAGCGGGCGGTGGCTCGCTCCCAGTCGTCGCGGGCCCAGGCGAGGTTCGTCGAGAGGCGTTCCCTCGCGTCGGCGTCGGCGTCGGCGTCCGCTTCGGCGGTGGCGTCGCGTACGGCGGCGTGGAGTTCGCGTTCGCGCTTGGCCGCGTGCCGCTGCTCGCGGAGCATCGCCTCCAGCCGGCTCTGGAGGGCGGTGCGGCCACCGACCATGGTGTCGTAAGCGGTGACGGAGGCGCGGTAGAGGGCGGCGGCGCGGGTGGCGGCCTCCTTGGCCATGTCGGGGCCGCGCTGGGCGGACAGGTCCTGGAGCAGGGCCTGGACGACGTCCCAGGGCGGCACCTCCCGGCCGTCGAGGCATGCGCGCATGCCTTCCGGATCGCGCTGGGCGAAGACTCCGTACCAGCCCTGCTCCGCGTCCAGACGTCTCGTCAGCGCACGCAGGTAGCGCGCGAACTCCTCAACCTCGGCCGGGAGTTGACCGCCAGCCATGGTCATCCCTCTCCCCGTGTCCCCGTCCGTGTCCCCGTCCCCGTTCCCGTGGACGAATCCCCCTCCAGTGGGCACGCATTCGACACCCTCTGTGTTACGGGGACGGTTACGAACGTGCTACGGGAGTTTTTCCGACTCCGCACACACCGGCCGGCCGAGGTCCACCAGCGACAACGGTCCCGTCACTTGTCCGGGCTGACCACCATCGCCGAGCCGCCGCCGCGCCGTACGGTCTCCGCGGCCGCGAGCCAGCGCCCGCCGGACAGCCGTTGTACGCCGGTCGCCGCCCCGATCTCGGGGTTCTGCTTGAAGGAGTGGCCGAGCGTCGTGAGCTGTCCGCGCAGCGGGCTGTTCCACAGCCCCGGCTCCAGTTCGGTCTGTGCGGCGTTGCGCTGGCTGGCGCGGGGCGCGGCGATCGCGTCGACCAGCGGCATTCCGCGGTCCAGGTGGCCCAGCAGGGTCTGCAGCACGGTGGTGATGATGGTGGCGCCGCCGGGCGAGCCGAGCGCGAGCACCGGGCGGCCCTTGTCCGTGACGATCGTCGGCGACATGGACGAGCGCGGCCGCTTGCCGGGGCCGGGCAGGTTCGGGTCGTGGACGGCGGGGTTGGCGGGGGCGAAGGAGAAGTCGGTGAGCTCGTTGTTGAGCAGGAAGCCGCGGCCGGGCACGGTGATGCCGCTGCCGCCGGTCTGCTCGATGGTGAGGGTGTAGGCGACGACGTTGCCCCACTTGTCGGCGACCGTGAGGTGGGTGGTGTTCTCGCCCTCGTACGTGGTGGGGGCCGCGGTCCCGCCGCTGTCGCAGCCGGTGGGCCGGGCGGGGTCGCCGGGCGCGAGCGGGCTGCTCAGCACGGCGTCGGCCTTGATCAGGCAGGCCCGTGAGTCGGCGAACCGCTGCGAGGTGAGGCCCTTGGTCGGCACGTCCTCGAAGGCCGGGTCGCCGACCCAGCGCCCGCGGTCGGCGAAGGCTATCCGGCTGGCCTCGATGTAGCGGTGCAGATAGTCGCGGTCGCTGAGCTTGGTGAGGTCGGTCTTCTCCAGGATGTTCAGCGCCTCGGCGACCGTGGTGCCGCCGGAGGAGGACGGGGCCATCCCGTACACGTCGAGGCCGCGGTACGAGGTCTTGCTCGGGGCCTGGCGCTTGACCTTGTACGAGGCGAGATCCCGCTCGGTCAGGTCGCCGGACCGTACGACGCGCTGCGCCGCGGGGTCCACGGGGGGCTTGCGCACCGTCTTGACGATGTCGCGGCCCAGCTCGCCCTTGTAGACGGCACCGACGCCCTTCTTGGCCAGCAGCGCGTAGGTGCGGGCCAGGTCGGGGTTGGTGAAGGTGGAGCCGACGACCGGCAGTTCGCCGCCGGGCAGGAACAGCTTGGCGGTGTCCGGGAAGTCCTTGAAGCGGGCCTGGTTGTCGGCGGTCTGCTGACGGAAGGTGGCGTCGACGGTGAAGCCGTCACGGGCGATGCGCTGCGCGGGCTTCAGCACCTGGGCGAGGGAGCGGGTGCCCCAGGTGTCCAGCGCGGTGTCCCAGGTGCCGGGGGTGCCGGGGGTGCCGATGCTGAGTCCGCTGGTGACCACGTCGGCGAACGGGATCGGCTTGCCGTCCTTGTCCAGGAAGAGCTTGTCGTCCGCGCTGCGCGGCGCGGTCTCGCGCCCGTCGAGGGTGAACACTTTGTGCTGCTTGGCGCTGTAGTAGACGAAGTACCCACCGCCGCCGACGCCCGCCGAGTACGGCTCGGTGACGCCGAGCGCGGCCGCGGTGGCCACGGCCGCGTCCACCGCGTTGCCGCCGCGCCGCAGCACCTCGATTCCGGCCGCCGAGGCGTCGGCGTCCACGCTGGAGACCGCGCCGCCGTAGCCGACGGCCACAGGGGTCTTGGCGGGTGTGTCGGCCGGGGCCGCCCCGCCCGCTGCGCCGCCTCGCGCGCCCGCCGGGGCGATGCCGAGGACGACGACCAGACCGGCCGTCGCGGCGAGGGCCGGAAGTCGGCGCAAAGGAGTGGAAGTTGCTGTTGGCGCGGCTGTTATCGGGGACGTTGCGGCTGGTCTTGCGGGGTGCTCCATCCGGGCCTCCAAGCGAGCGGCAGGGGCCGGAGCCTACCGGTGACCGTCCCGGAAACGACAGGGGGCGCACAGAAGGCAAAGCCCCCGCCCGCTCGAACAAACACCCACATCGCGGCTACGATGCGCGGCCATGACTGACACCGTGCAGGACCTCATCGCTTCCGGCGCGGCCCTGGTCGTGGGCCTGGCCCTCGGCTGGGCCGTGCACTCAGCCTATGCGCGCCGCAAGCGCGCCCGCGAGCAGGCGTTCTTCGGGCTGCCGGACGGCTCGGAGTGCGTGCTGGTCACCCACCGGGACAGCACCTCCGCGCACTGGAGCATCCCGCGCCATGACGCGCTCGCGCTGTTCGGGATCGCCGCCGTCGTGGAGAACTGCGGCGCACACGCCGAGGTGGCCCCGCATGACACGGGGCTCCAGGGCTTCGGGGCGCGCACCGAGTTCTGTGTCGGCGACCCGACCGCGCACCGCCGCCTCGCCGCCCACATGGGCAATCTGCTGCCGGGGGTCGCGGTCCACGAGGGCGACGAGACGCAGGAGCGCGGCTCGTTCACCATAGGCGGGACCGAGTACCGCCCGGAGCCGGGCGCCGTGGAGTATGTGCTGCTGGCCCGGCTCACGGCGGGCGAGAGCGGCCGTCCCGTGTTCCTGGCCGCGGGCCAGCGGCCGGTCACCCACCGCGCCGCGATCCGCCACCTCGTACGCAACCGCACCCGGCTGGCCCGCAAGTACGGCGCGCAGGGCTCCTTCTGTCTGCTGCTGAAGGTCGTGAACTCGCAGGCGTACGGCCCGGACGTGGTCGAGGTCGTCGCGGACGTCACCAAGGCGGCGACCTCGGCGCCGGGCCGCTCGCGCGCCGCCCACAAGTCGGACTGACCCCGTTTGCGGTGAGTATGGGACGGCGACACGCCGTGGCGTCGGCGTGTCGCCGTCCCATACTCACCGCAGATTCAGACTCAGAAGCCCGGGGTCTGCCAGAGGTCGCCGGTGGCGGTGACCCCCATGGCCTGATGGGATTCCAGGGCCTCGGTCCAGGCGCGGGCGGCCGGGCCCATCGCGAAGGCGGCCGTGGCCAGGGCGTCGGTCCAGGTCAGGCCGGGGCCGGTCAGGGTGAGGGAGGCCAGGGCGGTGGCCGGTTCACCGGTGTGCGGATCCAGTACGTGAGGGCCGCGTTCGGCCGTGCCTGAGGTGGCGACGGCCAGGTCGCGGCCGGTGACGACGGCACACAGCGCCCCGGGGAGCAGGGGGTGCGCGATGCCGACCCGCCAGGGCACGCCCGGGGCCGCCTCGCCCCGCAGCTGAATGTCCCCGCCGCCGTTCACACAGGTGTTGTGCGCCCCCGCCCCGTACAGGATCGCCGAGGCCCGCTCCACCGCCCAGCCCTTGACCATCCCGGACGGGTCGAGCCGGCCCCCGGCCGTATGGCTGAACCAGCCGTCGGTGGCGCGCTCCGCCGCCTCGCACAGGCCCAGCACCTCGGCCACCTCGGGCCCGCACCGCTCCACGGAGAGCTCGCCCCGGCCGAGCCGGCTGATGGCGCTGTCCGGGCGGTACGGGGAGAAGACCTCGTCCACGTGGTGCAGCCAGGCCACGGCCTCCTTCAGGGCCCGGCCGATGGCGGGCGTGGCCGGGTCGCGGATGTCGAACGAGAAGACGGTTCCCATGACGTGCTCGACATGGCGCACGCCCCCGCGCCGCCCCTCGGACACCGGCTCGGACACCGGCTCGGACACCCGCTCAGACACCGGCCTGGTCCAGGGCGCTCTGCAGGGACTGGACGTAGCCGTCGCTGGTGTACGTGGCGCCGGAGACGGTGTCGATCTGCGCGTTCTGGGCTTGCAGCGTCTCGTTGGTGAGCTGCGGTACGGCGTACGAGGCGATCTGCTGGGAGCGGCCGTCGCCGGACGGGGTCTGCAGCGCCTTGACTGCGGTGATCTTCCCCTTGGAGAGGGTGACGGCGAGTTGCACGGGGCCGTAGCGGGTGTTGATCGTGTCGCCGGTGTAGGTGCCGGTCGGGCCGGCCGAGGTGGTGTGCGAGGTGGACGGCGACGGCGCCGCCGCCGCACCGCTCGACGACGGAGAGGAGGACGGGGAGGACGACGGAGAGGAGGACGGGGCGGAGGACGGGGACGGCGGCTGGGCCGCCACCGCGGGCGGCGCCGTCGTCGGGGTGTCGGTGTGCGGTTTGAGCGACAGCAGCAGGACCACGCCCGCGACGGTCGAGACGGTGGTGAGGGCGGCCTTGCGCACGGCCAGGGCTCCTTTACGGGCTCGGGGTCAGAAGGCGAACGACTCGTGGTGGATACGGCGGCGCGGCACCCCCGCGCCGCGCAGGGCCCGCTGGGCGGCCTCCGCCATCCCCGGCGGACCGCACAGGTACACATCGCGCTCGGCCAGGTCCGGGACGAGCCGGCGCAGCTCGCGCGCGGTGAGCGGGGACGAGTACTCGACCGGCTCGTCGACGACGTAGTGGACGGTGGCGCCGCGCCGGGCAGCGAGCTGGTCGAGTTCGGTCCGCAGCGCCAGGTCCTCCGGCCGCCGGGCGCGGTAGATCAGGGTCACCTCGCCGGGGATGGTCTCGAACAGCGCCCGCAGCGGGGTGATGCCCACCCCGCCGCCGAGCAGCAGCACCTTCGGCGCGCGGCGGCGGCGGGCGGTGAAGGCCCCGTACGGGCCCTCGGCCAGGACCCGGGTGCCGGGCGCGAGCCGGGCCAGCGCCGCGCTGTGGCCGCCTGCCGCCTTCACCGTGATCCGCAGGAAGGAGGGGTGGGCGGCGGCCGAGAGGGAGTACGGGTTGGCGGCCCACCACAAGCCGGGCGCGAGGAAGCGCCAGCGGAAGAACTGGCCGGGCTCGGCGCGCAGCTCGTCAAGACGGTCGCCGGTCAGATACACCGAGACGACGCCGGGCGCCTCCGGCCGGACCTCCGAGACCCACAGCCGGTGGCGCAGCGCCCGCCGTACGGGGAGGAGGAACCGGAACCACAGCAGCAGCGCCGCGACCCCGCCGTACAGGCCGTACCAGGCCAGCTGGGCCGTGCGGTTGCCGACGAAGTCGGCGCCGTCGGAGAGCTGGTGACCGAAGGCCAGAAAGATCGCCAGGTAGGTGGCGAGGTGCAGCAGATGCCAGGTCTCGTAGGAGACCCGGCGGCGGGCGGCGCGCGCGGACAGGACGCCGGTGGCCAGGAGGAGCAGAAAGCCGACGGTGCCCTTGAGGAGGTCCGGGTAGTGGAGGACGAGGGTGGTGGTCTGGTCCACGACGCCGGTGTGCGAGGTCAGCGCATAGCCCCAGATGATCAGCAGGGTGTGCGCGAGGGCGAGGGAGACGACGTACCGCCCGCCCGTCGCATGCCAGCGGGCCAGCCGGTCGCTGCCGACGTTGCGGTCCAGCACCGGCACCCGGGCCATGAGCAGCAGCAGGACGGCGGTCGCGTATCCGGCGAGCAGTCCGGTGATGCGCCCGGCGCCGGTCAGCCAGCCGGCCACGCCGACCACGGAGGTGGTGTCGCGCCACCACAGGGCCAGCACGGCGGCGGCGCCCGCCCCGATCGCCGGCTGGGTGAGGGCGGGGACGAGGCCGGGCGGCCCCGGGGTGAGCGGCCGGGCGCGCGGCGGGTCGGCGCGGCGGTCGTGGATGGTGGTGGCCACAAGGTCGTCCTTTCCGTGAGCGGGGCCGTCAGCCTCACAGGACAACTTCTGAGGACCCTCTGAAAAGGCTTTGGAAGGGGCAGGCTCCGGGGCGGCTCAGAGGAAACTCAGAGCAAGCTCACAGAGCCGGGGAGCCCGGCGCGCGGGGCGCCCGGGGGATGCTGGATGCGTCATGGAGAACCAGAACACGAGCCCTTTCCTGCTGCGGCCCGACGGCACCCCCGTACGCGTCCTCGTCGTCGACGACGAGCCCGACCTGACCGAGGTGCTGTCGGGGGCCCTGCGCTACGAGGGCTGGGAGGTCCGCACCGCGGCGGACGGGGCGTCCGCGCTGGCCACGGCGCGCGCGTTCGGTCCGGACGCGGTCGTGCTGGACTGGATGCTGCCGGACTCCGACGGGCTGACCGTGCTGCGCGGGCTGCGCGCCGAGCTGGCGGGCGTCTGTGTGCTCTTTCTCACCGCGCGGGACGCCGTGGAGGACCGGATCGCGGGGATCACCGCGGGCGGCGACGACTATGTGACCAAGCCGTTCAGCCTGGAGGAGGTCCTGGCCAGGCTGCGCGGTCTGCTGCGCAGGGCCGGGATGGCCCGGGGGTCGGACCTCCACCAGGCCGACCGGCTGGTGGTGGGCGATCTGGTGATGGACGAGCAGGCGCGGGAGGTCACCCGGGGCGGGGTGGTGATCGAGTTGTCCCGCACCGAGTTCGAGCTGTTGCGGTTCTTGATGCGCAATCCGCGCCGGGTGCTGTCGAAGGCGCAGATCCTGGACCGGGTGTGGTCGTACGACTTCGGCGGCCGGGCCCATGTCGTCGAGCTGTACATCAGCTATCTGCGCAAGAAGATCGACGCGGGCCGGACCCCGCTGATCCATACGGTGCGCGGGGTCGGGTACGTGCTCAAGCCGGACGTGTCATGAGCCGTGTCGTGAGGCGTGTCATGAGCCGTCTGCCGTCACTGCCGCGCGCCCTGCGGGCCGTGCTCCCCCGGACGCTGCGCGCCCGGCTGACCGCCGGGCTCGTGGTGCTGCTCGCGGCCGCGTCCCTGGCGGTCGGGCTGACCACGGTCCTGGCGCTGGAGGGCTTTCTGGTGCGCCGCCTGGACCAGCAGCTGACCGCGGCGGGCGGCCGGTTCCCGGCAAGCCTGGAACACGGCGAGCGCCCGGACGCGGACAACCGGCCCGATACGCGCGGGCAGTCCGCGTACACGTTCGGCGCCCGGCTGAAGGGCGGCGAGGCGACGCAGGCGGCGGTGGTGCATGACAACACGGACACCCGCGTACCGCTCACCGGCGCCGACCAGCAGGCCCTCGCTCAGCTGCCGGTCGATGGCCGCGGGCACGACGTCCGGCTGTCGGCGATCGGCGCGTACCGGGTGCTCGCCGTGGCCGGTGACGACGGCGACGTCCTGATCACCGGCCTGCCGCTGCGGCCGGTGGCGGAGACGGTGCACCGGGTGGAGCTGGTGGAGGCCGTGGTCTTCGGGTCCGCGCTCGCCGTGACGGGGGTCGCGGGGGCGCTGTGGGTGCGGCTGTCGCTGCGCCCGCTGCGGCGGGTGACCGCCACCGCGGCCGGGGTGGCGCGGCTGCCGCTGGCCAGTGGGGAGGTGGCGATGCCGGCGCCGGTGCCGGACACCGATCCGCGTACCGAGGTCGGCCAGGTGGGCGCGGCGCTGAACCGGATGCTCGGGCATGTCGGCGATGCGCTGGCCCGCCGCCACGCCGGCGAGGAGCGGCTGCGGCAGTTCGCCGCGGACGCCAGCCATGAGCTGCGGACGCCGGTGGCCAATGTGCGCGGCCACGCCGAGTTGGCGCTGCGCCACCACGGGCCGGTGCCCGCGGAGGTGCGCCACGCGCTGGAGCGGATCCAGTCGGAGTCGCAGCGGATGAGCACGCTGGTCGACGATCTGCTGCTGCTCGCGCGGCTCGACGCGGGCCGGCCGCTGGCCCGCGGGTCCGTCGATCTGACGCGGCTGGTGCTGGACGCCACGGGCGACGCACGCGCCGCGGGGCCGGACCACCGCTGGACGCTGGAGCTTCCCGAGGAGCCGGTGACGGTCACGGGCGATGAGCACCGGCTGCAGCAGGTGGTGGCCAATCTGCTCGCCAACGCCCGTACGCACACCCCGCCGGGCACCGAGGTGGCGGTCCGCCTGGGGGTGCGCGCCGGACAGACAGGACTGACGGAGCTGACGGTCGCGGACGACGGTCCTGGCATCCCCGAGGCGCTGCAGGCCGAGGTGTTCGAGCGCTTCGCGCGTGCGGACCCCAGCCGCTCGCGGGCCGCGGGCAACACCGGTCTGGGGCTGGCCATCGTGCGGGCCGTCGTGGCCGCGCA
>NZ_MUNE01000081.1 GCF_002154605.1 Streptomyces milbemycinicus | reverse complement strand
GCTGCCGGGGTGGGTGGGGGCGCGTTGGTGATGGCCGCGCTGTGGCTGTGTCTGGCGCGCGGGCCGCTGAAGGTGCGGGGCGGTGGGTCGGCCGGGCGGCTGGCCGGGCTGCTCCGCGTCGGCTGGCTCATCGCGTACGCCCTCTGCGGCGACTGGCTGCACTGGCTGCTGGACGGGGCCCGGACCGGCGCGTGGCGGCCTTACGGCGCCGCGCCCGCCGGCCGGCCCGTCGCAGAGGCGGTTGTCGTCCTCGCCCTCGCCGTCGCGCCCGCCGCGTGGTGTGCGCACTGGTTCGCCCGGCGGGCGCGCCGGAGGCTGGCGGGCAGCCGGGGGCTCGCGGAGTTCGCGGCGGGGGTTCGGCCGCTGCTCGCGGGCACAGTGGCGCTGTTCCTCTGCGCCCTGCCGCCCCTGGTGCTCGCGGTCCGGCTCGCTGTCCGGTTCGCGTTGCCGCTGCCCGGCCGCCCGCCTGAGGCCATCCCGACAGCCGCCGCGTTGGACGCGGCCGTGGTGGCCGTGTGCGTCCTGCTGTTCGTCGCCCGGCTGCTCGCCGTCCACGGCTTCCGCCGGGCCGCCGCCACCGGCACCGCCGTGGCCTGTGCGGCCGAGGCGGCGGCGCTGGGCGGGGCCGTGGTCGGCCGGCTGCCCGGCGGCGGGGCGTTCGCCGAGGCGGTGACCAAGGGCTCGGCGGTCTGCGGACCCGTCAGCGTCCCAGCCACGGTCTGCGGCGTCACCGCCCTCGCGCTGCTGGCGTACGCGTTCGCCGCGCTCTCCCGCGCCTCGGCCCACACCCCGGGCGCCCCGTACGCCCCATATCTCACCGCTTCTCACGACCCTCTCCGCCCCACCACCACAAGGAGCACACGACATGAGCGACGACATGACCGACCCACAGCCCCAGGAGCGTGACCGATGAGAGTCCTGCTGCTCGGCTCCGGGGGATATCTCGGCCGCTACGTCGCCGAACACCTGCTCGCCGACCCTGCCGTCCAGCTCACCGCGCTCGGCCGCGGCGACGACGCCGATGTGCGGTTCGACCTGTCCACCGGCAGCCCCGGCGCGCTGACCCGCTTCCTGAACGCCGTCCACCCCGGAGTGGTGATCAACTGCGCGGGCGCGACCCGTGGCGGGGCGCGCGAGCTGACCCGGCACAACACCGTGGCCGTGGCGACGATCTGCGAGTCGCTGCGGCGCAGCGGCTGCGGCGCCCGGCTGGTCCAGGTCGGCTGCTCGTCGGAGTACGGGCCGTCGCAGCCCGGTTCGTCGACGGCGGAGGACGCTGTGCCGCGCCCCGGCGGGCCGTACGGGGTGAGCAAGCTGGCCGCGACCGAGCTGGTGCTGGGGTCGGGCCTGGACGCGGTGGTGCTGCGGGTCTTCTCGCCGGTCGGGCCCGGCACCCCGGCCGGGTCGCCGCTGGGCCGGCTGGCCGAGGCGATGCGCCGGGCCATGCAGGCCGGGGACGGTGAGCTGAAGTTGAGCGGCCTCGGGGTGCAGCGCGACTTCGTGGACGTACGGGACGTGGCGCGGGCGGTGCACGCGGCCTCGCTCTCGGCCGCGCAGGGGGTCGTCAACATCGGCAGCGGGCGGGCCGTCCGGATGCGCGACGCGGCGGCCGTGCTCGCCCGGGTGGCGGGCTACGGCGGCACGCTGCACGAGATCGACGGCTCGCCGGGGCGCGGGCCGCTGCACCACGCGGCCCCGGGCGGCCCGGCCGGGGCCCAGGTCGAGCATGTGGCCGGTGGGGCGGGCTATCCGTATCCGGATGGCTGCGGCAGCTGGCAGCAGGCGGATGTGCGCACCGCGCGCGACCGGCTCGGCTGGCGCTCCAGGATCGCGCTGGAGGAGTCGCTGGCCGATATCTGGATGGAGGCGGCGTGCCGGATCTGAGGGCCGTCGGGAAGGCCGGGCCGACGGTCGGCGGCGGTGCTGCCCGGGTGGTGGGACGGATTCGTCTCGCGGACCGGACCACCCGTCTCGGAATGAGATGGGCCATGGCAGTGTTACCAGAAGAACAACCCTGCTCCCACCCACTACGGAGTCCCCGTGTCGCTGCCACCCCTGGTCGAGCCGGCCGCCGAGCTCACCGTCGACGAGGTCCGCAGGTACTCACGCCATCTGATCATCCCTGATGTGGGGATGGACGGGCAGAAGCGGCTGAAGAACGCCAAGGTGCTGTGTGTGGGCGCGGGCGGTCTCGGCTCGCCCGCGCTCATGTACCTCGCCGCGGCCGGTGTCGGCACCCTCGGCATCGTGGAGTTCGACGAGGTAGACGAGTCCAACCTGCAGCGTCAGATCATCCACAGCCAGGCGGACATCGGCCGCTCCAAGGCGGAGTCCGCGCGCGACTCGGTGCTCGGCATCAACCCGTATGTGAACGTTGTGCTGCACGAGGAGCGCCTCGAGGCCGACAACGTGATGGAGATCTTCTCCCAGTACGACCTGATCGTGGACGGCACGGACAACTTCGCCACCCGCTATCTGGTCAACGACGCGTGCGTGCTGCTGAACAAGCCGTACGTATGGGGGTCGATCTACCGCTTCGACGGCCAGGCGTCGGTCTTCTGGTCCGAGCACGGCCCCTGCTACCGCTGCCTGTACCCGGAGCCCCCGCCGCCCGGTATGGTCCCCTCCTGCGCCGAGGGCGGTGTGCTCGGCGTGCTGTGCGCCTCCATCGGCTCGATCCAGGTCACCGAGGCCATCAAGGTGCTCACCGGCACCGGTGAGCCGCTGGTCGGCCGTCTGATGATCTACGACGCCCTGGAGATGACCTACCGCCAGGTCAAGGTCCGCAAGGACCCCGACTGCGCGGTCTGCGGTGAGAACCCCACCGTCACCGAGCTGATCGACTACGAGGCCTTCTGCGGCGTCGTGTCGGAGGAGGCCCAGGAGGCGGCGGCCGGTTCGACGATCACTCCCAAGCAGCTCAAGGAGTGGATCGACGAGGGTGAGAACATCGACATCATCGACGTCCGCGAGCCGAACGAGTACGAGATCGTCTCGATCCCCGGCGCCCGGCTGATCCCGAAGAACGAGTTCCTGATGGGCAACGCCTTGCAGGACCTTCCGCAGGACAAGAAGATCGTCTTGCATTGCAAGACGGGTGTCCGATCGGCGGAAGTCCTGGCCGTCCTGAAGTCCGCGGGCTTCTCCGACGCGGTCCATGTGGGCGGCGGCGTCATCGGCTGGGTCCACCAGATCGAGCCCGAGAAGCCCGTCTACTGACGCGGCCGTAAGAGGCGCCGTAGAGGCGCGAAGGGCCCCGCACCGTCTCTCGACGGTGCGGGGCCCCTTCGTGTGTAGAAGGGTTACGAGCAGACCTTGCCGTCCGCCGGCACCTTCCCGTTCAGCAGGTAGTCGTCCACGACCTCCGTCGTGCACTTGCTGCCGCCGTTGTACGCGCCGTGGCCCTCACCCTTGTTGGTGAGCTCCACCCCGACGCCCTCGCCCAGCCCCTTGGCCATCTTCCGCGCGCCCTCGTACGGCGTGGCCGGGTCACCGGTGTTGCCGACGACCAGGATCGGCGCCGAGCCCGGGGCGCTGACCTCGGGGTGGTCGGTCTTGCCCGCCACCGGCCAGTCCTGGCACGAGAGCATGCCCCAGGCCAGGAACTCGCCGAAGACCGGGGACGCCTTGCGGTACTCGGGCAGTTTCGCCTTCACATCGGCGACCGTGTAGCGCTGCTTGTCGTCCACGCAGTTGATCGCGACGTTGGCGGGCCCCTGGTTGCTGTAATGGCCCTTCTCGTCGCGCCCGGCCAGGGAGTCCGACATCAGGAGCAGTATGTTGCCCTGCTTGGCCTGCAGGGCCTCGGTCAGCCCCATCGTCAGGTACTGCCAGCTGTCCTTGCTGTACAGCGCGGCGGCGATGCCGCCCACGGCCTGGTCCTGGGTGAGCTCGCGGCCGCTCCTGGTGGGCAGCGGGTTCTTGTCGAGCCGCTTCAGCAGCGAGATGATCGTCTTCTCGGCCTTGTCGGGGTCGCTGCCGAGCGGGCAGGTCAGACCCTTGGTGGCGCAGTCCTTGAGGTAGTTGTCCAGGGCGAGCTGGAAGCCCTTCGCCTGGCCGAAGTTGCCCCGCTCGGGGTCCTCGGTCGGGTCGACGACGGCGTCGAGGACGGCACGTCCCACGTTCTTGGGGTAGAGGTGGGCGTAGACGCCGCCCAGTTCGGTGCCGTAGGAGATGCCGAAGTAGTGCAGCTTCTTGTCGCCGAGCACCTGCCGCATCAGGTCCATGTCGCGGGCGGCGCTGACGGTGTCCACATGGGGGAGCACCTTGGCGGAGTTCTTCTCGCACGCGTCGACGTACTTCTTCTGCTCCGCCGTCGCCGCCGCGATCTCGGCGGCGTCGTCCGGCGAGCCGTCCACGGCGTCGGACGCGTCGGCTTCCTTGTCGCTCAGGCACTTCACGCCCGCGCTCTCCCCGACCCCGCGCGGGTCGAAGCTGACCAGGTCGTAGCGGGCGCGCAGCCGCTGGTAGTCCGCGCCGAAGCCGGGGAGGGTGGAGACGCCGGAGCCGCCGGGGCCGCCGAAGTTGAAGATGAGCGAGCCGATCCGCTTGCTCGGGTTGGTGGCTTCGGAACGGATCAGGGCGAGGTCGATCGTCTCGCCGTCCGGTTTGGCGTAGTCCAGCGGAACGCGCATGGTCGAGCATTGCCATTCGCTGCCCGGGGCATCGCCGGCGCCCTGGAGGGTGGTGGGCGCCGGGCAGGACTTCCAGCTGAGCTTCTGTTCGGTGAGGGAGTTGGGCAGGCCGGAGGCCGACGGCGCCTCGGACGCCTTGTCCTTGCCGCCCTTGCCATTCTTGGAGCCGCCGTCGTCGTTGCAACCCGCGACGGCGGTGAGTGCGACCACGACGGCCGCGGAGACCAGCGCCCTGGCCCGTATGGTGCGTATGGAACTCGACATAGCCGAGGATCCTATGAGCACCGTATGACCTGGAAGGTTCAGGTCTCTTCTCAGTTCGGTCACAGATTACGGAACGTAAGGGCGCCTGCTCACCGCAGGCCCCACTGGACGAATCTAGCCGCAGACCTTTCCGCTCGGCGGCACCTTGCCCCGCAGCAGATAGTCGTTGACCGTACGGCGCACACAGGCGTTGCCGCTGTCGTACGCGCCATGCCCCTCGCCCCGGTACGTCAGCTCCACGCCGACGCCCGGGCCCAGTTCCTCCACCATCTTCCGGGCGCCCGCGTACGGGGTGGCCGGGTCACCGGTGTTGCCGACGACCAGGATCGGCGCGGCGCCCGGGGCGCTGACGTCCGGGGTGCGCCAGGCGCCGTGCACCGGCCAGTCGGTGCACTGGGTGAGGCTCCAGGCCAGGTACGAGCCGAAGACCGGGGACGCCTTGCGGAACTCGGGCAGTTTCGCCTCGATGTCGTGGACCGTGTAGCGCTGTTTGAAGTCGGCACAGGAGATGGCGGTGAGGGAGGACTGGAGGGTGCTGTAGTGGCCGTCCGGGTTGCGGCCGTTCATGGCGTCGCCGAGGGCCAGGAGGATTTTGCCGTCGCCCTTTTGGGCGTCCGCGATGCCCTGGGTGAGGTACTGCCAGAAGTCCTGCGAGTACAGGGATTGCGCGATGCCCCCGTTGGCCAGGGCCTCGGTCAGCTTGCGGTTGCCGATGCCGGGCACCGGGCGCCGGTCGAGCCTCTTCAGCAGCGCGCGGATCTCCGTCTGGGTGGGGCAGCTGTAGCCGTTGCCACTGGCGTCGCACGCCTTCATGTAGTCGTTCAGCGCCAGCTGAAAGCCCTTCGCCTGGCCGAGGGAGCCCTGTGCGGGGTCCTGCGCCGGGTCGACGACGCCGTCGAAGAGCGCGCGCCCCACCTTCTTGGGGAACAGGTGGGCGTAGACGCCGCCCAGTTCGGTGCCATAGGAGACGCCGAAGTAGTGGAGCTTGTCGTCGCCCAGGACGCTGCGCATGAGATCCATGTCACGGGCGGCGTTGGCGGTGCCGACATACGGAAGCACTTTCCCGGAGTTCTTCTCACAGGCCGCGGCGTACCGCTTGACGCGGCCTACAAGGGACTTCACTTCAGCGGAGTCGTCCGGGGTCGAGTCGGCCGTGTAGAAGGCGTCGAGCTGCCTGTTTCCCAGGCATCTCACCCCGCTGCTGCGGCCGACTCCGCGCGGATCGAAGCTGACCAGGTCATAGCGGGTGCGCAGCTCCTTGTAGCCGTTCGCGAGGGCGGGCAGCGTCGCGACGCCGGAGCCGCCGGGGCCGCCGAAGTTGAAGATGAGCGAGCCGATCCGCTTGCTCGGCTGGGTGGCCTTGGCGCGGATCAGGGCGATGCCGATGGTGTCCCCGTGCGGCTTGCCGTAGTCCAGCGGGACGTGGAGCGTCGCGCACTCCCACTGCTTGCCGGGGGCCTTGGTCGCCCCGTCCTCGCTGTCGTCGGGGGCGGGGCAGGTGGACCACTTCAGCTTCTGGTGAGCCGAGGTGTCCGGCCGCCCGCCACCGTTTCCACCGCAGCCGACGGCGGCGGTCAGCAGCAGGGCGACGGCGGCCGACGCACCGGCGCGTACGGATCGGGACACGGCGGCTCTCCGGGAGTGGGGGCGTGCTGCCATCCTCGGGCCTGCGCGGGTTTGGCGCGCGCTGTGCGGGCGTACGGGTGAGGCGTATGGGTGGGACGTACGGGTGGGACGTACGGGTGAGGCCCCTACAGGGCCTCTTTGCGGGTGAGGTGGGTGAAGGCCAGCCAGCCCGGCAGCACCGGCAGCCAGAAGACCATCAGCCGGAACAGCAGCACCGCGGGCGCGGCCGTCTCGTACGGCAGCCCGGCCAGTGTCAGACCCGCGATCAGCGCCGCCTCGACGGCTCCCACGCCGCCCGGGGTGGGCGCCGCCGACCCCAGGGCGTTGCCTGCGAGGAAGACCACCGCGATGCTCGCGTAGCTCATGTCGCCGCCGAACGCCCGGATCGAGGAGTCGAGGCACAGCACGTTGGCCGCCGTCAGCAGGAGCATCCCGCCGATGCCGGTGAGCAGCTTCTTGGGCCGCTGCAGAACGTCCAGCATGCGCGGGACGACGCCCGCGAACAGGGATCGCACCCGCGTGGACACGAACTTCCGCAGCACGGGGATCGCGGCCACCACGAGCGCGAGCACCGCGGCCGTCAGCAGCCCGGCGATCACCGTGCGGGACGGCGAGAGGGTCGGGGTGCGCTCGGTCCCGGTGATATAGCCGAAGGTCAGCAGCAGCAGGATATGGCTGGCGAGGCCGAACAGCTGGGACGCGCCGACGCTGGCCACCGCCAGTCCGGGGCGTACCCCCTGGCGCTGCAGGAAGCGGGCGTTGAGCGCGACCCCGCCGACCGCGGCGGGGGCGACCAGCTTGACGAACGACGCGGCGACCTGCGCCAGCACGGTGCGCCCGAACGGCACCTTCTCCGGTACGAAGCCCAGCAGGCTCAGCGCCGCCGCGACGTACGTCAGCGCCGAGAACAGCAGCGCGGCCACCACCCAGATCCAGTTGGCCTCGCCGACCACCGTGCCCAGCTTGATGTGGGTGAACTGGGACAGCAGGAAGTACGCGGCGAAGGCGCCCGCGCAGAAGCTGACCAGCGTGCGCGGCTTGATGCGTTCCAGCCGCACCGGCTCTATCGGCGCCTGCGGCCTGATCAGCAGTACCTGCTGACGGATCTGGGAGAGCAGATCCTCCTCCCGGGCCCCCTCCAGGGCCTCGTCGATCGCCCGCTTCTCCGCCTGCTTCTCGGCCTTGAGCACCTTGCGGTCGACCGCGGCCGCAGCCGCTGTTGGCCGATGCCTGGCCTTCTCCGCGGTCTCGTCCGCCGCCTCGGACTGCTGAGCCGCCTCCCCGGCTTCCGCGGCCTCTTTGGCGGCCTTGGCCTCCCGGGCTTCCTTGGCGGCGCGCGAGGCCTCCAGGACGGCTTCCCGCTGCCGCTGCGCGCGCTCGCGCGCCAGCTGGCGCAGCGTCGCGCGGGTGCTGCGGTTGAGGGCGAGGGGCTGGAGCAGCGGGAGGCTGTCGGCGACCGCGTCCGGGCCGAGGACCCGGGCCGCGGCGGCGACGGACCGCTCCGCGCCGACCCGCAGCCCGAGCGTGGTCAGCAGCTGCGCGACGTCCATCCGCAGCACCACGTCGCCGGCCGCGATCTCACCGCCGCGCAGATCGGTCAGCACGACCTTGCCGGAACGGTCCACCAGCAGCGCGTCGCCGTCGAGACGGCGGTGGGCGATACGGCGGGACTGGAGCGCCTGGACCTGCTGCCAGGCCTCGGCCAGCAACTCGTCGGTGATCGCCTCGTCGGGCAGCGCGTTGAGCGGGCGGCCCCCGAGGTGTTCGTAGACGAGCATCACGGCGTCCGGGCCGAGCTCGGAGGTGGCGATCAGCTTCGGTGCGTTGGCGCCGGCCGCGATGGCCGCGTACGACAGCAGCGCCTCCTGTTCCAGGGCCTGGCGCAGCGACTGGAGGCTGCGCGGCGGGGTGATGGTGCGCAGCGTCAGCCGCTGCCAGACGCGGTAGAAGAAGCCCTGGGCCTGCTGTTCGCGGTCCACGACGGTGACGTCCAGGGGCGGGCCGTCCTCGAGGGTGACCAGATAGCGGCGGCCGCGATCGCCGGTGTGGCCCGCCTGGCCGGTCCGGGCGGTCTGGTCGCCGTGGCTGTCGTCCGCGGAGTCGGAGTCGTCGTATCGCAGCGCGCTGACCGGCGCGAAGCCGACGCGGCGCAGCCCGGCGAGCAGATGCTGTCCGGTGGGCCGTACGTTCGGTGAGCCGACGGCGTACAGCGTGCCGTAGGCCACGGTCCAGCCGATCAGCACGGTGATGATGATCGAGAACGGTGTGGTGTAGCCGCCCACCAGCACCGCGAAGGCGTCGAGCAGCAGCACGAACCACATGGCCACCCGCCAGCGCGGGCGGCGGGCCATGCCGACGGCCGTCATATAGGCGATGACGGGTGCCAGATAGCCGTGTACGGGGTCGCTGAGGGTGCCGCCGGGCGCCGTCTGGGTCAGCGCCTCCCGGATCGATCCGGGGGCGCCACGGGCCACCCACAGGTCGGTGGCCAGGGACACGCCATGGGCGAGGACGGCGGCCAGCACGCCATCGGCGATCCGCAGCCCGTCGCGTTTGATCAGCCGCTCGATGGCGAACGCCATCGGGAGCAGCAGCACCGCGACACTGGCCGCCAGGCCCGCGAAGTCGATCAGCAGCGTCGGCGCCTGGTCGGCGCCGTGGCCGATGTCCTTCTCCAGGCCGGCGGTGGTGCCGTGCGCGAAGGCCGCGATGGCCAGCACGGTGCCGATGCCCAGGATGCCGAGCAGCAGCCGCAGCAGGTCGAAGGGGCGGTGGACGCGGGCGGGGAGCAGCGGCTCGTCGCCGGACACCCGGTCGACGTGCGGGTGGGGGTCGTCGCAGTCGGGAGACTCGGGCGAATCCGCAGAACCGGAGGAACCAGGGGTGACAGGGGACGGATCAGGGGTGACGGCGGACGGCTCCGGCTCTTTGGCGCGGGGCAGCGCCTTGGGGGCGCGGGCCTCCCCTTCAGGAGGCTGCGCACCCTGCTGCTCGGCCGTTTCTTCTTGATCTCGTATCACCAGTCACCGCCCGGAAGATGGTGGCATGCCCGGGCTGGGGAGGTGGGCATCAGGGTGCATTTCGGGGGCGTGAAATTCGGATCGTACGTCGTGTATGGGATCGGTGCACCCCCGGTGAGGGGATCGGGGGAGGGCCCTGTGGAGGGCCGGCCGGGCTGTCGGTGGGATGCGGCAGGATGTGCCGGATGAGCCGGATTCCCGATCACAGCGGTGAGCGCGCCGAGGGCGAGCGGACGGGGGCCGCGCATGAGCTGCCCGAGTACGCGGAGCGAGTGCTGGAGGTCGCCGAGCTGATTCCGCCCGGCCGGGTGATGACGTATGGCGATGTTGCCGAATGGCTGGGCGAAGGCGGTCCGCGGCAGGTGGGCCGCGTCATGGCGCTCTACGGGGGCGCTGTGCCCTGGTGGCGCGTGGTGCGCGCGGACGGCGTGCTGTTGTCCGGCCATGAGCTGCGGGCGCTGGACCACTACCGGGAGGAGGGCACGCCGCTGCGCGAGGCGGCGCGCTCGGCCGAGGGCCATCTGCCGCGGCTCGACCTGGCCCGGGCCCGCTGGGACGGCGAAGACGGCGAAGACGGCGAAGACGGCGGTGAGGGCGAGGCCGGCGAGGCCGGAGGGGACGGTGGGGCTGGTGGGGAAGCTGCCGACTGACGACGGGCCGCGCGCCCGCCGGTTCCCCGGCCGGCCGGAGCCATGCCTGAGC
The DNA here is from genome assembly GCF_002154605.1 of Streptomyces milbemycinicus. Lineage (GTDB taxonomy): Bacteria > Actinomycetota > Actinomycetes > Streptomycetales > Streptomycetaceae > Streptomyces > Streptomyces milbemycinicus. The sequence continues at coordinate 6,509 of NZ_MUNE01000081.1, read as the reverse complement.
GCCGCGGCGCGCCCGCGGCCGTATCCACAGCCATTCGGGTGACGCCCCGCGTCACATGAGAGGCTGTGCCGCACCCAGCACACCCACCAGGACCGGCGATCCACGTGAGCTCCTCCTCCTCGTCCCTTCCGCGCCAGCGGCAGGCTCGACAGCCGTCCTCGCGGCAGCCGTCCCCGGGTACGTACCGGCTGGTCCGCACCCGGCCGGACCCGGTGGCTCCGCCTGCCCCGGACGCACGGCAGCGGGCCGTGGTCGACCACCCGGGCGGGCCGCTACTGGTGCTCGCGGGTCCGGGCACGGGTAAGACGACGACACTCGTGGAGGCGGTGACCGAGCGGGTGCGGGGCGGTGCGGACCCCGAGCGGATCCTCGTGCTCACCTTCAGCCGCAAGGCGGCGGTCGAGCTGCGCGATCGGATGGCGGCGCGCCTGGGGGGCGCCCGCGGCCCGCAGGCCACGACCTTCCACTCCTTCTGTTATGCCCTGGTCCGTGCACACCAGGACATGGACATTTTCGCCGATCCGGTGCGTTTGCTGTCGGGCCCCGAGCAGGACGTCGTCGTCCGTGACCTGCTGGCCGGGCAGGCGGAGCTGGAGCGTGAGGGGCGCGCCGCGGTCCGCTGGCCGGACGAGCTGCGTGCCTGCCTGACCACCCGCGGCTTCGCCGACGAGGTACGCGCGGTGCTCGCGCGCAGCCGGGAACTGGGGCTCGACCCCCGCGCACTGGGGGACTTCGCGGCGCGCCAGGGCCGGCCGGACTGGCGGGCGGCGGCGGCCTTCCTCGCGGAGTACCTGGACGTGCTGGACGCCCAGGGGGTGCTGGACTACGCGGAGCTGGTGCACCGGGCGGTGCTGCTCGCCGAGCGGTCCGACACGGCGGCGGACCTGGCGGCGCGCTACGACGCCGTCTTCGTCGACGAGTACCAGGACACGGACGTGGCCCAGCTGCGGCTGCTGCGCGCGCTGGCGGGCGGCGGCAGGACGCTGGTCGCCTTCGGCGACCCGGACCAGTCGATCTACGCCTTCCGCGGCGCCGACGTGGGCGGCATCCTCGAATTCCCGTACAGCTTCCCGCGCCGGGACGGCAGACCGGCGCCCGTCCAGGTCCTGACCACCTCCCGCCGCTCCGGCGCCACGCTCCTCGCGGCCACCCGCCTGCTCACCCACCGGATGCCGCTCACCCGCCTTCCGGCGGACTCGGTGCGCGCCCACCGGGAGCTGTCGGCCGTCCGCGGCGGCGGGCGGGTCGAGGCGTACACCTACCCGACGGCGGGCTCCGAGCTCGACAACATCGCCGACATCCTGCGCCGCGCCCACCTGGAGGACGGCGTTCCGTGGCGTGAGATGGCCGTGCTGGTGCGCGCGGGAGGCCGTTCGCTCCCCGGCGTGCGCCGCGCGCTGACCTCGGCGGGCGTGCCCGTGGAGGTCGACGGCGACGACATCCCCCTGCGCCATGAGCCCGCGGTGGCCCCCCTCCTGACCGCCCTGCGCGCCGCCGCGACGGCCGCGCTGCGGGAGCCTGCGGGACGGGGTGCGCCCATGGCGGCTCGCGGCCAGGCGCCCGCCGAGCCCGCCGAGCCCGCCGGGCTCGCCGAGGCGCTGGGCGTGGCTTCCCCCGCCCCGGGCGCGGCCGAGGCTGCCGACGCGGCCGGTGCCGCACGGGGCCCCACGCCTGGCGACCTCGGGCTGGACGCCGCTGTGGCCGACGCCGCCCCGGCCGCCAACCCCGTGCCGGTCGGTGATTCCCCCGCGCCGGGCGGGGCCCACGTGGCCGGGGCGGCCGACGCGGCCGGACCCGACGCGGGCGCGGGGGCGCCGCCCGGTGGGCGCCCAGGGGCCGCGGGCGGCGCCGGCGGCGCCGCCGCGCTCGACGTCGAGACCGCGCTGACCCTGCTCGCCTCGCCTCTCGGGGGCATGGACGCCGCCGATCTGCGGCGGTTGGGCCGGGCGTTGCGGGAGGAGGAGCGGGCGGCGGGGCGGGCCGTGCCGCGCCCCTCCGACGTACTGCTCGCCGAAGCGCTCGCCGAGCCCGAGCGCCTGGTCGCGCACGACCCGGCGTACGCGCGCGGTGCGCAGCGCCTCGGCCTGCTGCTGCGCAAGGCGCGTGAACTGCTCGCGGGCGGCGGCACGGCGGAGCAGGCGCTGTGGGAGCTGTGGGACGGCACGTCCTGGCCGCAGCGGCTGGAGCGGGCCGCCCACCGCGGCGGGGCCGCCGGGCGTAACGCGGACCGCGACCTGGACGCGGTGTGCGCGCTGTTCGAGACCGCCGCGCGCGCGGAGGAGCGCGTCGGCGGCCGGGGCGCGCTCAACTTCCTCGACGAGATCGACGCGCAGGACATCGCGGCCGACACCCTCTCGCGCCGCTTGGTCAGCCCTGACGCCGTACGGCTGATGACCGCGCACCGCTCCAAGGGGCTCGAGTGGCGGCTCGTCGTGGTGGCGGGGGTGCAGGAGGGGCTGTGGCCCGATCTGCGGCGCCGTGGCTCGCTGCTGGAGGCGGACCGGATCGGCCGGGACGGGCTGGCCGAGCCGCTGTCCCCGGGGGCGCTGCTGGCCGAGGAACGGCGGCTGTTCTACGTCGCGGCGACGCGGGCCGCGGAGCGGCTGGTGGTCACGGCCGTCAAGGCCGCCGCGGACGACGGGGATCAGCCTTCCCGCTTCCTGGCCGAGCTGGGCGTCGAGCCGGTGGATGTCACCCAGCGCCCGCGCCGCCCGCTGTCGGTGGCGGCGCTGGTCGCCGAGTTGCGCGCCACCACCGTCGACCCGGCGGCCTCCGAAGCCCTGCGGGACGCCGCCGCGCGGCGCCTGGCGCGGCTCGCGGCGCTGCGCGACGACGACGGCCAGCCGCTCGTTCCGGCGGCGCACCCGTACCGCTGGTGGGGCCTGTACGAGCCGACGCACAGCGCGGTCCCGCTGCGCGACCGGGACCGCCCTGTGGCGCTCTCCGGGAGCGCGCTCGACCAACTCGTCAACACCTGCTCGCTGCAGTGGTTCCTGGGGCGGGAGGTGAAGGCCGATACGCCGTCGACGGCCGCCCAGGGCTTCGGCAACGTCGTCCACGTGCTGGCCGACGAGGTGGCCTCCGGCCGTACCCCGGCCGATCTCGCGGTCCTTATGGAGCGGCTGGACTCCGTATGGGACGCCCTGTCCTTCGACGCGCCCTGGAAGTCGCGGCAGGAGAAGGAGCACGCGCGAGCCGCGCTCGAACGCTTTCTGCGCTGGCATGTGATGGAGCGCGGCGGCCGTGCCCCGGTGGCCACCGAGCACGAATTCGACGTCACCTTGGAGGCGGACGCCTACCAGGTGCGGATCCGCGGCAGCATGGACCGGGTCGAGGCGGACGAGGAAGGCCGCGCCTATGTCGTCGACTTCAAGACCGGCAAGCAGGCGGTGACGCGGGACGCCGTCGCCCACCACCCCCAGCTGGCCGTGTACCAGCTCGCGGTGCGCGAGGGCGCGGTGGACGGCCTCTTCGCGGACGGTCACCCCGAGCCGGGCGGCGCGGAGCTCGTACAGCTGCGCCAGGGCGCCGCCCGCAAGGAGGGCGGGGACGCCGTCCCCAAGGTGCAGGCGCAGGAGCCGCCGCGGGGAGAGTGGGTGGGCGAGCTGTTGGCCACGGCGGCCGGGCGCGTACTCGACGAGCGCTTCTCCCCGAGCGCGGGCGAGCACTGCAACCGCTGTTCGTTCCGCGGGGCGTGCAGCGCGCGGGCGGAGGGGCGGCACGTCGTGGAGTGAGCGAGCGATGTGGCGTTCGTAACACCGGCGCCGGCCGGGGGCCGCCAGGGACCGGCGCCGACCTCGGTGTTGACGCCAGTGTTGACGGCGGTGTCAGCGGGCCCCGATAGCCTCACTGGAATGTCCACCCGCATCACCGACCCCGAGCAGCTCAAGGAGCTCCTCGGCATTCCGTTCACCCCGGAGCAGATCGCGTGCATCACCGCGCCGCCCTCCCCGCAGGTGATCGTGGCCGGAGCGGGCTCGGGCAAGACCACGGTGATGGCGGCGCGGGTGGTGTGGCTGGTGGGCACCGGCCAGGTCGCCCCGGAGCAGGTGCTCGGCCTCACCTTCACCAACAAGGCGGCCGGGGAGCTGTCCGAGCGGGTGCGGAAGGCGCTGGTCAAGGCGGGGGTGACAGACCCCGACCCGGTGCCGCCGCCGGCCGGAGCGCAGGCCCCGGAGGCCGCGCAGGCCCCTGAGACCGCCGCGGGCGAGCCGAACATCTCCACGTACCACGCCTTCGCCGGGCAGCTGCTCAAGGAGCACGGCCTGCGCATCGGCCTGGAGCCGGGCGCCCGGCTGCTCGCCGACGCCACCCGCTTCCAGCTCGCCGCGCGCGTGCTGCGCACCGCCCCCGGTCCGTTCCCGGCGCTCATCCGCCCCTTCGCCGACCTGGTCACCGATCTGCTCGCGCTCGACGCCGAACTGGCTGAGCACCTGATCTCCGCCGAGCGGCTGCGCGCGTACGACGGCGAGCTGCTGCACACCCTCGACGGGGTGAAGCTGACCAACGCCGAGCTGCGCAAGGTGCCCGAGGCCGCCCACGCCCGCCTGGAACTCCTGGGCCTCGTCGAGGCGTACCGCGCCGACAAGCGCGGCCGCGATCTGCTCGACTTCGGCGACCAGATCGCGCTCTCCGCCACCTTGGCCCGCACCCGCCCGGAGGTCGGCCGGATTCTGCGCGAGCAGTTCGCGGTGGTCCTCCTCGACGAGTACCAGGACACCTCGGTCGCCCAGCGGCTGCTGCTCTCCGGCCTCTTCGGCGGTGGCACGGGCCATGCGGTCACCGCCGTCGGCGACCCCTGCCAGGCCATCTACGGCTGGCGCGGCGCCTCCGTGGCCAACCTCGACGACTTCCCCGAGCACTTCCCGCACGCGGACGGCAGCCCGGCGCGCCGCTTCGCGCTCAGCGAGAACCGGCGCAGCGGCGGCCGCCTTCTGGACCTCGCCAACGGGCTCGCCGCGCCCCTGCGCGCCATGCACGAGGGCGTCGAGGCGCTGCGCCCCGCCCCTGGGGCGGAGCGGGACGGCATGGTGCGCTGTGCGCTGCTGCCCACCCACGCCGAGGAGCTGGCCTGGCTCGCCGACTCCATCGCCCACCTGGTGCGCACCGGCACCCCACCCGGCGAGATCGCGGTGCTGTGCCGTACGGCCGGCGACTTCGCCCGGATCCAGGGCGCGCTGGTGGAGCGGGAGGTCCCGGTGGAGGTCGTCGGCCTCTCCGGGCTGCTGCACCTCCCGGAGGTCGCCGACCTGGTCGCCGTCTGCGAGGTGCTGCAGGACCCGGGCGCCAACGCCGCCCTGGTGCGGCTGCTGACCGGCCCGCGCTGGCGGATCGGCGCCCGCGACCTGGCGCTGCTCGGCCGCCGCGCCCGCGCCCTCGTACGGTACGAGGCGGGCGGGCCGGACGATGACGAGGACCCCGACCGGCGTCTCGCCGAGGCCGTCGAGGGCGTCGACCCGGCCGAGGTCGTCTCGCTCGCCGACGCCCTGGACACCTTCCTCACCCCCGACGGCCCGGATGACGGGCTGCCGTTCTCGGCCGAGGCCCGGGTCCGCTTCGCCCGCCTCGCCGCCGAACTGCGCGAGCTGCGCCGCTCGCTGGCCGACCCGCTCATGGACGTGCTCCACCGGGTGCTGGCCACCACCGGGCTGGAGGTCGAGCTGTCCGCCTCGCCGCAGGCCCTGGCCGCCCGCCGCCGGGAGACGCTCGGCAATTTCCTCGACGTCGCGGCGGGCTTCGCGGCCCTGGACGGCGAGGCCACATTGCTGGCGTTCCTCGGCTTTCTGCGCACTGCCGCGCAGTACGAGAAGGGGCTCGACAACTCACTCCCCGGCGGGGAGAACACGGTCAAGGTGCTCACCGCGCACAAGTCCAAGGGGCTGGAGTGGGACGTGGTGGCGGTGCCGGGCCTGGTCGACAAGCAGTTCCCCAGCGATCAGGCCCGCGAGTCCTGGACGGCGAACGCACGGGTTCTGCCGCACGCGCTGCGCGGCGACGCGGAGACGCTTCCGGACGTCGCCGCCTGGAACGCCAAGGGGCTGACCGCCTTCAAGGAGTCCATGAAGGCGCATCAGAGGACCGAGGAACTGCGGCTCGGCTATGTGACCTTCACCCGCCCCCGCTCCCTGCTGCTCGGCTCCGGCCACTGGTGGGGGCCCACACAGAAGAAGCCGCGCGGCCCTTCGGCCTTTCTGGAGGCTCTGCGCGAGCACTGTGAGGCGGGCCACGGCGAGGTCGAGGCGTGGGCGCCGCCCCCGGAGGAGGACGAGGAGAATCCGGCGCTCAAGGCCGCGGCCGCCGACCGCGCCTGGCCGCTGCCCCTTGACCCGCAGGGCCTGGCCCGCCGCCGCCACGCCGCGGACGTGGTCCTCGCCCACCTGGACCGGCTCGCGGCGGCGGACAGCGAGCCGCTGGTGGCGGACCGCCCGTCGGCACACGACACGCAGCACCCGTCGACGGGCGAGCCCTTGTCCGGCCCGCCCGACGACGCGTACGACGACGCGTACGAC
>NZ_MUNE01000809.1 GCF_002154605.1 Streptomyces milbemycinicus | reverse complement strand
CCGCTGTCGTTCGCCCAGCGGCGCCTGTGGTTCATCGACCAGTTGGAGCCGGGCAGCCCGGCATACAACATCGCCTCTCCGCTGCGGCTGCGCGGCGCGCTCGATCGGGAGGCACTGCGGCGGAGCCTGGAGGCGATGGTCGAACGCCACGAGGTGCTGCGTACGGTCTTCGGTTCCGATGACGGCGAGCCGTGGCAGGAGATCCGGCCCGCGCCGTCCTGGGAACTGGCTCTCACCGATCTCGGCGGGCTGGGGCCGGGAGAGCGGACGCGCGAAGCCGAGCGGCTGGTCAGCGAGGAGGCCATGCGCCCCTTCGACCTGGTCCGGGGACCGCTCATGCGGACGGAGCTGCTGCGTCTGGCCGCCGACGAGCACATCCTGCTGCTGACCATGCACCACCTCGTCACCGACGGCTGGTCCGGCAGCGTCTTCTTCGAGGACCTGGCCGCCCTCTACGCGGCCGGGGGTCACCAGGAGCGGGCGGGCCTGACCGAGCTGCCGGTGAGCTACGCCGACTACGCGGTGTGGCAGCGCGACTGGCTGCGGGACGGGGGTCTCGAACACCAACTGGTCTACTGGAAGGACAGGCTGGCCAACGCGCCGGCGGCCATCGAGCTGCCGTTCGATCGACCTCGCGAGGCTGCCGGCAGTTCGGCGGGACGGGTCGTGGAATTCCGTGTCCCGGCCGATGTTCTGGACGGGATCCGCGCTGTCAGTCAGGCCTCGAGCGCCACGGTGTTCATCACCTTGCTCGCGGCCTTCCACTGCTTGATGGGCAGGCTCACCGGTCAGGACGACATCGTGGTGGCCGTGCCGACCGCTGCCCGGGGCCGTACCGAACTCGACCGTCTCGTGGGCTTCTTCGTCAACACCCTGGCGCTGCGCGCCGACCTTTCCGGGAATCCCACCTTCCGATCCTTGCTGGACCAGGTACGGCGAGTGGCGCTGGACGGCTACGCGCACCAGGACGTGCCGTTCGAGAAGATCGTCGAGGAGCTGAACCCGGACCGGAGTCCATGGCACAACCCGCTGGCCCAGGTGCTCTTCGTACTGCAGAACAACGCCCCGGAGACCGCCGAACTGACCGGACTTGACGTGGAGCCCGTACCGTTCGACGTCCGCACCTCACAGTTCGACCTCGGCATGCAGCTCTGGGAGACCGACAGCGGGCTCCAGGGCATGCTCTCGTACCGCACCGAACTCTTCGACGCGGACACCGCTGAGCGGATCATCTCCTTGTGGAGCACGCTGCTGCACAGCGTGGCGGCAGCCCCGGACACACGCCTGTCCGACCTGCCCCTCTCCGCCACCCGCCCGCTCGCTCCACCGCCGACCGGCGCGCAGCTCCCGCCACCGCCGATCCCCGACGGGCAGACCGTCATCTCCCTCTTTGACGCCCAGGTCCGGCGCACACCCGACCGGATCGCGGTGGTGTACGGCGCCACCGAGCTCACGTACGCCGAACTCGGCGAGCGGGTGGACCAGATGGCGCCGGTGCTGCGGGAGGCGGGGGTGGGACCGGAGCTGACCGTGGCGGTGGCGCTGCCCCGCTCGGCCCATCTGGTGATCGCGACGCTCGCCGTGCTCAAAGCCGGAGGCTGCTGTCTTCCGCTCGACCCCGGCGCGCCGGACGAGCGTCTCGAACTGCTGCCGACCGACTGCCCGCCGGTCCTGACCGTCACGGATCGTGCCCATGCCTGGTTCCTCCCCGCCGACCTGCCCACCCTTGTCATCGGCGAACCACGTCCGGCCACCCCGCCGGATGTCCGCACACCGTCTCCACAGCCGGCCGGCGCCGCCTGCGTGGTCCGGGCCGCGGGCGAGCACGGCGAACCCCTGGGGGCCGTCCTCTCCCACCAGGACGTGCTGCGTGTGATCACCGGGACCGGTCCCTGTCCCGGGCTCGGCGACGTCTTCGACTTCACCGTTTGGGAATGGTGGGGGCGGTTGCTGCGTGGCAGCCGCGTGACCGTCGCGTCCCGCCGTCCGGCCGGGCGGGCCGCAGACACCTCCACCTACCCGAGCGCCGACCGGCCCCCGGGCTACGTACTGGACGGAGCCGGGCGGCGGGTGCCGCCCGGCGTCGTCGGCGAGCTGTACCTGCCCGGTCCGGGGCCTGCCCGTGGCTACCCGGGGCGACCGGCCCTCACCGCCGAGCGCTTCGTGGCCGATCCGTACGGGCCGCCCGGCGGGCGGATGTACCGCACCGGCGCCCGGGCCCGGCTGCGCGGCGACGGCTCTGTGGACCTCGTGGGCCGGGCAGATCAGGGGGGAGAGAGCGCGGTTGCCAGCGCTCTTCCGATCCTGGCCGACGGTCCGGGGGACAGCATCGCCGGATGAGTGCACTCGACGGAGATCTCCTCGATCGTCCCATCGATGAAAGGGTTCCACTCCCTGACCGCGTCCCGGCCCTCGGGCCGGTCCAGGGCGGCGGTGAAGAAGAGGAGATCTCCCCGGTAGCGCCGGGGTACGTAACCCCGCCACAGCGCACGGTGATGTCTCAGGGCGGCCAGCACCCGCGGCATCTCGTCCGCCGCGAGCCCGTCGAGTCCACCGATCGCCTCGTTGAGAAGTTCCACCGCGCCGTCGTCTCCCCACTGGGGAAGCCGGTCGCCGTCGTCATGGAATTCCGGATAGCTGTCCAGCATTCCGAGGAACCGCACCTGTTCGCCCGCCTCTTGGAGCTGTACGGCGACGGCATGCGCGACGAGGCCGCCGAAGGACCAGCCGAGCAGCCGGTACGGGCCTACGGGCTGCACCGAGACGATCTGCTCGCGGTAGTCGCGTGCCATCTCCTCGATGGTCGCGGGGCACGTCGTGTCGGGCGACAACGCTCGGGACTGTAGTCCGTAAACCGGCAGATCCGGTGGCAGATGGCGGATCAGCCCGGTGTAGCACCAGCTGATGCCACCACCCGGATGCACGCAGAACAGCGGGGTGCCCGAACCGCCCGCCGTAAGCCGCAGAAGGACGTCGAAGGCCGTCCCGTCACGCTCGCCGACCCTGCTCAGACGCCTGGCGAGGGCGGCGACCGTAGGCGCCTCGAACAGGTCTCGCAGCCGCACCTCCACGCCCAGCCGGGCCGCGATCCGGCCGACCAGCCGGGCGGCGAGCAGAGAGTGGCCGCCCAGTTCGAAGAACCCCTCGTCGGCGCCGATCCCCTCGGCGCCGAGAGCTTCCGCGAACAGCTCGCACAAGACCTCTTCGACCGGCGTGCCCGGTCCCCGGCACGACTTCCCGACGCCGGCCGGTGGCGCGGGCAGGGCAGCACGGTCGAGCTTGCCGTTCGGAGTCAGCGGCAGCGCCGGAAGCGGCACCACCGCGGCGGGCACCATGTACTCCGGCAGCAGCCGCCGCGCCCGCTCGCGCACGGCCGAGCCGTCCATGCTCTCGGGGGTCCCGCCCTCGACGGGCACCACGTACGCCACCAGCCGCTGGTCTCCCCGCCTGTCCTCCCGAGCCACCACCGAGACCTGGCCCACGACCGGGTCGGCAGCCAGTACGGTCTCGATCTCGCCGGGTTCGATGCGGAAGCCACGGACCTTGACCTGCTGGTCGGCCCGCCCCATGAAGTCCAGCACCCCGGTCGGCCGCCACCGTGCGAGATCGCCGGTACGGTACATCCGCTCGCCCGGGGCGCCGAAAGGGCATGCGACGAACCGCTCCGCCGACAGGCCCGGCCGGCCCAGATATCCCCGGGCCAGGCCCGAGCCCGCGACGTACAGTTCGCCCACGACACCAGGCGGCACCGGAGCCAGCGCGGAATCCAGCACGTAGATCCGGGTGCCGGCCAAGGGACGGCCGATGGGCACCGTTCCGGGCGGCAGCTCGGCACCGGGCTCCACGGGGAAGTCGGCGCAGCTGACCGTGGTCTCCGTCGGTCCGTACACGTTGTGCACGGTCATGTCCGGGTGCCGGCGGCGCCAGGTGCGAAGCGCCTCGGTGGTGAGGGCTTCGCCGGCGAGCAGCAGCTGACCGGTGGGCGAGCAGATGTCGGATGCCTCGGCCAGCAGCGGCAGATGACTCGGTGTGGCCTTGACGAAGGTGAAGACCACACCGGCCGACTGTGCCGGTCCGGAATCGTTTCCGCGCATCTCGGCGATCTCGGCGATCTCGGCGATCTCGGCGATCGAGGCCGTGAACAGACAGCCGCCGACCGTCAGCGGCGTCCACAGCGCGGTGACCGTCAGATCGAACGAGAGCGATGTGTGGAGCAGAACCGTACCGGCGGTCGCCGGATAGGCCCGGCGTGCCCAGGCCAGGTAGTCGGCCAGAGCTCCGTGGGTGACGACGACACCCTTGGGACGGCCGCTCGATCCTGAGGTGTAAATGACATAGACCGGATGACCGGGATGTGTCCGCACGGCCGGATCGGTGGCGGGCCGGCTCTCCAGCTCGGCCTGGACCGGGGAGCTGTCGAGGCACAGCCGGGGGATGGCCGACTCGGCCGTCGGGTCGGCCTGCCCCGTGGTGAGGACCAGCTCCGGCCGGGCGTCACGGAGCATGGCGCCGAGCCGTTCCACCGGATAGCCGGGGTCCAGCGGAAGGTAGGCGCCCCCTGCCTTGAGGACGGCCAGGAGCGCGATGACGGCCTGCGCCGAACGGGGCAGGGCGACCGCGACCAGCTTCTCCGGGCCGATTCCGCGTGCGGCCAGCAGGTGTGCCAGCCGGTTGGCCCGCGCGTCCAGCTCCGCGTACGTGAGCACCAGGCCTTTGTCGGACACGGCCGGTGCGGCCGGGGTCCGGGCGGCCTGGGCCGAGAAGAGCGCGGGCAGGCTCGGGGTGGGTGCGGCCAGGTCGGTGTCGTTCCATTCGGTCAGCACACGGTGCCGCTCGGCGGCGTCGAGGATATCGATGCTTCCGACGGGAAGCTCCGGGTTCCGCGCGGCGGCGGCCAGGATCCGTACCAGACGGGCGGCCATACGCTCGGATGTCCCGTGGTCGAACAGGTCGGTGCGATAACGGAGTTCGCCGGAAAGGCCGAGCGGTTCGCCGTCGCGGCCGAATCGCTCCCGCAGACTGAGGGTCAGATCGAACTTGGCGCTTGGCGTGTCCACCTCTTCGAGGCCGACCCGCAACCCCGGCAGATCGGGGACGGCATCCCCCTCGGGCTGGAAGACCAGCATCACCTGGAAGAGCGGATGCCTGGCCAGGGACCGCCCGGGTCTGACGAGTTCCACCACTCGCTCGAACGGAAGCTCGCCGTGTGCGTACGCCTTCAGGGTCCTGCTCCGCACCCGCTCGAGCAACTCCCGGAAGGTGGGGTTGCCGGAGGTGTCGGTGCGCAGGACCAGAGTGTTGGCGAAGAAGCCGACCAGTTCCTCCAACGCCACCTCGTCGCGGCCCGCCGTCACGGTGCCGATCGGGATGTCGGTGCCGGCCCCGAGCCTGGTCAGCAGCAGCGCCAGCGCGACCTGGACCACCATGAAGGAGCTGGCCCGCGCGTCCCGTGCCAACCGGGTCAGTACACGGTGGGCCTCGGCGCCGACCTCGATCGGTACGGCCTCACCACGGAAGCCGCTCACCGCAGGACGGGCCCGGTCGGCGGGCAGCGGCAGCTGCTCGGGCAGGCCGGTGAGTTCGGCGGACCAGAAGGCCGACTGGCGGGACACCTCGCTGTCCGGGTCGTCCTCGTCACCGAGCATCTCCCGCTGCCAGAGGGCGTAGTCCGCGTACTGGACCGGCAGCGGGGCCCACTGCGGCGCGCCGCCATCCGGCCGGCACCGCGCCCGGTACGCGGTCCCGAGGTCACGGAAGAGCGGGCCGATGGACCAGCCGTCGCAGGCGGTGTGGTGAATCACCAGCGCCAGTACCGATTCCTCCGGCGCCAGCAGCAACAGCCGAGCGCGGACAGGTATCTCCCGCGCGAGGTCGAACGGGCGCGCGCCGAACTCCTCGAGCTCCTCCGCGAGTCCGCCCTCATGTGTCTCACCCACCTCGAACGGCACGCTCAGCGCCTCCGGGCCGAGGATGTCCTGGTGCGCCATCTCCTCCTTGTCGGCCCTCTCGGTGAACACCGTGCGCAGACTCTCGTGGCGGACCACCACATCCCGCAGGGCGGCCTCCAGGGCGCCATGGTTCACGGCCCCGGAGAATCGCAGCGCCAGGGGGACGTTGTAGACCGCGCTGGGCCCTTCCAGCCGGTCGATGAGCCACAGGCGCTGCTGGGCGAAGGACAGCGGAATCAGGTCGGCCACCCGGACCCCCACAGGGTGCGATTGAGGGTCACGGGTACCAGCGCGACCGCCAGCGCCACCGCCAGCACAGTGAACATGGCGTCGGGCGACAGGAAGTCGAGCAGCAGACCGCTGCCGAGCGTCCCGGCGGGCATGCCGAGGGTGAAGAGCATGAAGGTCGCGGCCATGACCCGGCCCCTCAGCTCGTCGGGGACCTGTTGGAAGATCAGCACATCGGTCATCACATCGAGCGCGGGGTCGCTGAGCAGCATCACCGCGAGTACGAAGAAGACCAGCACCGGGCTGCTGGACAGCGGCAGTACCAGGAGCGGCGGCACATAGAGCCAGGACGCGGCGATCAGCAGTTTCCCGGGGCCCATCAGCCGGTGCAGCCGGCTGACGAAGAGCACTCCGACGATCCCGCCGACCGCCTCGCCGGACAGGGCGAGGCCGGTGCCTGCGCTGCCGACCCCCTCGCGCTGGAGGAGAACCAGGCACGACAGCACCGTGGCGGAACAGACCAGATAGAGCGCGAAGGTGATCCCCACCGTGGCCCGCAGCAGCGGGCTCCGGGCCAGGAAACGCATCCCCTCCAGGGCTCCGCCGCGCGCCTTCCCCCCGCTCGTCTCCGGTTTGCCGTCGAACCGGACCGCGCAGGCCGCGCCGAACGAGAGCAGCGAGCCGACCGCCGCACCGATGAACGGGGCCGGACGGCCGAGCCCGAAGAGAAATCCCGCCAGCGGCGGCCCCAGCAGACCCGTGCCATTGGTCCGCAATCCGTCCTGGGCGAGTGCCTGCCGCAGCTGTGCCTTGGGCACGACCGAGCGAATCGCGAGCGTCCGGACCGGGAACGCATAGGCCATGGTGCCACCGACCACCACCGCGACCAGCAGGATGTGGGTGAGGGTCAGCCGGTCCATCGCGAGGGCGAGGGGGACGGTCAGGGACGCCAGGAATCGCAGACCGTCGGCCACGATGAGGATTACCCTGCGGTCGTAACGGTCCGCGACAGTGCCCGCGTGGATCCCGAAGAGCACCTGCGTCAGGAGCTGCACTCCGCTGAACGCTCCGGCGGCGAACGTCGATCCGGTCATCGCCAGCAACAGGAGCGGATAGGCGGTGGTGGACATGCGGGAGCCGAGCAGGGACGCCGCGGAACCGCCCCATAGCAGCTGAAACCGCCAGTTCCTGCGCAATGGACGCAAAGCCGCGGTCGTCTCACCTGCTTCAGCCGACGCCATTCCCCGCCTCCGCTCGACACTGCCCAAAATAATTCGGCAATGATTTCAGGGCCGAGATCAAATCCGCAAGGCTTGTCGTCGGGCCGAGGAATCTCCTAGATTGCCCGCAGTCATGACGGCGTATACATCTGACAGGGAGGAGTTTGCCATGACAAATCCATTTGATGACGAGAACGGGCATTTTCGGGTCCTGGTTAATGCCGAGGGGCAGCACTCGCTCTGGCCGACTTTCGCCGAGGTCCCGGATGGCTGGGAGATTCGACTGGGTGATTCGAGCCGGAAGGACTGCCTTGCATACATAGAGAAGCACTGGACCGATATGCGGCCCACCAGCCTGGTGGCGGCCATGGCCGCCGACTC
>NZ_MUNE01000808.1 GCF_002154605.1 Streptomyces milbemycinicus | reverse complement strand
GTCCGGGGCCGAGGGGTCCGGATCCAAGGGGTCCGCGGGGTCCGACAAGGCCGTCTCGGAGGCCAAGGCCAAGCGCGCGGCCCAGCCGGTGCTGGACGCGCTGGGGCTGGACGGCGCGAAGCTGGACGCGACACAGCTGTACGGCGCGGTGCGGGTCGTGAAGGCGGACCCGGTGCTCGACGGTCTGCCGACGTACGGCTGGCGGACGAGTCTCCAGGTGGCCGCCGATGGACAGCTGGTCGGCGGCGACGGTCTGCTGTCGAAGCCCGCGGCGGACGACAGCTATCCGCTGATCGGCGCGGCCGAAGCCATGAAGCGGCTCAACAAGGGCGGCGCAACCACGGACAGCACGGACAGCGCCGACGACGCGGCCGGGAAGGCGGAGCCCGCGAAGAAGGCGCCCGAGGAGGCGGCGACGGGCAGCGCGAGTGGTACGGCCGACAAGGTCACGGTGCGCAAGGCGACCCTGGGCCTCGCGGCGCGCTCCGTGGACGGCCGGCGGGCGCTGGTGCCGTCCTGGCTCTTCCAGGTCGGGCCGTCGAGCGCGGATGACGTCATGAACACGGTCACCTACCCCGCCGTCGACCCGAAGTTCATCAAGAAGCCCTCCCCCTCCGGTACGTCCCCGTCCTCGAAGCGCGGTGAGGAACACGTAGACGACATCACGTCGTACACCGTGGCCGGAAAGACCCTGACGGTGCGCTTCTGGGGCGGGGTCTGCGAGTCGTACTCGGTCTCCGCCAAGGAGTCCTCGTCGCAGGTGAAGCTGGAGATCAAGGGCAAGCGGCTGCATCCGGGCCGGCCCTGCATCCTCATCGCCAAGCAGATCGACAAGAAGGTCGAGCTGGACAAGCCGCTGGGCGACCGCAAGGTGGTGGACGCCAGGACCGGCGAGGCCGTGCCCAAGCGCAAGTAACGCAGGTGAACCGAAGACGCCGCAGGGGGCGGGCCCGGTGCCGGGCCCGCCCCCTGCGGCGTCTGATCGAGGCGAGGCAGCTTACGAGAAGCGCCTCATGCTGAACCTCAGCTGAACGAGTCACCGCAGGCGCAGGAGCCCGTGGCGTTCGGGTTGTCGATCGTGAAGC
>NZ_MUNE01000807.1 GCF_002154605.1 Streptomyces milbemycinicus | reverse complement strand
GTCCAGCACCTTCCGGTGCAGCCGCTGCAGCTCGTCCCCCGGCTCGATGCCCAGCTCGTCGACGTACCGCTGCCGCGTACCACGGAAGAGCGCGAGCGCGTCGGCCCGTCGACCGCTCCGGCTCAGCGCCTCCATCAGCAGGCCCACCGACCGCTCCCGCAGCGGGTGCTCCGCCACCAGAGGGGACAACACGGCCGCCGCCTCCTGGTGCCGCCCGGAGCGCAGATCGATCGCGGCGCACTCCTCCACCACCGCGCGCCGCTCCTCCTCGAGGCCCGTCCCGACGGTCTCGGGCAGCCAGCCGCCCGCGACATCCGCGAGCGCGGGGCCACGCCACAGCTGGAGCGCCGC
Source organism: Streptomyces milbemycinicus (assembly GCF_002154605.1). GTDB lineage: Bacteria > Actinomycetota > Actinomycetes > Streptomycetales > Streptomycetaceae > Streptomyces > Streptomyces milbemycinicus. The sequence continues at coordinate 4,649 of NZ_MUNE01000807.1, read as the reverse complement.
GTGCAGCAGGTCACCGGCCGGGCCGTCGCCGACCGTCCGCGCCTCGCGCACCAACTCCCGGAAACGGTGCAGGTCCACCCGCTCCTGGTCGACGGTGAGGCAGTACCCTTGCGCGGAGGTGGACAGCTCGGTGTCGGGCAGCGCGGCCAGGATTCTGCGCAGTTTGGATATCTGGACCTGCACGGCGTTGCGCGCGGACCCCGGCGGGTCCTCGCCCCAAACGGCCATCACCAGCCGGTCCACGGAGACCACTCGCCCCGGCTCCAGCAACAGCATCGCCAGGACGGATCGCTGCTGGGCGGCGGTCGGGCCGAGTCCCTGCTCGCCCAGCCATATACCGACCGGGCCCAGCAGACGAAACTCGGTCCCGTGCACGCGCTTCCCCCGTCGGTACCTGAGATTCCCTGCGGCCATCTCGCAGCCTACCCACAGCGACAGGTCAGCGCCGCATCAGCGAGACATCAGCTCCGCATTGCACCCTACGGGCAACGAGGGCGCCGCGGCGCACCCACGCTCACGTCCGGCGCATACCCCGCTGGATGGGGAGCCCGCGGTAACGGGGAGCCCTCAGTACCCAGACAGCGGGGGCGACATGGGGGGCTTGATCCGCGTATCGAATACCGCCAGACCGGCCGGACCGCGTAGACCAAGCGGCCGGTACAACCGGGCCCTGGCCGCCGGACTCCTCGCGGTTGGTTTTCTCGGGGCGGCCGGCTACAAGGCCGAGGCGGCCAGATACGCGCCGACAGGCAGCGCTATGGCGAAAGGGCAGCTCATGACGGCTACGGGACAGACTCGCACCCCTCCTCGGATAGGCGACCTCGTGTACGACATCGAGCGCGAGGCCATTGGCCGCGTCGCCTATATCGACACCGGCGGAAACGTCGCCTGGGTCAAGCCCCAGGACGACGGCCCCGAATGGACCGCGCTCCCGGAGCAGCTGCGGCTCGCGGTGGACGGCGAACACTGACGCGCTTGCGCAGCGGTATTTCCGTCCGGATTTCAGTAAGCGCTTAACTCTCGCTGATGTCTCGCTGATGTCAGCGCCCTTATGCGCCCGCGCCTTCCACGGGGGGAGGCGCGGGATCTCGACTGCCCGCCATTACGGTCTCGTTCAGCACACCTTGCGGTACGGGACTTCGGGGATGTACGTCTTCCAGTCGGCGCGGTGCAGACCGCCGCCCGCACGCTCGCAGACGGCGGTGGTGACGCGCGCGGGGTCGACGGCGATCTTCTGGAGCGGTACGTGTTCGCCCGCGACCAGCAGGGTTCTGCCGTCCTCGCTGAAGGCAAGGGCCCGGATGTTGTCACCCGCGGTGAGCAGAACGGATCCCAGCGGAAGGCCGGACGCGGTGTCCCACAGCCGCAGCGTGCCCTTGTCGCCCGCCACGGCCAGGATCTTGCCGTCGGGCGAGTAGGCCAGCGCTTTCACGGGTTCGGCGCTCTCGCGCCCCTCGCCGGTGAGCGTCCCGGCGACAACGCCCAGACGCCGCTCGGCACTGCCGTCCCACAGCGTTACCTGCCCCGAGTCCGTGCCGAGGGCCAGCTGTTCACCGTCCGGGCGGTAGGCCAGCGCGTAGACCGGGTCCTGGGAACGGGTGAGCTGGTCCGGACGGCCCGAGGGGAGGGTGAAGCGCTGCCCGGACGCCGTGATGACCATCCGGCCATCGGGCCGCACGGCCAGGGCGGAGGAGTCGGGGAACGCCATCCAGAAATCGCCCGAGCCCCCCACGTCCACGGACTCCGCCAGCCCCGGCGCCCGGCGCGTCACCCTGGTGCGGCTGTGGACTCCCCAGAGCTCCAGGGCCTCCGAAAGGTGCCGGTAGACGAGCACCGTCCTGCCATCCGGCGTCAGCGCAATCGAGTCGGCGCCCGCTTCGCCTTCTGTCAGCGCGATCGAGTCGCCGCCCGACTCGTCGGCGCCCTTCGGGGTGAGAACGAGGTCGGCCGTCTTACGGCCCTTGTGCACGTCCCACACCGCAACCCGCTCCGCGCGGGCCCGACCGTTGGCCGCGTCCCGCTCGCCGAACCCATAGGCGAAGGTCCGCCCGTCCGCGCTGAACGCCATGAGCGGCAGGCAGTACTGGCCCTTGTGCCCCGGTTGGCCGGTGGTCCGGCAGTCGGCCGAGGGCAGGGCGGCCGCGACCGGCGCTCCGCCGCCGGTGCGCCGCAGCTCGATCCGTTCGCGCCCGCCCGACGTCCGCACCTCCGCGATCAGACTCCCGTCGGGCCTGAACAGGGCCTCGCCATCCCGCTTCGGGCCCCACTCGGAGGTTGTGGCGCTGCCCAGGTAGAGGGTGCGCACCGCGTCGCTCGCCGTGCCATCCCCCTCCTGGTACCGGATGACCCCATGGTCCGCGTCCAGTTGGAGACCGGAGACCCGCCGACCGGCCAGGGGATGCCGGTAGACCGGCCGCCCGGGGCTGTCGAGCCGCCAGACCAGGATCTCCTGGTCATCCGTGGCTGCCAGCAACCGCCCGTCGCGGCTGAGGGCGAGGTACCCGAGCCCGGAGTGGGAAATGCCCGGCAGTTCCTTTCCGGAGGCCAGCTCCCAGCCGCGGACCCCCTTCGCGGTGGAGATCAGCAGCCTCCGGCCGTCCGGAGTGAGCAAGAACTCCGCGCCGTCGGTGTCTTCGGCCGAACCACAACCCAGGCGCGAGACGACGGCCGGGAGCGTACGTATCCGGCGATGCGCGCGAACATCCCACACCTCCAGTTCGTCCTGGTCCGAACACAGCGCGATCCTCCCGCCGTCCATGCTGAGCGTCGGCTCCCACATGGTCTCGCTGGAGCGCTGGAACAGGAGACGGCGGCGGTTCCGGATGTCCCACAGCCGGAGCCAGTGCCCGTCCTCCACCATGAGCATGCGTCCGCTCGCCCCGAAGTCCGCGTCCGCATCCCCGTCCTCGATTTCGATGGGAGGGCCGATGGGGCGGCCGGAGGCGCGGTCCCGCAGTCGGAGACCCGCCTCCCCGAACGTCACCACCCGCCGCCCGTCCGGGGAGACGGCCGTCGCGGACTCCGTCTCGTCGCTCGTCTTGATGGAACTGATCCGGCGGTGGGTGGCCAGGTCCCAGCCGACCACCCGGCCGTTCAGCTCCCCGGAGGTCACGAGCGTACGCCCGTCAGCGCTCAGCAACGCTTGTTCGAACGCGCTGCCCCCCGGGACGGTGAACGTGTCCCGCTCGCGCTGCCCCATCGCCCCCAGCAGCGCCGCTCTCGCCTCCAGCGTATGGCTGACGTTCCACGCCGCCACGCTCAGCCGCATCGCCGTCACCGGATCCGCGTACCGCATGTTCTGCGCGACGGACGCGATCCGCCGGGACACGGCCTCCGCCCGCCGCTGTTCCCCCGCCCGGTTCTGCTGCCACGCCACCACCCCCGCCACGAGCGCCAGCACCACCAGCACCGCCACGGCACCCACGAACGCGCGCACCCGTCGGCGCTCCCGCGTGCCCGCGGCCCGGCTGGCGGCCAGGAAGTCGCGCTCGGCGGGGGTGAGTTCGGCCGAGTCGTCGGGCTCTTCGAACACCTCCCGCGCCTCCACCAGCCGCGCGCCCCGGTACAGCGCGCCGGGATCCCGCCCCAGCTCCTCCCAGTTGCGGGCGGCCTCGGTCAGCTTGCGGTGGGTGCGCAGCCGCTGGCGGTCCTCGTCGATCCAGCCGCGCAGCCGGGGCCAGGCGGTGATCAGGGCCTCGTGGGCGAGGTCGACCGTGCCCTCGTCGAGGGTGACCAGGCGCGACCGCACCAGGCGTTCCAGTACGAGCGCCGTATCAGCCCCATCACCGGAGCCAGAGCCCGAGCCCAGCCCCAGCTCCTCCCGGTCCACCGGGCGCCGCGTGTCCTGGGCCCCCTCCCCCGGCGTGATCAGCCGGAGCATGATCCGCCGCGCGGCCTCCGCCTGTCGCTCGCTGAGCTCCCCGTACACCCGCTCCGCGGTCAGGGCGATCGCGCCGTGCACTCCGCCCGCCGCCTCGTACGCCTCCACGGTCAGCGCCCGGCTGCGGCGGCGGCGCCAGGTCTCCAGCAGGGCGTGGGACATCAGGGGCAGGCCGCCGGGTTCGTCGACGACCTCTTCCACGATCCTGGCGGTCAGCGCCCGCTCGACGATGAGCCCTTCGGCCGCGGCCGGCTTGACGATCGCCTCCCGCAGCTCCGCGCGCCCCATGGTCCCGACCAGCAAGGTGGCGCCGCGCAGCGCGGCCGTCAGCTCCCGGTGTTCGGCGCAGCGGCCGAAGAAGTCGGCCCGTACGCCGATGACCACGCGCAGCCGGCTGTCCTCGTCCTGGGCGGACAGCAGGCGTTCGATGAATCCGGCGCGCTCGGCCGGGTCCTGGCAGAGGGTGAAGACCTCCTCGAACTGGTCGACCACGAGCCAGGTGTCCCCCTCATCCCCCTTCGGGCCGAGCTTCGGACCGAGCGCGTCGGCGTGGGTGCGGAGCGGGCGGTCGCCGGGGGTGAGGACGCGGATCACGGACGGGCGGGGTAACGGCGCGGCCGTGCCGTCGTCGCGCAGGGCCGGGATCAGACCGGCTCGCAGCAGTGAGGACTTACCGCTGCCCGAGGGGCCGAAGACGGCGGCGAACCGTCTCTCCCGCACCAGCTCCAGCAGATCGGTGACGAGCTGTTCCCGGCCGAAGAACCGCTCG
>NZ_MUNE01000806.1 GCF_002154605.1 Streptomyces milbemycinicus | reverse complement strand
TCGCGGCCGGGCTGCTCGCCGGCTTATGAGGTTTGTGACCCGACTTCGTGGATACGCCTGAATTGTTCAGGTGTCGCGATCCTGGGGGAATCCCCAGAGTCTTCGAGGTGACCGAGCGTTGATACCGGGTTGTTTCCTAGGTGTGACTCGTCACAGGGGGGAGTCGGGCCCGCGCTCGGGTACTCTCCGTTGCGTGCGAACGGTTTTGGGGTACAACTATCCCGGCGTGGCCCATGGGGCGACTCCGGGCACGCCAATGTGCCCCGCTCGCGCGGGGTGCGCAGGCTCTGCGCCCCGATGTTCGACTCCCAACGACGCGCGTCGCACAGTATGCCGCACGCATACTCCTTGGCGCTGGAATATGACCGAAGCGCTTGTTGGGGTGACTGTACGTCAACCATGCTGTCTCGCAAGGGGGTACCTCTCAGTCGTCGCTGGGAGGGGGCACCTCTCAGCGGTAGCTGGGGGGGAGTCACGTTCCGTGACCTCTTGGAGGTACGAGGCGATGTGTCCGCCGGTTCGGATGGTGTGAGCGGTGCAGGTGCTTCAGATGCAGATGGAGGTCCGGCCCGACCCCGCGGAGGTGAGCCGGGCCCGCCGATGGGCGCGCTCGCGGCTCGCCGGGTCCGGGATAGGGGTGGATGAGCCGCTTGCCGAGACCCTGATCCTGCTGATTTCAGAGCTGGTGACCAACGCCGTGGTGCACACGGGCTGTCCGGCGGTGCTGCGCATGCTCTTCCCCGCGCAGGGCGACGGCGGCGGGCCCGGCGCGGGCGGCCGCGGGGGCCGGGGGCCGGGCTCCGGCACGGTCCGGGTCGAGGTCGCCGACGCCAGCGGCCGGGCGCCGCGGCGGCGGTGCGCGGGCGAAGAGGCCACCAACGGGCGCGGTCTTGAACTGGTCGACGGTCTGGCGGATCGCTGGGGCTGGCATCCGGAGGGTGCGGGCAAGCGCATCTGGTGCGAGGTGGACCGGGGCGCCCGTGGGGGTCATGAGGTGTACGGAAGTCATGAAGAACCGGTCCTGACGGGGCATGCGGGTTCTCATACGCCATCACAAATCGGGCGTAGTCGACAAAGTCCAGACCAGGTGTTGACGTGATGTGGTGGCTTGATCACTCTAGGATCAGCGATTCGTTGCGAGGGGACGCCGAGGGCTCTGTGATTCCTGTGAGCCGTGTGCTTGCGGCGCGGTTCCTTGGCGAGTGCGGGTCGCTGCCCGGCGCGTGACAGGGCCTCGGCGCCGGAGCCGGGTGGCGGTGCGCCGTGCCGTGCCGTGCTCGGGGTGTGCATGAGCGCACCGCCGCCCGACAGACCTGCCCCTCGCCCCGCTGTACGGCAGGCCTGCGGCCTCGTGGGCCGCGTGTCACAGGACCGCGGCGCGTCACGAGACCGCCATGGGTCACAGAATCGCCACGGGCGCTACGGGGCTCCCCGCGCCACCGACAAACGGCTCGGGCGTGGCCGACAGTAGAAACGTGTAGCGCCCCTCCTCGGCGCAGGCCTGCGACAGCTCCTCCAGATTCCAGTTCTGGCCCTGCTGCATACCCATCTCGACGAGATCGAGGGCGTGGACCGGCATCCACAGGTTCTCTATCTCCGGGGGGAAGATCTCGAAGGTGAGGGTGTCGTTGGCCACCGCGGCCACATCCCGGGCGTGGAACCACTCGGGGGTGCGGAGGGACAGGCCGGGTGAGGGGAAGGCGTAAGCCTCCTTCTCGCCCGCGAGATAGCGCTGGATCTGACCGGTGCGCACCAGCGCGATATCGCCGGGACGGACGGTGGTCTTCGCCAGCGCCTCGGCGGCGTCCAGGTCTTCGGGCGTGACGGCATGCCCCTCGGGGAGCCGGTCGAGTCCGCGGGCGCGGGCGACATCGAGGAGCACACCGCGCGAGACGATGTGCCGCGCCTTGTCGATGCCGCTGAAGGCGGCGCGGCCATGGGGGGTGACGGAGCCGGCGGGGCGGCCGTTGTAGATCCGGCCCGAGTGCGAGACATGGGTCAGTCCGTCCCAGTGGGTGCCCGCCTGCAGTCCCATCGTCACGGCGTCGTCGCTGGTGGCCACGGTGTCCGGGCCGAATATCTCCAGATTGACGGCGATCATGGTGTGCAGCGGGTTGACCCGGCCCGGGATCACGCCGGTCTGCACCCCGTCCTGCTGGAGCGGGACCGCGAGCGGGATGCGGCGGCCGCTCCGTATGGCCGCCGCGGCGCCCCTGACCACCTCGTCGGTGATCAGATTGAGCGTCCCGATCTCGTCCGCCTCTCCCCAGCGGCCCCAGTTGTTGATGCGTTTGGCGATGTCGTGGAATTCGGGCGGCAGAGTCATGGGACCTCCTCGGTTCGGCTTCCGGGCGGGATTCCGCTCGGGGGGTTGTACTCGGGCCGCGTCTGCTCAAAAATCTAACGGACCGTCAGAAACTCCGGGAGGGGACGCGACGTGGGCAACTTCTTGGGTGGCAAGGTGATCGCCGTCACCGGGGCCGGGCGGGGCATCGGCCGAGCCGTGGCACTGGCCTGCGCGGCCGAAGGAGCCCAGGTCGTCGTCAATGACTACGGGGTGTCGATCGAGGGCGGCGAACCCAGCAGCGAAGTCGCCGAGGCGGTGGTCAAGGAGATCGAGGCGGCGGGCGGAGCGGCGGTGGCCGTCGCCGACGATGTCTCGACCATGGCGGGCGGACAGCGGATCGTGGACACCGCGCTCGAACACTACGGGCGGCTCGACGGCGTGGTGTGCGTCGCCGGGATCCTGCGCGAGCGGATGCTCTTCAACATGACCGAGGAGGAGTGGGACCCGGTCGTCGCCACCCATCTCAAGGGCACCTTCACGGTCTTCCGGGCGGCCTCCGCGGCGATGCGCAAGCAGGGCTCCGGCACCCTGATCGGCTTCACCAGCGGCAACCACCAGGGGAGCGTCGCGCAGGCCAACTACGCCTCCGCGAAGGGCGGGATCATCTCCCTGGTGCGCAGCGCCGCACTCGGCCTCCACAAGTACGGGGTGACCGCCAACTGCGTCGCACCGGTCGCCCGGACGCGCATGTCCGCCAATGTGCCCATGGAGCTCAAGGAGATCGGCGAGCCGGAGGACGTGGCGGCGCTGGTGGTCTATCTGCTGAGCGACCGGGCCCGGGAAGAGAAGATCACCGGACAGGTCTATACGATCGCGGGCCCCAAGATCGCGGTCTGGGCACAGCCACGGGAGCTGCGCGCGGGATACGCGGAAGGCGCCTGGACCCCGGAGAAGATCGCCGACTTCCTCCCGGGCACGGTCGGCACCGACCCCATGCCGATGCTCGCTCAGCTCGACGCCATGGCCAAGGCGGCGGCCAAGGGCCAACGCCCCAACGCGTGACCCGCACCCGCGGGGCGGGACCACCGCCCAGCGGCAGCCGGGGGAGCGGGGCGGGAGACGGGAGACGGGAGAAGCTGTGGACTTCGCTTTCGGACCGGAGGACGAACGCTTTCGCACCCGAGCCCGCGACTGGCTCGACGAGCACGTCGCCGACGCCCTGGCCCAACTCGCCGGGCAGCCGCAACCGCAGCCGCTGTCGCAGCCCGGCGCCGCCCACGACGGCGCATCGGCGCCGGCACCGGCGCACGCACACCGCGCCTGGGAACGGGAACTCGGCGCCGACGGCTGGATCGGGCTCGGCTGGGACCGTACGCACGGCACCTACGGCAACCGGCCCGCCACACTCACCCAGCAGGTCGTCTGGGCCGAGGAGTACGCCCGCGCCGGGGCCCCCGCCCGGCTCGGCCACATCGGTGAAAACCTCCTCGCCCCTACCCTGCTCGCCTACGGCGACGACACCCAGCGCGCCCGCTTTCTGCCCCCCATCGCCCGCGGCGAGGAGCTGTGGTGCCAGGGCTACAGCGAACCCGAGGCGGGATCGGACCTCGCCGGGGTGCGGACCCGCGCCGTCCGCGACCCGGGCGACGGCACCTACCGCGTCACCGGGCAGAAGATCTGGACCTCCCTCGCCCAGGAAGCCGACTGGTGCTTTGTCCTGGCGCGCACCGAGGACGGCTCACAACGCCATCATGGTCTCTCCTTTCTTCTTGTACCGATGGACCAGCCCGGACGGGTCGAAGTGCGCCCGATCCGCCAGTTGACCGGCGACGCCGAGTTCAACGAGGTCTTCTTCGACGGCGCGGTGGCGCGCGCGGAACACCTCGTCGGCGGCGCCGGCCAGGGCTGGCGCGTGGCCATGGGGCTGCTCGCCGTGGAGCGCGGCGTCTCCACCCTCGTCCAGCAGATCGGCTTCGCCCAGGAGCTCGACCGGATCGTCCGGCTGGCGCTGCGCACGGGCGCCGCCGCCGATCCCGTACTGCGCGACCGGCTTGTCGAGCAGTGGGCCGAGCTGAAGACCATGCGCTGGAACGCGCTGCGGACCCTGGGCGAGGCATCGGGTCCCGGCGCGCCCAGCGTCGCCAAGCTGCTGTGGGGCGGCTGGCACCAGCGGCTGGGCGAACTGGCCGTGCGGATACGCGGCGCCGCGGCCGCGCTCGGCCCCGAGCGGTGGACCGCCGAGCGGCCGTACGAACTCGACGACGCGCAGCGCCTCTTCCTCTTCTCCCGGGCCGACACGATCTACGGCGGCTCGGACGAGATCCAGCGGAACATCATCGCCGAGCGCGTTCTCAACCTCCCTAAGGAATCACGCGGATGAAGACCTACGGGCCGACGGCAGACGGGCAGAAGGCGGACGGGCAGGCGGCGTACGGGCATTGGATCGGGGGAGGCCGGCGGCGGCCCGGGCAGGGGCACTACCCGGTCGTCAATCCCGCCACCGAACAGATCGTCGGCCATGCCCCGGAGGCCGACGCGGCCGACGTCGACGCCGCAGTGAGCGCGGCACGGGACGCCCACGAGGGGTGGGCGCGCACCGCCCCCCATGAGCGCGCCGCCGTGCTCGACCGCGCCGCCACCCTGATCGCCGAGCACGCCCGGGAACTGGTCCCGCTGGCCCAGGCCGAGACGGGCGCGACGATGCGCGTCGCCAAGGCCATGCAGGTGCCCCCGGCCGCCGACCGCTTCCGCCGGTATGCGCGAGGCGCCGTCGAGCCGGACACGGTCCCGCTCGCGCCCTTGCCCGTAGCCGCCTCGCCCCTCGCCCCCGGCGGGCTGATCGGCGCGGCCGCCGTCCGCCGCCCCGTGGGTGTCGTGGGCTGTATCACCTCCTACAACTTCCCCCTCGCCAACCTCGCGGGCAAGGTCGCCCCCGCCCTGGCGATGGGTAATACGGTCGTCGCCAAACCGGCCCCGCAGGACCCTCTGTGCTGTTTGGAACTCGGCCCCCTGCTGAAGGAGGCCGGGCTCCCGGACGGTGTCTTCAATGTCGTCACCGGATCGGGCGCGGCCGCGGGCGAGGCACTTGTGGCGCACCCGGGCGTCGACATGGTCAGCTTCACCGGCTCCACCGCCGTGGGAAAGAGGATCGCCGAGTCCGCAGGCCACTCGATGAAGCGCACCCTGATGGAGCTGGGGGGCAAGGGCGCGGCCATCGTCCTTGGGGACGCCGACGAGTCCGTGATCAAGTCGGCGGTCGGGGCGGTCGGTTCGACCTGGTCTTTCCACAGCGGGCAGATCTGCACGGCGCCGACCCGTGTGCTCGTCCATCGATCGCTGTACGAGCAGGTCGTCGCCGCACTCACACGGTATGCGAAGTCACTGATCGTCGGGGACCCTGTGGATAACTCCACGATCGTCGGCCCGTTGATCTCCGCGGCCCAGCGCGACCGCGTCGAGGCGTACCTCGCCGGGGCCCGTGACCAGGGCGCCCGGATCGTGGTGGGCGGCGAACGCCCCGCGGTCAAGCCCGGCTTCTACGTCGCCCCGACCCTGATCACCGACGTGGCCCCCGATATGACCGTCGCGCAGGAGGAGATCTTCGGCCCGGTCGTCGTCGCCCTCCCCTTCGACGACGAGGACGAGGCGGTCCGTATCGCCTGCTCCACGCCGTACGGCCTGTACGACTATGTCTTCAGCGCCGACGCGGGCCGCGCCTGGGGCCTCGCCGCCCGCCTGCGCAGCGGCAACGTCGGCATCAACACGGCCCAGCGCCACCCGGAGACGCCGTTCGGCGGCTTCAAGCACAGCGGAGTGGGCCGCGACGGCGGCTCGTTCGGCCTGCACGCGTACAGCGAACTCCAGTCGGTGGTCTGGGCTTCCTGAAAATGGTCCGGGCTTCCCGAGAGAGCCTGAGCAGTCCTGAGCAGTCCTGAGCGGTCCAGCGGTCCTGAGAAGTAGGGGCAGACGTGCGACAGGAAAAGAGAGTGGTGAAGTGGTGATGAGAGGCGTCATCTTCGACGGCACCGAACCGCGCGTGGTCGACGACCTGGAGATCCGGGCACCCGGCCCGGGTGAGGTGCTGGTCGGTGTCGCCGCCGCGGGCCTGTGCCACAGCGATCTGTCCGTCCTCGACGGCACCATCCCCTTCCCCGTCCCGGTCGTGCTCGGCCACGAGGGCGCGGGCACGGTGGTGGAGGTCGGTGCCGGCGTCACGCATGTCGCGCCCGGCGACCATGTCGCCCTGACCACCATCGCCAACTGCGGGACCTGCGCCGACTGCGGCCGTGGCCGCCCCACCATGTGCCGCAAGGCGATCGGCAGGCCGGGCAAGCCGTTCAGCCGCGCCGGGCAGCCGCTGTACAACTTCGCCTCGAACTCAGCCTTCGCCGAGCGCACGCTGGTCAAGGCCGTGCAGGCGGTCCGGATTCCCGAGGACATCCCGCTCACCTCGGCCGCCCTGATCGGCTGCGGCGTCCTCACCGGCGTCGGCGCCGTGCTCAACCGCGCCCGGGTCGACCGCGGCGAGTCGGTCGTCGTCATCGGCACCGGCGGAATCGGGCTCAACGTGCTGCAGGGCGCCCGGATCGCCGGGGCCGGGCCGATCGTCGCCGTCGACTCCAACCCCGCCAAGGAGGCGCTGGCCAGACAGTTCGGCGCCACACACTTCGTCGCCTCGACGGCCGCCGCCCGGGAGACCCTGCCGTCGGGCGCCGACCACGCCTTCGAGTGTGTCGGCAGCACCCGGCTCATCCGGGAGGCGGTGGACCTGCTCGACCGGCACGGCCAGGCGGTGCTGCTCGGCGTGCCGCCCGCCGACGCCGAAGCGTCCTTCCTTGTCTCCTCCATGTATCTGGACAAGGCCATCCTGGGCTGCCGCTACGGCTCGGCCCGGCCGCAGCGCGATATCGCCCTGTACGCGGACCTCTACCGCCAGGGCCGGCTGCTGCTGGACGAACTGGTCACCCAGACCTACCCCGTCGAGGACTTCCCCAAGGCCACCGACGACGCGCGGGCGGGCCGGGTGGCGCGGGCCGTGCTCACCTTCTGACCGCTGCGTTGGTGCCCGTGGGACTACCTGCCGCCCAAGGCATCGGCCATGGCATCGACAGCCGTGGCACGGAAAGTGCGCCGGTAGGCCGTGGGCGAGACGCCGAGCGCCGTCTGCAGGTGCTGCCGCATCGACGCGGCCGTGCCGAAGCCCGCGTCCCGCGCCACCTGGTCCACCGACAGATCGGTGCCCTCCAGCAGATGCCTGGCCCGCTCCACGCGCTGCTGTACGAGCCACTGCCCGGGGCTGATCCCGACCTCCTCGCGGAAGCGGCGGGTGAAGGTCCGTACGCTCATCGACTCCTGGTCGGCCCACTCGCGGAGCGAGATCGGGCGTTCCAGGCGGCTCAGCGCCCAGGCGCGCGCCGCCGTCGTGGTCGCCTGTTGCGGTTCGGGGAGCGGCCGTTCGATGTACTGCGCCTGGCCGCCGTCGCGGTACGGCGGCACCAGGCTGCGCCGCGCGACCTCGTTGGCGACGGCCGCGCCGAAATCGCGCCGTACGACGTGCAGGCACAGGTCGATACCCGAGGCGACGCCCGCGGAGGTGAGGACGTCGCCGTCGTCGACGAAGAGCACGTCAGGGTCTACCGCGATGGAGGGGAAGAGGGCCTGGAAGTGGGCGGCGCTCCGCCAGTGGGTGGTGGCGGGGCGGCCGTCGAGCAGTCCGGCGGCCGCGAGCAGATAGCTGCCGGTGCAGATGGACATCCAGCGGACGCCGGGCCGGGCGTGGAGCAGCGCGGCGGCGAGCGCCGGGGGAAGTGTGCCCTCTTTATAGACCTGCCCCATCTCGTAGCTGGTGGGCACGAGGATGGTGTCGGCTTCGACCAGCGCCTCGGGGCCGCGTTCGACGACGATGGGGAAGTCGGCGTCCGTCGACACCTCGCCGGGCTCGGGAGTGCAGCTGAACACCTCGTAGAGGCGGTCGCCCTCGGCGGAGCGGGCCTTGCCGAAGATCCTGAAGGGGATGCCCAGCTCGAAGGGGATCACGCCGGGCAGGACCAGTACGGCGATCCGGTGCCGGCTGTCGGCGTCCATGGATGAGGGCATACGGGCCTCCAACGCATCTCTCGTGGCCCGATCCTAGCGAATGCTGTCCTTCGGGCCACTCGTACGGGTCGATCACAGCGTTGATGCTGGTCAGGTGACGCAGACAACCGAACTCCCAGGGACTCCAGGTCAGGACGAGCAACCCCTTCCAGCCCGGCGGCGGCCGAGGATTCACCGTGCGTGGTGGGTCGCCGCCGTCACCTTTGTGACGATCGTCGGCGCGGCCGGCTTCGCCTCGCTCCCCGGCCTGCTGATCGACCCCCTGCACGAGGAATTCGGCTGGTCGCGCGGGCTGATCGGCTTCGCGGTGTCCGTGAATCTCGCCCTCTATGGGCTCACCGCGCCGTTCGCCGCCGCCCTTATGGACCGCTTCGGCATCCGTAAGGTCGTCGCCTGCGCCCTGACGGTGATCGCCGTGGGGGCCGGGCTCACGGTCTTCATGACCGAAGCCTGGCAGCTCGTCCTGTGCTGGGGCGTCCTTGTGGGCCTCGGCAGCGGCTCCATGGCGCTGGCCTTCGCCGCGACGGTCACCAACCGGTGGTTCGTCGAGCGGCGCGGCCTGGTCACCGGCATTCTCACGGCGGGAGGCGCGTCCGGGCAGCTGGTGTTCCTGCCCGCCCTGTCGTGGATCGTGGAGCACCACCACTGGCGCCCGGCCGCGGTCACGGTGGCGGTCGTCGCGTTCGCCGTCGTCCCCTTCGTCTGGCTGCTGCTGCGCGACCACCCGGCCGACGTAGGGCTGGCCGCGTACGGGGCCGAGGGGCCGCCCCCGCCCAAGCCCGCCCCGCAGCGCGGCGCGGCCCGCCGGGCGATCAACGCGCTGCTCTCGGCCGCGCGCACCGGCCCGTTCTGGCTGCTGGCCGGGACCTTCGCGATCTGTGGCGCCTCCACCAACGGCCTGGTCAAGACGCACTTCGTGCCCGCCGCGCACGACCACGGCATGCCGGTGACGGCCGCCGCCGGCCTGCTCGCAGTCATCGGGATCTTCGACATCGTCGGCACGGTGGCCTCCGGCTGGTTCACCGACCGGTTCGACGCGCGGCGGCTGCTCGCCGTCTACTACGCGCTGCGCGGGCTGTCGCTGATGTTCCTGCCGATGCTCCTGTCGGACTCCGTGCACCCCCCGATGCTCTTCTTCATCGTCTTCTACGGACTCGACTGGGTCGCGACCGTGCCGCCCACCATCGCGCTGTGCCGCGAGCACTACGGAGAGGACAGCGCGATCGTCTTCGGATGGGTGCTGGCCTCGCACCAGGTGGGCGCGGGGGTGATCGCCTTTGTCGGAGGCGTGGCGCGGGACACCTTCGGGTCGTACGACATGGTCTGGTACGGCGCGGGCGCGCTGTGCGCGGTGGCCGCGCTGATGGCCCTGGTCATCCGGCGGGAGCGGGAGGAGGTCCCCCGCATCGCCTAGGGCTGAGCCCGGTCCTGGCCGTGCGGCGCCAGGGTGGCGAACTTGCCGCGGTGGAAGAGGAGGGGGCCCGAGCGGGCGGTGAGGTCGTCCGTGCCGAGGGCGCGGACGCGGCCCACGACCACCAGGTGGTCGCCACCGGTGTGCACGGCGTGGACCGTGCAGTCGATCCACGCGGGGACGTCCGCGAGCCGCGGCGAGCCGGTCACCGGGGCCGGCTGGTGCCGGACGCCGGCGAACTTGTCCGGCCGCCGGGATGCGCTCACCGCGAAGCCCCGGCACAGCCCGCCCTGGTCCGCCCCCAGGATGTTGGCGCAGAAGGCCCCGGCACGGGCGATGCGCGGCCAGGTCGTGGATGTACGGGCGACCATGAAAGCGATCAGCGGCGGGTCGAGGGAGAGGGAGGAGAAGGACTGGCAGGCGAACCCGGCCGGGCCCTCCTCGTCCATGGCCGCGATGACCGTGACACCGCTCGCGAAGTGGCCGAGCACCCGCCGGAACTCCGCCGGGTCCTGCGGAAGACGCTCGTCCGCGCGTACGGCGCGCAGGGC
>NZ_MUNE01000805.1 GCF_002154605.1 Streptomyces milbemycinicus | reverse complement strand
GGCCACCCGCTGCTGCTGACCACCGGACAACTGCCGGGGGTAAGCGCCCGCCTTGTCGGCGAGCCCGACCCGCTCCAGCAGCCGCGCGGCGCTCGCCAGGGCCTCCTTGCGCGGGCGGCGGAGCGCGGCGACGGGGGCCTCGATCAGGTTCTCCGCCACGGTGAGGTGCGGGAAGAGGTTGAAGTCCTGGAAGACGAACCCGATATGGGTGCGCTGCCGCAGAACGTCCCGCTCCTTCAGCTCGTACAGCCGGTTCCCCGATCTGCGGTAGCCGATCAGCTCGCCGTCGATGCTGATCCAGCCGCGGTTGACCTTCTCCAGGTGGTTGATGGTGCGCAGCAGCGTGGACTTCCCGGATCCGGACGGGCCGAGGACCACAGTGACCTCACCGGTGCGCACCTGGAGGTCCACGCCGCGCAACACCTCCAGCGGCCCGAAGCTCTTGTGGACCCCGCGCACCTCCACCATCACCTCACTCATGGCCGCCTCCCAGGGGTGCGGCCGGCCGGCGGCGCTGTGCGGCCGCGGCCCGCAGGCGCGCCGCGAAGCGCCGGGTGCGCTGGAGCGGGGTGGGGGGCACGGCGCGCTCGGAGCCCCGGGCGAAGTGGCGCTCGACGTAGTACTGGACGGCCGAGAGCACGGAGGTCAGGAACACGTACCAGGCGGTGGCGACCATCAGCAGCGGAATCACCATGCCGTTGCGCCCGTAGATGACCTTGACCTGGTAGAAGAGCTCGCCGATGGCCATCACGTACACCACCGAGGTGCCCTTGAGGAGGCTGATGATCTCGCTGCCCGCGGTGGGCAGGATGGCCCGCATGGCCTGCGGCAGGACGATCCGCCGGATCTGCCGCAGCCTGGGGATGCCGAGCGCCGCCGCGGCCTCCAGCTGGCCCCGGTCGACCGAGAGGACACCGCCGCGGACGATCTCCGCGCAGTAGGCCGCCTGGTGGAGCGTCAGGCCGATGAGGGCCGCGCCGATGGTCCCGATCAGATCGTTGCTGCTGACGGACCAGAACACCGGGCCGAAGGGGATGCCGATGCCCAACTCCCGGTACAGCGCGCCGAGGTTGAACCAGAACACCAGCTGGACGATCATCGGGATGGAGCGGAAGATCCAGACGTAGGTCCAGGCCACGGTGCGCAGCACGGGGCTGGCCGACAGCCGCATGAACGCCAGCACCGTGCCGAGTGCGAAGCCGAGCAGCATCGAGTAGGCAGTGAGCTGCAATGTCACCCCCACGGCGGTGACGATGGTCTCGGACAGCACGTACTCGCCGAACACCGACCACTGCCAGACGGGGTTGGTGACCAGCCCATGGAGAAACTGGACGGTGAGGACCAGGACCGCGAGGGCGGCGGCCCAGCGGGCGTAGTGGCGGGTGGGTACGACCTTCAGCGAGGCCAGATCGTCGTGGTCGGTGTCGTGATTCTCGTGCCGGGCGGCGAGGTGCTTTTCGAACGGGAGCGGGCCGATGGTCTCCGGATCGGCCTCCGTGTCGAACAGCGGCGTGTAGCCGCTGGCCAGATACAGCCCGCGGGCCTCGGGCTGGCGCGGCCCGGTGGTCAGGTAGATCCGCCGATAGCCCCGGGCGCTCGCCTCGCGCTCCAGTTCGGCGACCACCCGGCGGGCGAAACCGCGCCGCCGGTGTGCGGAGTGCGTCCAGATCCGTTTGAGCTCGGCCGTGTTCTCGTCGTACCGGCGGAAGGCCCCGCCCGCGACGGGTTCGCCGTGCTCAAGCAACAGCAGCAGCACCCCGCCGTGTGGCGTGGTGAACTCCTCGTCGGGGTAGCGGGCGAGTTCGGCGTGGGCGTCCTTGCCGTAGCGGGTCGAGTACTCCTCGCCCAGTTCGCGCAGCAGCGGCCGTACGCGCGGGTCGGACACCGGGACTTGAATGGCCGTCAGGTCGGCCGGTTCCAGTTGAGAAGGCGGCGGTTGTGCGACGGAGGTCATCCGTGCTCCCGCGTCGGACTGGGGCTTTCCGCGGACATGGGCGTGGCCTTTCGGGGAGGTGGGCGAGGAGCGGACGCGGGTAGCCCGCGGGTGCCCTGGGCGCCGGCCGTGGTGGCGGCGGAGCAGGGAGATGAGGGGGGTGGCAGCACACACATGGCCCGGGTGCGGCGGCGTGCGTACGGGCTCATGGCGCCGTCCGCACGCGAGTCAGTGCTCAGCGGCGGGGACGCCGGGGTGAGAGGGCTCGGACCGAGATGGTCACGAGCGGGGACGGACCGCTTGGGTGGTCCGCTGCCGAGTCAGCCGCAACACGCGGCGGACCACACCCGACCGAAGTCGATGTGGCCACGGGTGACCAAGCGCTGCTGGGCAGTCATGGCAATCATTCAGCAGTAGATCGCGCGCCACGTCAACCGCGCGCCGCATACTGGACCGCCGCGGGCCCGGTCGGTCACCGGCTCGTGCTGGGCCGTCGTTCCTGCTCCGGACGGGTGTGACCGGCCGCCAGGTCAGGGCCGCACGACGGAGGTGGCGCGGCGCGCCCGGTGTGCGCGGCGACCACCATGACGGCGAGGCCGAGCGCCACAACCGCGGCGCCCACGTACAGCGGCGCGGTGTAGCCCAGGCCGGCGCTGATCGCGAGGCCGCCGAGCCAGGCGCCCAGGGCGTTGCCGACGTTGGAGGCCGAGACGTTGGCACTGGCTGCGAGCGGCGCGCCGGCGGCGGCGTCCGTGACGCGGGTGATCATGCCGGGGACGCCGGCGAACCCGAAGACGCCCATCAGGAAGACCAGGACCACCGACGCGCCCCGCCCCTCGGCCAGCAGCCCGAACACCGCGAGTGTGGCGGCGAGTCCCGCCAGGGACGCGATCAGCGTGCGATCGCGGTCGCGGTCGGCCGCCCGGCCCCCGACGACGTTTCCGATCACCAGACCGCTGCCGTAGACGACGAGCAGCCAGGAGACATCGGCGCTGGAGAAGCCGGTGACCTCGGTGAAGGTGTACGCGATATAGCTGAACGCCCCGAACATGCCGCCATAGCCGAGGGCGGTGGCGGCGAGGGTCAGCCAGACCTGCCGGGAGCGGAAGGCGCGGAGCTGGGGGCGCAGACCGGCCGCCCGGTGGGCCTCGTCCACGGCGCCCGCCCAGGCCGGAACCCATACGGCGATGGCGGCCACGGCCAGCACGCCGATCCCGGTGATCGCCCAGAACGTGGCGCGCCAGCCCCAGCGTTCGCCGACCAGGGCGCCGAACGGCACGCCCAGCACATTGGCGACCGTCAGCCCCGCGAACATCACGGCGACCGCGCGCGAGGCCCGCTCCGGCGGGACCATACGGCGGGCGACGAGCGAGCCGATGCCGAAGAACGAGCCGTGGCACAGGGCGGCGACGACCCGGCCGAGCAGCGCCACGGCGTACGTGGACGCTACGGCCGACAGCAGGTTGCCGAGGACGAACAACACCACCAGCGCGACGAGGACGGCCTTGCGGTGGACGCGGTTGGTGGCGGCGGTCAGCAGGATCGCGCCGATCGCGACGCTGAGGGCGTACCCCGAGATGAGCCACCCGGCCGCCGCCTCGGAGACGTCCAGGTCGCGGCTCACCTGGGGCAGCAGGCCCGCGATAACGAACTCGGTCAGACCGATCCCGAAGCCGCCAAGACCGAGCGCGACCAACCCCGCGGGCATTCGCCGCGCGTCCCCGCCCTGTCGGATGTTCACGCAAACATCATGGGGTCCGGCCGCCGGACCTGACAAGAACCTTCCACCTACCCCACGACCGGCGGGCGCCGCCGCCAGTGCTGGGTGGCCTGTTCGAAGGCGTGGCCGATCTGGAGGGCGGCGAAGTCCGCCCGGTACGGTCCCACGATCTGCAGGCCGACCGGCAGCCCCTCGGGGGTGAACCCGGCCGGTACGGACAGTGCGGGGAGCGCCCAAGCGCCGCCACCGACGGCGCCAGGGGCAGGACCTTGATCAGATCGGGGTCCTTCTCGAAGAGGTACATGGTGAAGACGCGCCCGGTGGCCCCGTCCAGGACGATGTGGTCGGCCTCCTCGCCCTCTATGAGGAGATGGCCGATGGCCAGCAGGCCGCCGATGTCGTCGTCGAGCTCGGCCGGGTCGGCAGAGTCGTCGAGCAGCCGCGGCACCGGCACCACCCGGCCCTCGGCCAGCGGCCGGAACCGCATCAGGTAGCTGTCGCCCGGCAGGCCCGCCTCGCTCAGCGACCGGCGCGTCGCCTCGTGGGTGATCGCCGGATGGGACTCGCTCTCCGGGACCCTGATTACCGCCATCGCCATGCATCCCCCGTGCCGCCCCGGCGCGGTGCCGCGCCAGGTCTTCCGTCCTTGCTCGAAAACCCTACTGCGCGCCACCGACACTCCCCCGCGGTCGGCGTTCACCCAGGATTCTCCCTGGATTTCGCCGTCCGCCGTGACGCGGTGCCGCCTGGCGGACGAGACTGCCCCGACCCCCTGCTCCACCCCGGACGCCGAGGAGAGTGGCCGTTCATGACTTCCCTGGACCGTAGACGTTTCATGCAGTTGGCCGGCGGCGGCGCCGCGATGTCACTGCTGTCCGACAGCATCGCGCGGGCCGCGGAGATCCCCGCGAACCGCCGCACCGGCAGCCTGCGGGACGTGGAACACATCGTGGTCCTGATGCAGGAGAACCGCTCCTTCGACCACTATTTCGGCACCCTGCGCGGGGTCCGGGGGTTCGGCGACCCGCACCCCGTGTCCCTGCCCAGCGGCAAGCCGGTGTGGCACCAGCCGGACGGCACGAAGGACGTGCTGCCGTTCCGCCCCGACGTCGAGGATCTCGGCCTGCAGTTCCTCCAGGGTCTCAACCACGACTGGAACGGCGGCCAGTCCGCCCTCCACCAGGGCGCCTACGACAACTGGGTGCCGGCCAAGACCGCCACCACCATGGCGTACCTCACCCGTGAGGACATCCCGTTCCACTACGCGCTGGCCGACGCCTTCACCGTCTGCGACGCCTACCACTGCTCGTTCATAGGCAACACGGACCCCAACCGCTACTACATGTGGACCGGCTACACGGGCAACGACGGCGTCGGCGGCGGCCCGGTCCTCGACAACGCGGAGGCCGGCTACTCCTGGACGACGTACCCCGAGCGCCTGGAGAAGGCCGGGATCTCCTGGAAGATCTACCAGGACATCGGCGACGGCCTCGACGCCGCGGGCGGCTGGGGCTGGATCGAGGACGCATACCGGGGCAACTACGGCGACAACTCGCTGCTGTACTTCAACCAGTACCGCGGCGCCGCGCCCGGCGATCCGCTCTACGACAAGGCCCGCACCGGCACCGACGCCAAGAAGGGCGACGAGTACTTCGACATCCTGCGGGCCGACGTCAAGGCCGGCCGGCTCCCGCAGGTCTCCTGGATCGCGGCGCCCGAGGCGTTCAGCGAGCACCCCAACTGGCCGCCGAACTACGGCGCCTGGTACATCGCCCAGGTCCTGGACGCGCTGACCTCGAACCCTGAGGTGTGGAACAAGACCGCGCTGCTGATCACCTACGACGAGAACGACGGCTTCTTCGACCACCTCGTGCCCCCGTACCCGCCGTCCTCCCCGCAGAAGGGCGCGTCGACCGTGGAGACCACCGGGGAGCTGTTCCCGGGCTCCTCGTCGAAGGTCGCGGGCCCCTACGGCCTGGGGCAGCGGGTGCCGATGCTCGTGGTGTCGCCGTGGAGCACCGGCGGCTGGGTCTGCTCCCAGACCTTCGACCACACCTCGATTGTCCGGTTCATCGAGCGGCGCTTCGGGGTGGCCGAGCCGAACATCTCGCCGTGGCGGCGGGCGGTGTGCGGCGACCTGACCGCGGCGTTCGACTTCGCGCGGACCGACGCCCACCTCCCGGCCTTCCCGGACACCAGCGGCTATCTGCCCCCGGACCGCGAGCGCCACCCCGACTACAAGCCCAAGCCCCCGGCGCACGGCTCGCTGCCCGGACAGGAGCCGGGCACGCGCCGCGCCAGGCCGCTGCCGTACGACCTGGCCGCCGACGCCACGGTCACCGACGGCGGGCTGCGGATCGGCTTCGCCAACCCGGGCCGGGCGGGCGCGCACTTCCACATCACCTCCGCCACCGACGCCGCCGGCCCCTGGGGCTACACGGTCGAGGCGGGGAAGCGGCTGTCCGGCAGCTGGGACACCACGGAGCGGGAGCAGGGGGCGTACGACTTCACGGTCCACGGGCCCGGAGGCTTCCTGCGGCGCTTCACGGGCCGCACCGCCGACGGCCTGCGGGGGCCCGAGGTGAGCGCGCGCCACGACCGCAAGGCGGGGCAGGTGCGGCTGACCCTCACCAACGAGGGCGAGTCGACCGTGACGCTGACCGTGACCGACGCGTACAGCAAGGCCAAGCCGGCCACCTACCGGCTGCGGCCCGGTGCGCACACCGTCCACACGGCGGACCTGCGGCGCAGCCACCAGTGGTACGACCTGTCGGTTGCCTCCGACCACGACCGCGGCTTCCTGCGGCGGCTGGCCGGCCATGTCGAGACGGGGCGGGCAGGGGTCAGCGACCCGGCGATCTCGGCGGACTGACGCCACCGACCACCCCGATGCCCGCGTGCCCGGCCGGCACAGAGCCGTCGGCCGGACGCGCGGAGCTCGGGCGTCAGGCGCGGGCGGCGGCGATCAGCACCTTGGCCGCCTCGCGGGCCTGCCGGGCCGGTTCGGGGGTGCCGGATATCGCGGCCGTGGTGATCGCGCCCTCGGCCAGCAGGGCGAGGTGGGCGGCCAGCGGTGCGGGCAGGTCCGCGGCGGCGACGAGGCGGGCCACATAGCGCTGGAAGGCGTCCTTGTGGGCGCGGGCGGCCGCGGCGACCTCCGGTGCGGTGGCGCCGAGCTCGCCGTAGGAGTTGATGAAGGCGCAGCCCCGGTAGTCGGGCTCGCTGAACCACTCGTACAGCCAGTCGAAGATCGCCGCCACCCGCTCCTCCGGCGGCCCCGGCACCGCCTCGACGTAACTCGCGAGCCCGTGCAGCAGGTGGGCGTCGCGGCGCCGCAGATAGGCCTCGACCAGGACGGACTTGGACGGGTAGAGCTGGTAGAGCCGCTTGAGGGAGACGCCCGAGGCGGTCCGTACCGCGTCCATGCCGACGGCCTGTACGCCGCGGCCGTAGTAGAGCTCCTCGGCCGCGTCGAGGACCCGCTCCTTCGTGTCTTCGAGATCCACCGTCATCCGCCCTCGCCACCCCGCGCACCACTACCCGAGAACCATCGTTCTCCCACTCTACCTCAGGGCCCCGGCGGCGGGAGGTGCGCATGGACCGGCGGTGGGGGCGCGGGCCCGTCGTACGGCTCGACCTCCACCCGGGTCAGCTGGCCGGTGCAGCCCTGGGCCAGCCGCGAGGTGCCGGTGTCGCGGGTCAGCGCGTTGGGGTTGCCGTGGACACAGGTGGCCACCTCGGGGGCGGACGGGTCGAACCACGCGCCGGTGGCCAGCTGCGCCACGCCGGGGCGCAGCGCGTCACTGATCACCACCCCGGCCAGCAGACTGCCCACGGCACTGCGCACCCGCGCCACGTCCCCCGGCCGCAGCCCGCGTGCCGCGGCGTCGGCGGGGTGGAGGCGCACCGGTTCACGCCCGGCGACCTTGGAGGCGGCACTCAGCGCGCCGTGGTCGAGCTGGCTGTGCAGCCGGGCCGCCGGGTTGTTGGCGATCAGGTGCAGCGGGTAGGCGGCGCCGTCCTCCGGCGCGGGAGGGAGCCAGGTGGGGTGGCCGGGGCAGTCGTCATAGCCGTAGGAGGCGATGGTGCGGGAGTACAGCTCGATACGGCCGCTGGGGGTGGGCAGCGGGCGGGCGTCCGGGTCGGCGCGGAAGTCGGCGTACAGCGTGTGGCGTTCGCGCCGGCCGCGCAGCGCGATACGGCCCGCCCCCCAGAAGGCGGCGAAGTCCTCCCGGGGCGCGTACCGCGGGTCGAGCCCGGCCCGCCAGCTCTCATAGAGGTGTTCGAGCCAGGCGCGCTCGTCGCGGCCCTCGGAGAAGGCGGCGCCGACGCCCAGTTCGTGGGCGAGGTCGCCGAGGATCCGGTAATCGTCGCGGGCCTCCCCCACCGGTTCGGCGATCCTGTGCATGGCGATCAGCGCCGCGTCCTCCTTGGCGCCGCCGATGTCCTCGCGCTCCAGGGTGGTGGTGGCGGGCAGCACGATGTCGGCGTGGCGGGCGGTGGCCGTCCAGTGCGGCTCGTGGACCACGACCGTGTCCGGGCGGGTGAAGGCGCGGCGCAGCCGGGCCAGGTCCTGGTGGTGGTGGAAGGGGTTGCCGCCGGCCCAATGGACGAGGCGGATGTCCGGGTAGACCAGCCGCTGTCCGTCGTAGTCGCAGGTCCCGCCGGGGTGGAGCAGCAGGTCGGCGATTCTGGCGACCGGGATGAAGTCGGCGACGGGGTTGGTGCCCTGGGACAGGGTCGGCAGCTTGTACGGCAGGCTCCCGGCGCCGATCCCGGCGGTCGCCCCGTAGCCGTGGCCGAACCCGCCGCCGGGCAGGCCGATCTGGCCGAGCAGACAGGCCAGGGCGATGCCCGCCCACAGCGGCTGTTCGCCGCGGTGAGCCCGCTGGAGCGACCAGCTGAGCGAGATCATGGTGCGGTGGCGGGGCAGTTCGCGGGCGAGGGCGGCGATCCGGGCGGCGGGGATGCCGCAGATCTCCTCCGCCCAGCGCGGGGTCTTGGCGGCTGATCCGTCGTGGCCGAGGACATGGCGGCGGAAGGTGTCGAACCCTTCGCAGTAGCGGTGGCAGAACGCCTCGTCGTAGCGGCCCTCGTCGATCAGGACATGGGCGAGCGCCAGCATCAGCGCGGTGTCGGTGCCCGGCACCGGGGCCAGCCACTCGGCGTCCAGCTCATCCGCCAAGTCGTCGCGCAGCGGGCTGACCAGCACGAAGCGGGCGCCCCGGGCGCGGGCCGCGCGGAGCGCCGCCGCGGTGTGGTGGCGGCTGATGCCGCCCGCGCTGACCTGGGAGTTCTTGGCGGGCATCCCGCCGAAGCAGAGGAAGAGGCCAGTGTGCTCGG
The DNA here is from genome assembly GCF_002154605.1 of Streptomyces milbemycinicus. Lineage (GTDB taxonomy): Bacteria > Actinomycetota > Actinomycetes > Streptomycetales > Streptomycetaceae > Streptomyces > Streptomyces milbemycinicus. The sequence continues at coordinate 414 of NZ_MUNE01000805.1, read as the reverse complement.
CGAGCACCGGGAAGGTGGTGGGGGTGGAGATCGGGGCGTCGTCTCCGACAACGTGGCGCAGCAGCGTACGGGATGCGCCCAGGCTGTAGGTGTTGACGGACCGGGTGTAGCCGCCCAGGCAGTTCAGGAACCGGTGGATCTGGCTCTGCGCGTGGTGGAAGCGCCCGGCGCTGCCCCAGCCGTACGAGCCGCCGAAGACCGCCCGGTTGCCGTGCTCGGCGCGGACCCGCTCGAACTCGCGGGCCAGCAGCGGGATCACGGTGTCCCAGGAGACCGGCACATATGTGTCGGCGCCCCGGGCCGGGTCGGGCCCGGGGCCGCGCTCCAGCCAGCCGCGGCGGATATGCGGCCGCAGCACCCGGGAGCGGGGGTCGAGGGCGGCGGGGAGGTTGCGCTGCAGCGGCTGGCTGGAGC
>NZ_MUNE01000804.1 GCF_002154605.1 Streptomyces milbemycinicus | reverse complement strand
CCCAACACGCTTTCCAAGTCTTCGTATGGGTATCCGGGCGTAGACGCGGGTGTCCTGACCTGTGGTGGAACGGGTCGCCTTGCGGGCTGCGGACGGTGTCGGACGGGGGTGAATGCAACCAAAACTGCAACCAAGCAAGGGCACGTTCTGGCCGCTCAAGGGCGGTCTTAGAGCATGGCGAAGGGGATCCGCCTTCTAGACGAGGGGGGCGCCGTCTCTCAGATACCGGGGCATCCCCTCTGCGCCTGCCTGGAGGGCTGCCGCGAATCTGCGGCTGAGACGGCCTGGCAGGGTGCCGACGGCGTGAGCAGGGGCGGTGAACCGCAGCTCGGATAGCTCCTCGTCGTGAGGATGTATCGCTGCGGCTTGGTCGGGGGCGAGTGTTCCGCCGTCGAAGATGAAGGCGATTTGGTCGTCCCAGGGGCCGTGGGGTGGTACCCAGTCGATGACGAGCAGGCGCAGCCGGATGATGTCGAGCCCCAGCTCTTCCTTGATTTCGCGCCGCGCTGTGTCGTCGGGGGCTTCGTTGGCTTCGGACATGCCGCCGGGGAGGTCCCATCCGGGCTTGTAGGTGGGGTTGACGAGCAGGATGCGGCCGTCCGGGTGGCGCAGGATGACGTCGGCGGCGACGCGTTTGCGGGCCTGGGTGGCGTTGCCTTCGGCGAGGTAGGTGTTCCAGGCGGTGGGGTTTGCGGGGGTGGGCCTCATGGGGCGGTGCCTTTGCTGGGCGGCTGGATGATGTCGGCGAGCAGCAGCATTCTGGTGCGTCTGGCTTCTTCGAAGCGGGTCAGGAGTTCCCGTACTGGCGGATGGCCGCGTTGGGTCTTC
>NZ_MUNE01000803.1 GCF_002154605.1 Streptomyces milbemycinicus | reverse complement strand
CCTGGAGGGCGTGGTGGCCGCCGGAAGGCTGCCGCACCTCCCCTCGGCCCCGCCGGAGTAGTCACTGGAACCACACCTCGCTCCCCGGCGTCGCTCCTTCTCAGCGGCAGCGGTTAGCCTGGCGCGCAATGCAATCTCCGCTATCGGGATGGGGGACGGTCGTTACGTATGGCCAGGGAATTCCAACGCGGCCACAAGGCCAAGCTCAGTGATCTGACGGCGGGGAGGGACCTGTACGTCGGTGTGCAGATCGCCGGGCCCGGTCTGACCTTCGACATCAGCTGCTTCGGCCTCGACGCGGACGAGCGGCTCTCGGACGACCGCTACTTCATCTTCTTCAACCAGCCCAAGTCCCCCGAGGAAGCGATTCAGCAGCTCGGGCCGCAGGCCGGGGACGCCGAGTCGTTCCGCGTCACCCTCGACAGCATCCCGTCGCATATCCACAAGCTCGCCTTCACCGCCACCATCGACGGCGCGGGCCAGATGTCCCAGGTCGGCCCCGGCTACATCCGGGTCGTCGCGGGCGGCGAGGAGGTCGTCCGGTACTCCTTCACCGGGGCGGAGTTCAGCACCGAGCGCGCCGTGATGCTGGGCGACTTCTACCTCAAGGACGTATGGCGGTTCGCCGCGGTCGGCCAGGGCTTCGACGGCGGCCTTGACGCGCTGCTGAAGAACTTCGGCGGCGAGGTCGCTGAGGAGGAGCCCGCCCCCGCCCTCGTCTCTTATACACATCC
>NZ_MUNE01000802.1 GCF_002154605.1 Streptomyces milbemycinicus | reverse complement strand
CACGCTGCCGGGGCTGCTGCTGCAGGACGCCTGGCGGTTCTCGTTCTTCGCCGCCGGCACCGGGCGGAAGGCGTTCGTCAATGACCTCGTGTGGGGCGTCGCGCTCGTCCCGGCCATGGTCGTGGCGGCCCGTGTGGGCAGTGTGGCCGCCTTCGTGCTCGCTTGGGGCGCGTCCGCCACGGTGGCCGCGGGGTACGGCTGCCTCCAGTCCGGCATCCGGCCCCGGATGACCGGGGCGCGCGGATGGCTTCGCGAGCAGCGCGATCTCGGCTACCGGTACCTGGTCGAGAACGTCAGCCTCAGCGGAGCGAGCCAGCTGCGGGCATACGGGCTCGGCGCGATCGTCGGCGTCGGCGCAGTGGGTGCGGTGCGGGGCGCCGAACTCCTGATGGGCCCGTTCCTCGCCGTACTGATGGGGCTGTCCCTGGTCACCGTCCCGGAGGCGGCACGGGTGCTGCGGCAGGCCCCGCACCGCCTCGGCACGTTCTGCCTCCTGCTGGGCGGCGGGCAGGCCGCCGGCGCGCTGTTCTGGGGCGGGGCGCTACTGCTGATGCCGGACCGGCTCGGCGAGCTCGTGCTCGGCGGAGTCTGGCACTCCGCCGCGCAGCTCATCGTGCCGATCACCCTCGGCGTCGCGGGCGCCGGCCTCGGCACCGGCGCGGCGGCCGGGCTGCGCGCGCTCGGCGCGGCCCGGCGCAGCCTGCGCTGCCAGCTGTTCGCCTCTGCCTGTTACGTCGGCGGCGGGCTCGGCGGGGCGGCCGTGGCCGGCACGGTCGGCTCGGCCTGGGGCGTCGCCGCCGCGACCGTCAGCGGTTCGGCCGTGTGGTGGCTGCACCTGCGGTCCGCCCTGCGCGAGCACCACCACGAACCCATCCCCGAAGTGAGGACGCCATGACCGCCCAACCCCGGCTGAGCATCGGCCTGCCCGTGTACAACGGCGAGGAGTACCTGGCCGAGTCGCTCGACGCACTGCTCGGCCAGACCTACGAGGACTTCGAGCTGGTCATCTCCGACAACGCCTCGACCGACGGGACCCTGGACATCTGCCGCCGGTATGCCGAGAAGGACTCGCGGATCCGGTACATCCGGCTGTCCCGGAACATCGGCGCCACGCCGAACCACAACCATGTGTTCGCCGAGTGCCGCGGCGAGCTGTTCAAATGGGCCTCGCACGACGACCTTTACGGCCGGGACCTGCTGCGGCGCTGCGTGGAGGCGCTGGACGAGCGGCCGGAGGTGATCCTCGCGCACGCCGACCAGGCGGTCATCGACGGCGACGGCCAGGTGAAGGTCCCGTACGAGTACGGGCTCGCCACCGACTCGCCGCACCCGCCGGTGCGCTTCCGCAGCATGCTGTTCGAGCCCGGCGGCGACGACTTCTACGGGGTGATACGGGCCGACGTACTGCGCCGGGTGAAACCGATGGACAGCTACCACCACGCGGACCGCACGTTCGTCGCCGAGCTCGGCCTGCACGGGCCCTTCCACCAGGTGCCGGAGCTGCTGTACTTCCGCCGCGACCACCCCACCCGCGCCGAGCGGGCGAACCCCAGCAAGCGCTCCCGGTGCGTCAACCTGGACCCGCGCCGGGCAGGCCCGCTGCACCCGACGCCCCGGCTGCTCGCCGAGTACGTCTGGGGCTTCGTCGCCGCGATCCGGCGGGCGCCGTTGTCCCCGGCCGACCGGCGCGCGTGCTACCGCCACCTGGCCGCATGGATGGCCAGCCGGGTCCGGCCGGGCGCCGGTGAACGGGTCGAGGACCGCGCCCCGGTCGACCCGGCCAAGCTCACTGTCTCCGTCGACGCCCTCGTCGCCGGCCGTGAGGGGCGGCAGGCATGACGTCCGCGGACGAAACTCCGCTGCGCGTCGGGGTGTTCGGCCTGCTCGGCTCCGGCAACCTCGGCAACGACGGGTCGCTGGAGGCCGTGCTCGGGTACCTCCGCGCCGAGCACCCGGAAGTGGTCGTGGACGCGCTGTGCGGCGGGCCCGAGGTCGTCGCGGCCCGGTACCGGATCCCCGCGACGCGGCTGCACTGGTACCGCGGGGAGTACCGGACCGCGTCGCGTGCGGGCGCGATCGCGGCGAAGGGTCTGGGCAAACTCGTCGACGTCTTCCGTACCGCTGCCTGGGTGCGCCGGCACGACGTGGTGATCGTGCCCGGCATGGGCGTCCTGGAGGCCACGCTGCCGCTGCGGCCGTGGGGCTTCCCGTACTCGCTGTTCCTGCTCTGCGCGAGTGGCCGGCTGTTCGGCACCCGGGTCGCGCTGGTCGGCGTCGGCGCCGCTACGATCCGCAACCGGCCGACCCGAGCCCTGGTGCGCTGGTCGGCGCGGCTGGCCGCGTACCGGTCGTACCGGGACGCCCAGTCCCGCGACGCGATGCGGGCGATGGGCGTGGACACCGCGCGCGACGAGGTCTACCCGGACCTCGCGTTCGCCCTGCCGACGCCGCCGGAATGGGGTATCCCCTGCTCGGAGCTTGTCGGAGAGCTTGGGGAAGCGCCCTCGGGCCCGCCGGGCCCGGTCTGCGTCGGCGTCATGGCCTTCCACGGCGGCAACGACGACCGCGCCCGCGCCGAGCAGATCCACCGGCGCTACCTCGACGGGACGATCCGGTTCGTCCGCGCACTGGTCGAGGACGGCAGACCGGTCCGGCTGCTCACCGGCGACGAGGTCGACCGGCCGGTGGTCGCCGCGATCCTCGACGCGGTGGACTCGCCACTGGTCACCGCTGCCGAGGCGGCCTCACTGGCCGACCTGATGAAGGAGATGGCGGCTGCCGACACCGTGGTGGCGATCCGCTACCACAACCTGATCTGCGCGCTGAAGACCGGCACACCGGTGCTCGCACTCAGCTATGCGGCGAAGAGCGAAGCGCTCATGGCGCAGATGGGCCTTGCCGCGTACTGCCACCCGGCGCGCGAGGTCGACGCCGACCGGCTGCTCGAGCAGTTCCGGGCGCTGGAGCAGCGATCGGCCGAGCTGCGGCAGACCCTCACCGAGCGGAACCTGGCCGCCGCCCAGCGCCTCCAGCACCAGTTCACCGCCTTGACCGCGGCCCTGTTCCCGGCGGCCGACCACGCCCACGCCCACGCTCGGCAGGAGTCTCCATGAAAGCGACCGAAGTCCCGGCGATCGCCGG
>NZ_MUNE01000801.1 GCF_002154605.1 Streptomyces milbemycinicus | reverse complement strand
TCCCCGCCGCACGGCGCGCTGGGCCAGGCCCCCGCCGCGCAGCGCGCATGAGCGCCGGCTCACGCGCGTGATGATCCGGGCCGCGGCCCGGGCGCCGCGGTCGGCCGAGTCCCTGGAGCCGTGCGCTGCTAAGGAGCGCCGCGCCCCGCGGCTGCCGCGCCGCGGCAGCCGCGCCCGGACAGCGGTCGGCCCGGCCCAGGCACTGCCTGGGCCGGGCCGAGGCGTCAGCCGGGTCGCGGCACACCAGCGAGACCGTGGCGCGACGCCACATCGCGGCGCGTCAGCCGACCGGCGCGTCAGCCGACCGCCGCGTCAGCCGAGGAGCCCGCCGAGGGCGCCGCCGCTCTCCGGGGAGCTCTCGCCGTAGCCGTACGAGTCGCCGGACGTGCCGCCGCTGCCTGTGACCGCCTCGGGCCAGGTCTCGCCCTCGCCGATGCCGAGACCGCCCCGGCCGCCCCGGCCGGTCCGCGCACCCGCCGACGACGGCCCTTCCGTGGTCTCCGGGTCGGCGGCGGGCCGCCGCGGCTGCCCGGGGGCGGTCCGCGCGCCGCTGTGCGACGGACGGGGGCGGTGGGAGCCGCCGGCCGGGGCCGATGCGCTGGGCGAGCCCTCGGAGGAGGCCGCCGACGGGGTGGTCGGGCTGGTCCGCGGGGCGCGCGGGGACGGCGCCCCACCCGCGCCGAGGGGGCCGCGGGTGGCGCCGCTGGGGCTCTGATCGGCCCGCCGGGGCAGCGGCGAACCGGGCAGGTTGTTCGTCGGAGTGTCGCTCGGCTCCGGTCCGCGCACCGTCTCCGAGGCCCGTACGGCGCCGCCGAGCATCGAGCCGAGCAGCAGCGTCACCCCGACCACGATCATCGCCATGAAGCCGCCCCGGCGCAGCACCCGCCGCCGCAGCGCCCACAGCCCGACCCGCGGCCCGAGCCGCCGCCACGCCTCGCCCGCGAGCCGGGCGTCCGTCGAGTACACCGGGGCGCCCGCGATGATCAGCGGGCTCCAGGCGGCGAGGTAGATGATGTCCGGCGCGTCGTACACCGGTACGGTCCGCCAGCTCACGGTCAGGATCAGCGCGGCCGACAGCGACGCGCCGAAGAAGGCCGCCAGCCGCTGCCACAGCCCCAGCACCGTCAGCACGCCGACGACGACCTGGAGGAAGGCCACCGTCAGGCCCGCGCCCACCGGATGCCCGAGCGCGAAGTCGCGCAGCGGCTCGGCGATCGCCCAGGGGTGCAGCGAACGCAGCCAGGTGACCATCGAACCGCGCTCGCCGCCGTCGAAGTAGACCGGGTCGGAGAGCTTGCCCATACCGGCGTAGATGGAGATGAGGCCGAGGAAGACACGCAGCGGGAGCAGCACCACGCCCAGGTTCATCCGGCGGCCGGGGTAGTAGGCGTGCCGTACGGACTCGGCGTGGCGGCGCGGGCGCGGCACCTCGGCGCCCCGGCTCCCGCTCCCGC
>NZ_MUNE01000800.1 GCF_002154605.1 Streptomyces milbemycinicus | reverse complement strand
GGGCCGCCGCGGCGGCCCATGAGCAGGTCGGTCGCGGGGTGGGTGAGCAGGTGGCCGTAGCAGTGGCTGCGGACCACGAGCGGGCCCGCGGGCAGTGGTATCCGGTGGGTGAGCAGCCGGTCCACGGCCGCTGTCGCCCACGAGGCGATCTCCTGGCCGATGGCCTCGGCCTGCGTGCCCAGTTCGCGGGTCGCCGAAGCGGCGTCGGGGCCGATGGCCAGTGGCAGCGAGGTCTCCCGGGTGCCGAGGCCGAGCGTCGCACGGATCTGCGCACCGAGTATCTCGCGGTCGACGCTCTGCAGGGCGTCGATGACGCCCTGCAGCAGCGGTTCGGTGCCGGTGAAGAACTCGCGGGCGGTCATGGTGCCCGTCGCCGGGAAGGTGTTCCATCGGCTGCCGCCGAGGGCGGGAGTGGTCGAAGTCTGCGAGGGGGGCATGGGTCCTCCGGTGTCGACAATTTTTCTGGATCGCCCGATACAGATTGAGGGCATGAAAAAGTCAGTCGAGGGTCGCCAGCGCGATCTCCACAAGGGGTTCGAGGGCGCGCGGGTCCGGTGTGATCTTCGAGGAGACAAGCAGTCCGTTGAGGAAGGTGACGAGGAAGGCGGCGAGGGTGTGCGGATCGCGCCGTGCCGCGATCTCACCGCGCTCCGCCGCCACCCGCAGCACTTCGGCGAGCGCGTCCTGGCTGGCGCCCAGCACGTCGCGCACGGTGCGCCGGGTCGCCGCGTCCTGCGGTACGCGTTCACAGGCGGCGTTGATCATCAGGCAGCCCCGGCCGTCGTGTTCGGCGGCGATCCGGACCCGCTCGACCAGCATCGTACGGATCGCCGACCGGGCGTCCGCCCCCTCGTCGAGGCTGCGCAGCGCGGCCGCCGCGAACGTGGTGCGGTAATACTCCAGCGCGGCCCGGTACAGGCCGTCCTTGTCGCCGAACGCGGCGTACAGGGACCCCTGCCCGATCCCGAGGTGGCGGGTCAGGTCGCGCACCGAGGTGCCCTCGTATCCGCGCGCCCAGAACAGCTCCATCGCGCGGCTCACCGCCGCCTCGGTGTCGAACTCCCGGGTCCTTGCCATGCGTTCACCATAATCTATCTGGATCGAGCGCTCAAGAAAGTGCTGCTCGTGCGGACTTCGCGCAAAACACCGCGGGTGCCCAGCGTCAGGCCGGGAACAGGAACGCCATGGAGGGGGGAGTTCTCCATGCCCGACCCGCTGTACGAGAACTCCTGCTCGGCCGCGCTGGAAGAGGCGGGGCTCCACTGCTCCACCGCGCCGTGCAGCACGGCGCGGTGGAGCTGGGCGTCACCATCGCCGACCTCATCACACTGATCGTCGGCATCACCCTGACCGAACTAGCGCATTCGTACCGAGACCCCGTGTCCGCCCTCGATGGAGTAACGGCCCGTGCCGATCTCATATCCGCCATGTGCGGAGCAGTCGGCGTACGACCAGACGTAGCTGCTGCTGGCCGTGATCAAAACCTCCTCGCCGAACACCTGTTTACCGTCCTTGCATTGTGCCGAGGCGTACATGAAGAAGACCCCAGCACCCCCCTTGCAGCCGCTGCCGAACGTATTGGCGTCATACCAGGTGGTGCATGATCTGGTGATGCCCTGGCTCGTGGTGGAGACTGCCTGGGCCGTGCTCATGGGTGCCGCGAGCGCCATGACGGCACCCCCGGCAATGACCAGTGTCGCGATCTTCCTGCGCATGTGACTCCCATCGTGGTCCCTCGGGACGCGGTACGCGGCCGAACGGCAAGGATGGGCTGCGCCGTCCGACGGGCTTCCTGACAACAAGTCAGGTGTTCCTGCGATCCTTCAAGAGCAGCCGAAGGCCGCTCCCGGCTTCATCGATGAGCCTGAGGGCTCCGCCTTGTAAGAACTATTGGCGATCCTTGAATCTCCCGGTCAGCGCGTCGGCCCAGGGTGCTTTTGAGACAGCCGAACCACCTGTTGCCACGTCGTGGCGAAGTCCTCGGCGAGGGCGTCACCGGCACTGGCCTTGGACGCGTCGAGACACGCGGAGCGCGTCCCCGGCCGCCGCGGCCGGGGACGCACCAAGGGCCGGGGCCGCTACGCGCCGCCTTCCGCCGTCCAGATCTTGCTGCGCAAATCCGTACCGCGCAGCACCTGCACCCGCCACGGCTCGATGCGCACCACGTGGTACTCCGGATCCGTCGGTCCGCCGCGCCAGCAGCCGCGGGGGTCGTAGCCGACGCCGGGTGGGCTGCCCTTGCGGTAGAGCTCCCAGGCGTACCGTTTGGTCGGCTCGTCCTCGACCCAGGTGGAGATCGGTGATCATGGTCGCGTACGCGATATCGCCGATGCACTGGAAGAACTCGCGCTCCACTTCCGAGAAGGAGCCGACCTTCAGCGTCATGTCGCCACCGCCCCGTCACGGGGTCGGCCGCGCAGGCCGAAGGCGCTGATGAGCGCGGCCACCCCGGCCGCGATCAGCGGGACGAGCAGGGCGGCGTGGTAGCCGTCGAGCAGGGCCTGCGGGGATCCGTCCTCGCCCGTGGCGGCGACGTTGACGGCGGTGACCGTGGACAGGCCGAGGGCGGCGCCGAACTGGAAGGAGGTGTAGAGGAGCCCTCCGGCCAGGCCCTGTTCCTCCTCCCGGACGCCCTCGGTCGCGATGATGGTGAGCGGGCCGTACGCCAGGGAGAAGGCCAGGCCGAGGACGATGAAGCTGGGGAACATCGCCGCGTACGTCCAGTCCTCGCCGACCGGCAGGAACAGGGCGTACGACAGCGCCGCCAGCACCAGGCCGCCGAATACGACCCGCGCGTTGCCGAAGCGGTCGACGAGCTTGGGGGTGAGCGTGGGTGAGAGCGCGGCGTCGATGCCGATCACCAGGAGGGCGAGGCTCGTCTCGACCGTGGACCAGCCGCGCAGCTCCCGCAGATACAGCACGGCGATGAACTGGAAGCCGAAGAAACCGCCGGCGAAGAACAGCGCGGAGAGGTTGGCGCGTACGAGGGCACCTCTGCGCAAGATCCCCAGCCGCACCAGCGGCGCGGCCGCCCGGCGTTCGGTCAGTACGAAGACAGTGAGGAGTACGAGGCCGGCGGCGAGGGTGGAGAGCGTCTGGCCGAGGCCGGTGTGGGCGGCGCGTTCGACGGCGAGGACGAGGAGCACGATCGCGCCGGTCACGGTGAGCGCCCCGAGCAGATCGACGCGCTGTCCGGTGCGGTCGGGCCGCGGGGACTTGGGGACCAGGGCCAGCGCGGCGACCAGGATGAGGAACGACAGGACCACGGGCGCGAAGAACACCCAGCGCCAGTCGGCCGAGGTCAGCAGCCCGCCGACGACCAGGCCGATGGAGAAGCCGCCGGCCGCGGTGCCGGAGTAGATCAGGAGGGCCTTGTCGCGCTGCGGCCCCTCCTCGAAGCCGGTCGTGATGATGGACAGTCCGGCCGGAGTCATGAACGCGGCTGCGACCCCCGTCACAAAGCGGGCGACGATGAGCGTCGGCCCGTCGTCGGCGAAGCCGCCCAGACCGGAGAAGAGCAGGAAGACGGTGAGCCAGAGCAGGAACATCTGTCGCCGGCCGAAGAGGTCCGCCGCTCTTCCGCCCAGCAGCATGAACCCGCCGTAGCCCACGACGTACGCGCTCATCACCCACTGCAGCTCACCGGTGGACATCCCCAGGTCGGCGCGGATCGACGGCAGGGCCACATTGAGCATGGCCACATCGATGCCCTCCAGGAAGATCGCTCCGCACAGCACAAAGAGCACACCCCAGCCGCGGCGGTTCAAGCGGCCGGCGCCGGGCTCGGGGGCCGTCTCCCGCGGCGGTGACGTGGACGACGTGGACACAGCACAGCTCCTTAAAACAGGAAAGAAGGAAGAGGGGAAGAAGAGAGAGCGCGTCGCACGCGGTTACCGGGACGCCTGTCAGTTCCCTCTTGTTACCGTCTCGATCCTGATGCACCCTGAACGACCATGGAAGAAGGCACTTTGAAGTCACCGAGTCACTGCACGGGAACCGACGACGACCACGTCCGCCAGTGGGACACCCGGGAGGGCTGTGAAGTCCGTCAGATCCTCGACCGCGTGGCCGACAAGTGGTCGCTGCTCGTCATCGCCCTGCTCGACGTCCGCACCATGCGCTTCACCGAGCTGCGGCGCGAGATCGACGGGGTCAGCCAGCGCATGCTGACGGTGACACTGCGCCAGCTGGAGCGCGACGGGCTGGTGCGCCGTACGGTGCATCCGGTCGTCCCGCCGCGGGTGGACTACCAGCTCACCGCGCTGGGCGCGACGCTGCACGACACCATCCAGGCGCTCGTCACCTGGACCGAGGACCACCAGGACGAGATCGCCACGGCGCGAGCCGCGTACGACCAGCGCGAGGCCGAGGCGGAAACGACGACCGGAGCCGAAAACCCGAGCGACGGCGCGCAGTTGGCGGTGGGCGGGGCCTGAGCCGGTCCCCATACACGTACGCGTATCGGATGCGCGGGAGGCTCCGATCGTTGTCGACCGCCACTCAGGACGGAACGGGCAGAGGACAAGGGTTCGCCAAGCACTCCGGCTCCTTGTCCGCCATCGGCGGTGAACCGCACCCGCCGCTCCCAGGTCAGCCCTTGGAGGGAAGATGGATGCCCCACGCGCCGTCCACGCCGGTGAGAAGCGCTATGACTCCGTGGACCTGTCGTCCCTGGCCTTCTGGTCGCAGACCGCCGAGGAGCGGGAGCGGTCCTTCGCCCTGCTGCGCGCCGAGCGGCCGGTGTCCTGGCACCGGCCGCTCGGCGCGCAG
>NZ_MUNE01000080.1 GCF_002154605.1 Streptomyces milbemycinicus | reverse complement strand
AGCCGCCGGGCGATCTCGGCGTTGGACAGCCCCTCGGCGACCAGCGTCAGGACCTCCGCCTCGCGGGGCGTGAGCCCGTCGGGCAGCGGGCCCGGCACGGCCCCGGCCCCCGTCTTCGCGGCTGTTCCGTCGGCGGTGTCCGGGGTGTCCGCGGTGCTTGCGACCAGTCGCTCCAGCAGCCTGCGCTGCACCTTCGGCGACAGCCCGGCCTGCCCGGACATCACGTCCTCGATGGCGCGGGCGATCTCCTCCGCGTCGGCGTCCTTGGTCACATAACCGCGGGCGCCCGCCTTCAGGGCCGGGAAGAGCCATTCGTCGTCGGCGTAGGTGGTCACGACCACGACCTGGGTCGCGGGATGTTCGGCACGGATGCGCCGGGTCGCCTCGACGCCGTCGCAGCGGGGCATCCGCAGATCCATCAGCGCCACATCCGGGGCCATCGGTTCATCGGCCCTCCCTGGGTCCGGCGGGGTCCCAGACGCTACGGAACGACCTCTGCCGCGCGGATCGGCCCTGAGGTGGGCCCTGGGTGGAAAGTGCCTCTCCACCCAGGGGTGGAGAGGCACTTGTCCGCTGCCGGCCGGAGTACGTCAGGCGTCGATGCGCGACCGGTCCAGGGTCGCCGCCGAGTTGGTGATGAACTCCTTACGGGGCGCGACCTCGTTGCCCATGAGCAGGTCGAACACCTGCTCCGCGGCCTCCAGGTCGCTGATGTTGATCCGCCGCAGGGTGCGGTGGCGCGGGTCCATCGTGGTCTCCGCGAGCTGGTCGGCGTCCATCTCGCCCAGACCCTTGTAGCGCTGGATGCCGTCCTTGTAGCGCACGTTCCGGCGCTGGAGGTCCAGCAGCGTCTCCTGGAGCTCGTGGTCGGAGTAGGTGTAGACGTACTTGTCCTGGCCCCGCTTGGGGTTGACCAGCTCGACCCGGTGCAGGGGCGGCACGGCCGAGAAGACCCGCCCCTGCTCGACCATCGGCCGCATATAGCGCTGGAAGAGCGTGAGCAGCAGGATGCGGATGTGGGCGCCGTCCACATCGGCGTCGGCGAGGAAGATCACCTTGCCGTAGCGGGCCTGGTCGATGTCGAACGTCCGGCCCGAGCCGGCCCCTATGACCTGGATGATCGAACCGCACTCGGCGTTCTTCAGCATGTCGGAGACCGACGCCTTCTGAACGTTGAGAATCTTGCCGCGGATCGGCAGCAGCGCCTGGAACTCGGAGTTCCGGGCGAGCTTGGCCGTGCCGAGCGCCGAGTCGCCCTCGACGATGAACAGCTCGCTGCGGTCCACGTCATCGCTGCGGCAGTCGGCCAGCTTCGCGGGCAGCGAGGAGGACTCCAGCGCGGTCTTACGGCGCTGCGCCTCCTTGTGCTGACGGGCCGCGATGCGGGTACGGGCGGCCGCCACGATCTTCTCCAGCACGGCGCGGGCCTGCTGCTTATCGTCCCGCTTGGTGGAGGTGAGAAACGCCTTGAGCTCCTTGGCCACCACGTTCGCCACGATCCGGGAGGCCGCTGAGGTGCCCAGCACCTCCTTGGTCTGCCCCTCGAACTGCGGCTCCGCCAGCCGCACGGTCACGACCGCGGTGAGCCCCTCCATGGCGTCGTCCTTGACGACGTCGTCCTCGGCGACACGCAGCAGCTTGGCGGTGCGCAGCACCTCGTTGACCGTCTTGGTCACCGAGCGCTCGAAGCCGGAGACGTGGGTGCCGCCCTTAAGGGTGGCGATGATGTTGACGAAGGACTTTGTGGTGCTGTCGTAGCCGGTGCCCCAGCGCAGCGCGATGTCGACACCGAGCTCGCGCGTGACCTCGGTCGGCGTCATATGGCCGCGCTCGTCCAGGACCGGGACGGTCTCCTTGAAGGTGCCCTGCCCCGACAGCCGCAGCACATCGCAGACGGCCTTGTCCTGCGCCAGGTACTCGCAGAACTCGCTGATGCCGCCGTCGAACCGGAAGATCTCCTCCGAGGGCCCCTCGGCGCCGTCCCGGCCCTCGGCGGTCCGCTCGTCCCGGACGATCAGCGTCAGGCCCGGCACCAGGAAGGCCGTCTGGCGGGCGCGCGCGTACAGCGTCTCCAGGGAGAGCTTGGCGTCCTTGAGGAAGATCTGCCGGTCCGCCCAGTAGCGGATGCGGGTGCCGGTGCGGGTCTTGGGGACCCGCTTGCCCTTGAGGAGGCCGCTCGACGGGTCGAAGGGCGCCTCGGGGCCCGATTCGGTGAAGATGCCGGGGACGCCGCGCCGGAAGCTGATCGAGTGGGTCTTGGCGTCCCGGTCCACCTCCACGTCGAGCCGGGAGGACAGCGCGTTCACCACGGAGGCGCCGACGCCGTGCAGACCGCCGGAGGCCGCGTACGAGCCGCCGCCGAACTTACCGCCCGCGTGGAGTTTGGTGTTGGCGACCTCGACGCCGGACAGGCCGGTCTTGGGCTCGACGTCGACCGGGATGCCGCGGCCGTTGTCCCGCACCTCCACCGAGCCGTCGTCGTGCAGGATCACCTCGATGCGGTCGCAGTAGCCGCCCAGCGCCTCGTCGACGGAGTTGTCGATGATCTCCCATAGGCAGTGCATCAGGCCGCGGCTGTCGCTGGATCCGATGTACATACCGGGGCGTTTGCGTACGGCCTCCAGTCCTTCGAGCACCATCAGGTGCCGTGCGGTGTAGTCGGAGCCGTCCTGCGGGCGGCTGCCGGCGGCCGGAACGGGGAGTGTGCTCACGCAGTGCTCTCCTGGGCAACAGAGGGGTAATGGTGGAGTGTCGGCCGGGCATCCCGAGGGGCCAGGAGGCCAGTGCCCAGGGTCAGATGTCGAGGAAGCGGACGTCCTTGGCGTTGCGCTGGATGAAGTGGCGGCGGGCTTCGACGTCCTCGCCCATCAGAACGGAGAAGAGGTCGTCGGCGACGGCTGCGTCGTCGAGGGTGACCTGGCCCAGGACCCGGTGGTCGGGGTCCATGGTGGTGACGCGCAGTTCCTCGGCGTTCATCTCGCCCAGGCCCTTGAAGCGCTGGATGGAGTCGTCCTTGCTCCGGCGGCCGTCCTGCCGGCCCCGTTCCAGGAGCATGTTGCGTTCGCGGTCGGAGTAGGCGTATTCGACGTGGTCCCGGCTCCACTTGATCTTGTACAGCGGGGGGCGGGAGAGGTAGACGTGGCCCTCCTCGATCAGTGGGCGCATGAAGCGGAACAGGAAGGTCAGCAGCAGGGTGTTGATGTGCTGGCCGTCGACGTCGGCGTCCGCCATCAGGATGATCTTGTGGTAGCGGAGTCTGGCGATGTCGAAGTCCTCGTGCACGCCCGTGCCGAACGCGGAGATGATCGCCTGGATCTCCTGGTTGTGCAGGATTTTGTCGATCCTGGCCTTCTCCACGTTGAGGATCTTGCCGCGGATCGGGAGGATCGCCTGGTACTGCGGGTTGCGACCGGATTTGGCCGAGCCGCCGGCGGAGTCTCCTTCGACGATGAAGATCTCCGACATTGCCGGGTCGTTCGACTGGCAGTCGGACAGCTTGCCCGGCAGCGCCGCCGTTTCCAGCAGACCCTTACGGCGGGTCAGGTCGCGCGCCTTGCGGGCCGCGACCCGGGCCGTGGCCGCCTGGATGGCCTTGCGCACGACGTCGGCGGCCTCGTTCGGGTTGCGGTCGAACCAGCCGGTCAGGTGCTCGTGGACGACCTTCTGCACGAAGGTGCGCGCCTCGGTGTTGCCGAGTTTGGTCTTGGTCTGGCCCTCGAACTGCGGCTCGCCGAGCTTGACCGAGATGATCGCGGTCAGGCCCTCGCGGATGTCCTCGCCGGAGAGGTTGGCGTCCTTTTCCCGCAGCAGCTTCTTCTCCCGCGCGTAGCGGTTGACCACGGTGGTCAGGGCCGTGCGGAAGCCCTCCTCGTGGGTGCCGCCCTCATGGGTGTGGATGGCGTTGGCGTAGGAGTACACACTGTCGGTGTACTGGCCATTCCACTGCAGGGCCACCTCGACTGACAGCAGCCGTTCCGTGTCCTCGGCGGCGATGGTGATGACCGAGGGATGGACCGGCTCGCCCTTGCGGGCATTGAGGTAGGCGACGAAGTCGGTGATGCCGCCGTCGTAGCGGTAGGAGACCGTC
This sequence comes from Streptomyces milbemycinicus, assembly GCF_002154605.1. GTDB lineage: Bacteria > Actinomycetota > Actinomycetes > Streptomycetales > Streptomycetaceae > Streptomyces > Streptomyces milbemycinicus. The sequence continues at coordinate 10,643 of NZ_MUNE01000080.1, read as the reverse complement.
TTCGCTGCCGGGTCCGAGTCGGCTTCGTCGGCCGCGGCCGTCGCGTGCGCGGAGGGCCGTTCGTCGGTCAGGGTCAGGGTGAGCCCGCGGTTGAGGAAGGCCATCTCCTGGAAACGCCTGGCCAGCGTCTCGAAGGAGTATTCGGTGGTCTCGAAGATGTCGCCGTCTGCCCAGAACGTCAGCGAGGTGCCCGTCCGGGGGGTGGCCTCGTGTCGGGCCAGCGGGGCGGTGGGGGCACCGTCCCTGTAGTCCTGCGTCCACCGGTAGCCGTCGGTCCAGATCTCCGCCGACAGCCGGGTCGACAGCGCGTTGACCACCGACAGGCCCACACCGTGCAGACCGCCGGAGACCGCATACCCGCCGCCCCCGAACTTCCCGCCCGCGTGCAGCACGGTCAGCACCACCTCGACGGCCGGCCGCTTCTCCACCGGGTGCATGCCCACCGGGATGCCGCGGCCGTTGTCGACCACCCGCACCCCACCGTCGGCCAGGACCGTCACGTCGATCCGGTCGGCCACCCCCGCGAGTGCCTCGTCCACGGAGTTGTCCACGAGTTCCTGCACCAGGTGGTGCAGCCCCCGCTCTCCCGTGGAGCCGATGTACATCCCGGGCCGCTTGCGCACGGCGTCCAGGCCGTCCAGAACAGTGATCGCGTTGGCGTCATACGACGCCGCTCCGGCGTGGCCGGGCTGCTGGGATCCGGGGGTATCGGTGGCGGTGCGAGTGTCGTAAGTGGTCACAGATGCTCTCTTTCGGGCATGGCAGACCGCGCTCCCGCACCACGGTGCGGGAGCGGCCGGACAGCTGGCGGAGACAGGGCACGGCAGCCCAAACAGGGCCCCGGAGGCGCACGGACCTCGGGACCGCTGACTGCCGGGACGGTTTCCAGGATACCGGAGATGCCCCTTACCGATGGGGCGACAATGCCTCCATGCGCCGCCGTGCGGCCCTTACTTCACCATGGTCAATCCCCCCTGCCTCGACCCCTTGAAAATGCGACAGAGGGCCACCCGGGGGCCTTTTTGATGCCTTGCCGCGTAGAGCCCCAGGCGCTATTTCCGGCGTGACCCTCCGCGGTCACCAGTCGCGCTGCGTCAGGCTGCCAGCCCCCGGCCTCCCGTCGAACCCTGCACGGTGGAGGGTGCCGCTGGAGGCGGCATCAGGCGTTTACGGTTGCCGCTGGCCGATGGTGCCGGCGAGCCGGTCTGCGTACTCCGTCAGGAGCGGCTTGAGCTGGGCGTATGGGTGTTCGGTCTCGGGGTGGCGAGGCAGCTGGCGATCGACCCCCAGTGCCTGCGGTGCCGCAGCTGGGGCGGCAGGGCGGGGATGAGAGGGGCGAGGACGCGCTCGCTGCCGGTGGTGGCCCCGGCTCGATGGCCGGTGGAAGCGGGGGCGTCCGGCACCTCGTCGTGATACCAAAGCCCGCCGATCTTCACCCCTCGCCGGGGGTGGATCTTGACGTAATGGGCCTTGAGCAGGCCGTAGTAGAGCTCCGGCTTGGGGATCTGCAGGGCGAAGCCGCCCTGGTGCATCGCCGCAGCGAACAGCGAGTTGAGGCTGTGGTCCTCGCCCGGCCCCAGTCGGCCCCTGTGAAGCCCAGCAAGTGCTCCAGCAGCATGCTGTTGATCGCAGCAAACGCCCGCTCGACGGCGTACTGGGCGGATGAGATTTCCGGCAAGGGCAACGCCGGCGACCCTGGATTCGCAGTCAGCCGCTGGAACCGCGGATCACGAGCTCGGGCTTCAGGACGACATCACCGCTGCCGCCGTCGAGAAGGGCGAGGGAGGCCTCGACCATGCGCTCGGCGGTCGAGCCCAGGGTGGTGAGTCCCGGCGCGGCGGTGTCGGAGATGTACGTACCGTCGAAACTCGTGATCGCGTACTCAGCAGGCACGCGCTTACCGGCGTGCTGAAGCGCCGTCAGCAGGCCGAGCGCGACAGTGTCAGCGGTGCAGATGATCGCATCTGTGTCGCCGGGGTTCGCGAGCAGGAGCCGCGCCGCGTCGATGCCGCTCGCCACTGTGAAGTTGGGCATTTCGAGAACCTGGTCGTCCGGCCCGGCGAGCGCGCGGAACGCGGTTGTGCGCTCGATGCTCGACGAGGAGTCTTCCTGGGCGTCGACCATCAGGATGCTGCGGCGGCCCCGCGCCCGCAGGTGTTCCACGAGCAGGCGGACCCCGGCCGCGTTGTCGAGCCGTACCGACGGCGCTTCGACGCCTCGTGCGCGGCGGTCGACCTGCACGACACGGTTGGACCGCGCGAGCTCCGTGATCGCCGCGCCACTCCGCTCGAACGCGGCAGGTACCACGAGCACCGCGTCCACCAGCGCACGATCCATGGCGCCGAGCTGGCGCTGCTCGGTCTCCGGGCTCTCGCCCGTGTCGATCGTCACCAGCCGCTTGCCCTGAAGATCCAGACGACGCGAATACGCCGACACCAGCTCCGCGAAGTACGCGTTCGCGATCGCCGGAACGACAAGCGCCAACGAATCCGTCGACTGAATCCGCAGCGCCCGCGCCGCCGCGTTCACCCTGTAGCCCAGTTCCTCGCATGCGTTCCGCACCCGCAGCGCCAGCTCCGGATCAACGTTGCGCTGGACACCGGAGAGCACACGGCTCGCTGTCGGCACTGACACCCCCGCGCGCAACGCCACGTCCTTCAAGCCGATGCGCGCGCCCATCCTGGTCTCCCCTGGTTCCTGCCCGTGGATGCTATCAGGGCGGTCTCGGCGATCCGTTGACGCGGCAGGGGCCAGCGTGCTTAGGTTCGGAAATGGTTTTCCCGACGATGAGAGTACCGCGTGACCGCCCGCTGCACGCCCCCGGGGGCGGCGGACGGGCGCTTGTCGCCGGACCGGTGAACCTAGGCCTCGGCCGCACACTGCCGCGCCTGCCGCGCGGCGCTGAGCAGATTCGCACCAGCAGGCGCTTTCAGGCGGGGGGCGGCCCCGGCGCGCTCGCTGCCCCTCTCACCAGCGGATTAGCGGTCCACCCCACCGCTTAGCGGTCCGCCTCACCGCCGTACACGCGTCCGCCGCGACCGCGATGGCCGCCACCGCGCACGCCACACATCGCATGCCGCACGCCGCACGCGGAGCCGCGTCGCCCCCGGACGCGGTCGACGCGCTCCTTCCCCGAACTTTCACCCCCCGCCCGTCCCCACATCGCCATACATCGAAAGGCGCCCTTCCATGAGCAATGAGGCTCAGCAAGGTCGTAGAGGCACAACCGTCGAGTCGAACGGCGTCAATCCCGTTCCCGATGCCGAACGGCGCGGGAGGCCGAGCGGCCTGTTCGCTGTGTGGTTCGCCTGGAACATCTCGATCCTCGGCATCAGTTACGGCATCTTCGTCTTCGGCCTCGGCCTGAACGTCTGGCAGACGATCGTCGCCGGGACCGTCGGCTACCTCGCCTCATCCGCCCTCGTCGGCATCCTCGCGGTCGGCGGGCCCCGCACGGGACTGCCGACCCTCGCCCAGACGCGCTTCGCGTTCGGCATGAAGGGCAACAGGATCCCCGCGTTCTTCGCCTACCTGTCCAATATGGGCTGGAAGGTGACGATTATCACCCTTGCCTCGACCACCGGTGCGAACCTGTTCGCGAAGCTGTGGCCGTCGGTGTTCGCCGATACGGACGGGTCGAGCGCCACGTTCACGATCGTGCTGTGGTTCGTGCTCGTGCTCGCCGTGACAATGACGGTCTCAGTCCTCGGCCATGAGTTCATCATGAAGGTCGAGGTCTGGATCTCATGGGTGACCGGCATCATGACGGTCGCGTTCCTCGGATTCATGGTGCCTGAGATCGAGTGGTCGCACCTCGGTGACACCCCTGCGGGCGGACCGCTCGTGTTCATCGGCGGCATCATCATGGCGATGACCCTCGTCGGCCTCGGCTTCCTCAACTACGGGGGCGACTTCGCCCGTTACCTCCCGCGTGATACCCCGGCGCGCGGCGTGATCAGCTGGACGGTCGCCGGGCTCAGCCTGCCGGTCGTCATCCTCCTCGCCGTCGGCGCGCTTCTCGTCGGCGGGGATTCGAAGCTCGGTGCCGCCACAGCGTCCGACCCGATCGGCGCGCTCACCGCGCTCCTGCCGATGTGGTTCTTCGTTCCCTTCTCCATCATCATCGTCATCTCGCTCGTTTCGGCCGCCATCACCGGCATGTACAGTTCCGGCCTCGCCCTCATGGCGGTCGGCGTACGGCTGCGCCGCTCCGTGACGACCGCGATCAACGCGGTCATCATCGCGGCGGGCGCCTTCTACCTGCTGTTCATCTCCACCTCGTTCCTCGCGACGTTCCAGTCGTTCCTGTCGCTCATCGCCGTGATGATGGGCACCATGGGCGGCATCCAGATCGTCGACTTCATCCGGCAGCGCCGCATGGGCTGGAACACCGACATGGCGAACCCACGTGGCTACGGCGGCCGCGACGGGCGCTGGACGGCGATTCTGAGTCTGATCACCGGAACCGTCGTCGGTCTCGGCCTCGTGACGAGCTCCGACCCGAACTTCGGGAAGATCACGGGATTCCTCCTCACCGAGAAAGCCCGCACCGGCGTGTTCGGGTCGAGCGGGCTCGGCATCGTCATCGCCTTGGCACTCGGCGCCACGCTCTACGCAATCCTCACGTTCGGACTCCGGCTGGACCCGAAGCCCGACTACTCGCTCGTGACCACGGGAGACGCCGCTCGTGGGAAGGGCGGGCGCGAGGTTCCGACTCCCGACGCGGCCGGCAGGTACGCGGCCGACCGCTCCGAACGCTGACCGACCCGTGGCGGCGAGGCCCACGCGGGTCTCGCCGCCGCTCGAGGAGCTGACCCCCTTGTCCGCACATGAGGCCGCACATGAGGCCGCGTTGCAGCGATTCCGGAACCCGGACCCGTGGCATGCGCCCGCCGCCTACTGGTTCTGGCATCGGCTACCCGATAAGGACACGATCCGCGCCCAGGTGCGGCAGATGTACGACGCCGGGATCCGGAGCTTCCAGGTGCAGGCGCGGTTGTCTTACCCGATCGGGGGTTACCTGGACGACGACTACCTCGCCGCGTGCCGTACAGCCGTCGAGACGGCCGCCGAGTTCGGCATGATCGTCGGCATTTACGACGACTACAACTGGCAGACCGGTCACGCGGCGGGCCGGGCCGTGGCCGACCACGACGAACTGCGCGAACGACACCTGTTCTGGGTGCGGATCCCCGCGGGCGCGAGCGACGGCTCGCTCAGCGGGATCCGCTCGGCGACGGAGAACCTCGGCCCCACCGCGATGGACTGGCACTACGAGGGCGGCGTCGTCGCCTGGGCCGACTGGCGGATCGAGTACGCGCTCGTCGTGGAAGGGGAGCAGGGCGCGGCCGCCGAGCGGCCCGACCTCGTCGACCGCGTGGACGGCACCGCCGACAGGTGTCGTGTCCGCCTCGTCGACCCCGTGCCCGACGGCGCGGAGGCGATCGTGTTCGTCTCCGCCCGCTGCGCGACCTCCCGGCTCGTGAACCCCGTCGACCCGGTCGCGGTCGATCGCTTCATCGAGGCCGGCTACCAGCCCTTCGCCGACGCCCTGGGCGACTTCTTCGGCTCCACCGTCGCCTACATGTTCTTCGACCAGCCGCACGCCGTGTACTACGACTGGGCGGAGCGCACAGGAGACCTGCGGTCGGCCATGCCGTTCCACGAGAGCTTGGCCGTCTCGATCCGGGAGCGCTGGGGCGGGCGGACCGCCCAAGTGCTCGCCGCCGTACTCGACGGGGACGAGCCGGAGCGGCTGAGCCTTCGCGCCCAGTTCTACGAGCACTTCAGCGGCTACGCGATGGAGACGTTCCTCGGCAAGCTGCGCACCTGGAGCCACTCCCACGGTCTGCGTCAGTCCGGCCATGAAGTCCTCGGGCACGTCGGCGGCTGGGCGCTCGACACCGCGTTCACGAACTGGGACCTGCGCGTGAACTTCGGGCTCGACCACTTCGGCGTGGACGGTTACCGCGACCTCACCGCGGTGGACGCGCAGGACGCCCTGGTGCAGCTCAGCCCCGTGTTCGGCGACTCGGTCGCCCGCCACCACGGCCGCGGCGGGACGATGGTCGAGCAGTACTTCCTCACCCCGCCCGAAGGCGGGACCCCGTGGTCCGGCCACTGGGGGCTGACCCTGCAGGAGTTGCGCACAACGGCGATCAACCACCATCTGCAGGGCATGCGGCAGATGATCTTCCACGGCTTCTATCAGACCCACGGCCATGGAGACGATCACGAGTCGCTGCGGAATCCGCGCTTCGACTTCCCCCCGGGCATCAATTTCGAACCGTGGTTCACCGATCATCACCCTCGGTTCGCGCTCGAGAGCGCGCGGCTGAGCGAGTTCCTCGAGCCGGTGTCACCGCAGAGCGACGTGGCGGTCCTGTACCCGTTGCGTACGGTGTGGACCGCGGGTCAGCTCGGCGAGCAGGCGTCGGCGATGGGCGAGTGGGCCCGCGCGCTCACCGAGTCCCGGGTGGCCTTCCACCTCGTGGACGAACGCGATCTCGAGGCCGCCGCTGTGGAAGAGGGCGCGGTGTGGCTCGGGGACCACCGGTACCGGGCGCTCGTGCTTCCCGCCGTGACAACGCTGCGCTCGGCCGCATCGCTGCGCCGGCTTCGCCGCCTGGCCGAATCGGGGGTACGGGTGCTCGCCGGCGGTGCGACGCCCGCTGTCTACCAGGAGGGCCCGCAGACCGCCGTCGAGGACTGGGCAGCCCTCGCCCCAGCCGTGGAGGTGTTCGCCACGGTCCCCGAGGAGGCGGTCCTGCGCGGGCTCGTCGCACAGCGTGGGCAGACTGAGCCGACACTGCGCGTCCCCGCGGGCTCGGCGGTGCGCTGGCGCGGCGGCCCGGACGCGGCCGACGGCTTCCGCTTCGCGTGCTTCGCCGAGACCGAGGGCACGGTGGAGCTCCTGCTGCCCGACGGGCCCTGGCATATCGAGGAGTGGGAGGCCGCCGACGGCACCGTGCGCACCCTCGGAGCAGCCCAGGGCCCGGTCGTGCTGCGCCTGGAGCAGAACGCATTGCGTTTGTTGCGTGTGTGCAGGGGCGCAGAACCGGCTTCAGGCCGGGCGGACACCGCGGAAGACTCCGAGGCCGCGGCCGGTCACGGCACGCCGGAATGGTCGGCGCCGGAGGCGCTCGAGCCCGGCTGGCTGCTCGAGATCGCCGAGGACGCGTACGAGGAGGCGGGCACCCGCCGCGACATCGCGGTGACGTACGGCTGGGAGCGCCAGGGCCTTCCGGCGTTCGCGGGCACCGCCGACTATGTGCGGCAGATCGAACTCGACGCGCCGGTCCCCCTGGAGCTGACGCTCCCGGCTGTCGCCGGAGCTGTGATCGTGTCCGTGAACGGCGTGCGTGTGGGGGCGCGCGCCTGGGCGCCGTACCGCGTCACGATCCCCGCTGACGCCCTGCGGCCCGGGGGGAACGAACTCCGCATCCGGGTCGCGCCGTCGGCGGCCAACCGCTACTACGCCGGGACCGGGCTCCGCACCGAGCCTGAGCCGTGCGGGCTGCTCGCGCCCCCGCTGCTGAGCCACGCGCTCGCGACTCCGGACCTCGGTACGCCCCCGGACGGTTCCGGCTCCGGCCCCCGCTCCCCCTCGATCACGGAAGGCTGATCCGCCTTGCTCAAAGGAATCGACCCGCTCCTGACCCCGGACCTGCTGTACGCGCTCGCGCGGATGGGGCATGGAGACACGATCGCGCTCGTCGACAGGAACTTCCCCGCGCACTCCGTGAACGACCGTGTGATTAGGCTGGATGGCACCGACGTCGTCTCGGCGGGCCGGGCGGTGCTGGGACTGCTGCCGCTCGACACATTCGTCGCCGAACCCATCGCGAGGATGGCGGTCGTCGGCGACGCCGCCGCCGAGCCGCCGGTACAGACGGACTTCGTCGCCGCCGCGGAGGAGGCATCGGGCCGTCCTCTCGCGGTGGAGACGGTCGAGCGCCACGCGTTCTATGCGCGTGCCCGCTCCGCGTTTGCGGTGGTCATCACGGGCGAGGACAGACCGTACGGGTGCTTCCTGCTCACCAAGGGCGTGCTGCCGGAGTTCTCTCCGGAGCGTTGATGCCTGCCTGACGAGCCGTCACCCTGGGAAGGCGAAGAATCATGAGCCCGGTTGTCCCGGGTCCGACGAAGCCGTGCGTTCTCACGCGGTGGGTTCGCCGGCCCGGGACAGTTCTTTTTGTGGCTGTCAGTCCAGCGGTTCGATCCAGAGGTTCCTGAAGCGGACCTTGTTGCCGTGGTCCTGGAGCCGGATGGCGCCCGCCGCCGCAGATTCGGCGTCGCCGCCGGCGGTCGGGCCGTCCACTGCCACGTTGTCGTGGACTTTCCTGCCGTTCCACACCACGGTGATCCTGGCGTCATCGGTCTTCCGGCCCGCGGTGTCGAAACGGGCCGCACGGAACTCGATGTCGTACGTCTGCCAGTTCTCCGGTGGAGTGGCGGCGTTCAGGTCGGCGGCCTTTTTGTTGTAAATGGCTGCGGCCTCGTTCGAGGCGAGTTTCTCCACTCCGAAGGAGTCCAGGATCTGGATCTCGTACCGCTCCTGGAGGTAGATACCGCTGTTCCCGCGGTCTTGCCCGGTGACATCGTCCGGCAGCTTCGGCACCCGGAATTCGGCGTGCAGCCTGAAGTCGCCGAAGGCCTGTTTGGTGCGGATGTCGCCACAGCACACCTCGATGGAGTCCTCGGCGGAGTGCGGCCATTCGACGCTGCGGCCGTCGGTGTGCTGCCAGGCGGTGGAGACGCTGCCGCCGGAGAACAGGTCGATCCGGCTGCCGGGGCTGCGCACCTCGATCATGTCCAGGTTGACGTGGCCGGTGTCCTCGGGCCGATAGGTGTAGGCGATGGTGTTACGGCCCTTGCGCAGGGAGAGCCGCTCGGTCTTGGTGGACCAGCGGTTCCAGGCGCCGGTGAAGGGGAGGCTGGTCTGCTGCGCCTGCCCGCCGTTGACGGTGATGCCCAGGGTCTTGGTGCCGGTGAAGGGGTGGGGGCCGTTGGCGTAGCGCAGTCCCACGTCGTAGCTGCCCTTCGCGGGTGCGTCGACCTCGAAGGTGGCCGTGGCGCCCGGGGTGCCGAAGCCGTCGACGAAGCCGCCGCCGGTGTAGCCGGCGTGCTCGGTGTCGATGTCGGCTCCGCCGGACAGGCGTGCCGATTCCGCGTCGTACGAGGTGACGGGCTGCTCGGGGCCGGGGCGTGCGTTCAGCGTGTACCAGGCCTCGGTGGACCAGAGTTGCTCACCGGCGTCCGAGGCGAAGGGGCGCGGTGAGCGTACGTGCACCACCCGGTCGGTCTTGAGGCCGGGGATGGTGAGCCGGGCCGTGCGACGGTCGGCGGACAGTCGGGCGGCTGCGACGGGGAGGGCCTCTTCGTCGACCTTGGGGCCGCCGTACGCCGGGGTGGGGACGTAGCGCCACTGCTCGACGGAGTAGGCGCCGTTCGTCAGCTTGGCGGCGGTCTCGGCCGACAGGGGCTTGGTATAGGTGAGTTCGAAGCCGTCGCGGGTGGCGCGCATGGTCTTGATGTCGAAGGCGGTCGTGCCGTTCGGCGTGAGTTTTTGCAGGCCGAAGCGGAGTTTGCCTTCCTGGCCCCAGTTTCCGTCGGCGCCGAGACCGCCGGCGTAGATCGCACCGTCCGGTCCGGTGCTGATTCGGGTGATGCCGGCCTCCAGGCCCTGGGTGTGCCGGAACACCGCGCCCTGGTATTCGCCGTCTATCTTCTCCAGGTCGGCGCGCTGGATTCCGCCGTAGGTGACGTCGCCGAAGAGCATTTGCCCGGCGAAGGGTCCCTTCTTCAACAGCATCGGCGTGCTGGGCGAGTTGGCTATCTCGTTCTGCGGCAGCCAGAGCGCGGGCTTGGTGACCGAGCGGTCGTCGAACGGGCCGTCCGGGTTGGTGTAGTGGTTGAAGAAGCGGTCCTGCTTGACGTGGAGCAGCTTGGAGGCGGGCAGCCAGCCGCCCTGGTTGTCGGTGACGAAGAGATCGCCCTGGGGGCCCCGTCCGATCCCGTTCGGTGTACGGAGGCCGCCGGCCAGGTAACTCACCTTGCCGGTCTTCTTGTTCACCTTGATGGTGGTGCCGCGGTTCGTGGCGGGCTGCGGATTGGTTGTCGCACCGCCGTAGTTGATGGCCACGGAGAGGTTCAGATAGAAGTTCCCCTTCTCGTAGAGCAGCCCGAAGGCGAACTCGTGGAAGTTTCCTCCGTACGGCCAGTCGGCGATCTTGCGGATCTCGTCCGCGGCGTTGTCGCCCTCGATGTCGGACAACTCGGTGAGCTGGTGTTTCTCCGAGACGTAGAGCTTTCCGTCGACGTACTTGATCCCCATCGGCTCCTTCAGACCGCCGGCGATCTTCTTGTACGTGACCTTCTCCGGGCCGGTGTCACCCGTGACGTGGTCGAGGACGTACACCTCTCCCTCCGTCTTGGTGCTGCCGCCCCACGTCGTCACGGCGAGCTTGCCGCCCGGCAGCCAGTCCATCGCGGAGACCTGCGGCTCGAAGCCCTCGGGACGCAGATCGGTGAGGGTGTAGCCGGGGTTGACCGAGGTCAGCGGGAGGCCGTCGCCGGGGGTGTCATAGCTGCCCTCGCACTCCTTGCGGCCGGGGGCGGTGACACGGACGACGCCGGCGTCG
>NZ_MUNE01000008.1 GCF_002154605.1 Streptomyces milbemycinicus | reverse complement strand
GGCGTGCCGGGGACCGCTGCCGGGGCGGCCGCCGTGGCCAGGGTGACCACGGCGGCCACGGCGAATGCGCTGCCCCGGCGGGGCCTGCGTATTCGGTGGTGCGCGCGGTGGCGCATACGCTGGGGTATCCGGTGACGCGCTCGATGGCGAGCTCGGCCACGCGCTCGGCGGCGGGGCGTCTCGCCTGAGCGCTTCCCGGTCATCTCGCCCGAGGGCTGGCGGGCCGTCTCGCCTGAGCGCTTCGGGGTCGTCTCGCCCGAGCGCTTTCCGGTGATCTCGCCCGAGTGCTTCCGGGGCGTCTCGCGTGAGTGCTTCATGGCGAGTCCACCGTGTGGCGGCGCCCGTCCGGGCGCCCGTGGGGTGCGGCCGGAAGAGGGAAAAGGCTGCTCCGTCCGGGCGGTTTGGCCGCCGGACAGGTGTGAGGCAGGTCACCTCCGCTCGCGAAATTTCCGGGGACGGTCTCCCCGTTTAACCGTATGTACGAAACGGGGACCGAGTCCCCGGAAATGTTGAACGCCGAATCTTCGTGCCGGAAGGAGTGCCGTCGTGGGAGCCGTGACCGCCACCGCCCAGCCCGCGCGGCCCAGGCTGCGCGCCGACGCCCTGCGCAACAGGGAGCGGATCGTCGCGGCGGCCCGCGAGGTCCTCGTCGAGCAAGGGGCCGAGATCTCGCTCGATGAAATCGCTCGACGGGCGGGGGTCGGCAATGCCACCCTTTATCGGCACTTCGCGGACCGCGGCGAGCTGGTGCATCATGTCACCGTCTCGGTGATGGAGCGCATCGCCGACCAGGCCGAAGTCGCCCTGGCGGAGGAGCCCGACGCCTTCGCGGCGCTGCGTCGCTTTGTGCACGCGGCGGCCGAGGAGCGCGTCGGCGCACTGTGCCCGCTGCTCTCCGACGGCATCAACAAGGAGCACCCTGACCACATTGCCGCGCAGACGCGCCTGGAAGGCGCCATCAGCGCCCTGATGGCCGCCGGGCGCGACTCCGGCCAGCTGCGCGCCGACATCGACGTCGGTGATCTGATGGTCGCCCTGACTCAGCTCACCAGGCCGCTGCCCGGCGGAGCCTGTGTGAACTTCGACATCTTTGTGCACCGGCACCTACAGCTGTTCCTGGACGGACTGGCTGCCCCGGGGCGCTCCGTACTGTCCGGCTCCGCCGCCACTTTGGAGGATCTCAAGCGTCGCCCGTGACACACATCACGCGTCGTCCGGTGACCTGGACCGATTAATTCCCGTTCGTTCGCCAGTCAGTCTTTTCGTCGTCAGTAACGGCCCGTAGGCAGAAACCACCCGTAGCGCCGCCGCGCGTTGTCACGTTCCGGTGCGCCGCTACGTCGTTGTTGTGTCAGTCCGTTGCGCCAGCACTTCCTTACGTACGTCCGTTAGCCCGTCAAACGTCCCGTTTTTCACTCTCCGCACCGCTAGGTAGGCCCACCCATGCCTGAAACGGCACAGTACGTCGATCCCCGGCGCTGGAAAGCGCTGATATTCATCGCCCTCGCCCAGCTGATGGTCGTGCTCGACGCGACCATCGTGAACATCGCGCTGCCCTCCGCTCAGGACGCCCTGGACATCTCCGACGGCAACAAGCAGTGGGTCATCACGGCCTACGCGCTGGCCTTTGGAGGTCTGCTGCTCTTCGGTGGACGCCTCGCCGACCTGTGGGGGCGTAAGCAGACCTTCATCGTCGGCCTGATCGGCTTCGCGGCCGCCTCGGCGCTGGGCGGCGCCGCGCTCAACTCGCCCATGCTGATGGGCGCCCGCGCGCTGCAGGGCATCTTCGGCGCGCTGCTCGCCCCGTCGGCGCTCTCGCTGCTGGCGGTGACGTTCACCGATGCCAAGGAGCGCGCCAAGGCGTTCGGCATCTTCGGTGCCATCGCGGGTGGTGGCGGTGCCGTCGGTCTGATCCTCGGCGGTGTGCTGACCGAGTACATGAACTGGCGCTGGACGTTCTTCGTCAACATCCCGTTCGCCATCGTCGCCGCGGTCGGCGCGATCTCCGTGATCCGCGAGCCCGCCGAGAGCCGCAACCCCGCCAAGCTCGACATCCCCGGCGTTCTGCTGGCCACGCTGGGCCTGGTCTCGCTGGTCTACGCCTTCACCCGCGCCGAGAGCGACGGCTGGACCGCCGGCATCACCCTGGGCCTGTTCGTCGCGGCCGTCGTGCTGCTGGCCGCCTTCGCGGTCGTCGAGTCCCGGGTCAAGGCGCCCCTGCTGCCGCTGCGCGTCGTCACCAACCGCAACCGCGGTGGCGTCTACCTGGCGCTGGGCCTGGCGGTCATCGGCATGTTCGGTCTGTTCCTGTTCCTCACCTACTACATGCAGATGGTGAAGGGGTACAGCCCGGTCAAGAGCGGTCTGTCCTTCCTGCCGATGATCGTCGGCATGATCACCGGCTCCACGCAGATCGGCACCCGGCTGATGACCCGGGTTCCGGCCCGGATGCTGATGGGCCCGGGCTTCCTGGTCGCCGCGGTCGGCATGCTGCTGCTGACCCAGATCGACCTGGACACCTCGTACCCGCTCCTGATCCTGCCCGGGTTCCTGCTGCTGGGCCTCGGTATGGGTACGGCGTTCATGCCGGCGATGAGCCTGTCCACGTTCGGCATCGAGCCGCGTGACGCGGGTGTCGCCTCCGCGATGGTCAACACCTCGCAGCAGGTCGGCGGCGCGATCGGCACCGCGCTTCTCAACACCATCGCCACCAGCGCGGGGGAGAAGTACGGCAAGGCGCACGTGGCCACGGCCAAGTCGCCCGAGCTGCTGCAACTGCAGTCGCAGGTGCACGGCTACACCACCGCCATCTGGTGGGCGGTCGGCATCCTGGTGGTCGCCGCGGCGATCGCTCTGACCTTCGTCAACGCCGGGCGGCAGGACGGCAGTTCCGCGGTCAGCGGCTCCGGCGAGGGCGCGGCCGAGGACGCGATCCCGGTCATGGCGCACTGATACGCGTGGTGCGGCTCCGGCCGTACGACGTGGAAAGCCCCGCTCCTTCGGGAGGAGCGGGGCTTTCCGCAGTTCTGACTTCAGCGCAGCCAGGGGAGGTCGGCGCCCTCCGGCTGAAGACCGTCGGCGATGATGCGGCAGATGTCGCCGAACTGGCCGATCTGCTCCGGTGTGAGCCGGTCGAATATGGCCGCGCGCACGGCCTCGACATGGCCGGGCGCGGCCTTCTTCAGCACCTCGAACCCCTCGTCCGTCAGCACGGCGTTCTGGCCGCGCTTGTCCGAGGGGCAGTCCTCGCGCCGTACCCAGCCGTTCTTCTCCAGGCGGGTGATGGCGTGCGAGAGGCGGGACCGGGTGATCTTCGCGGCCGCGGCCAGTTCCGTCATCCGCAGCCGGTGGCGAGGTGCCCAGGAGAGCTTCACCAGTAGGCCGTAGTACACATGCGGCAAGCCCGCGTCGCGCTGCAGCTGACGGTCGAGATGGTCTTCGAGCAGCATGTTCGCCTGGAGGTAGGACTGCCAGGCGTGCTGTTCATCGTCGGTCAACCAGCGGGGTTCTTCGGCGTCTGCGGGGGTCGTCATCGCTTCCACGAGCTTATTGTAAGAGCCCTTTCTTGAAATTTAAACTACTGGGGGCTACAGTGGTCCCCGGAAATTATTCTTGAGAGTTCAAGTTCTGGCTTCGGGAGCCGCCATGTCCGCCGCCACGCCGTCCTCGTCCGTATCGGGCGGGCGCATGCCTGCCCTCTACCTCAGCCACGGTGCTCCGCCGCTCGCCGACGACCCGGTCTGGCCCGGTCAGCTCGCCGCCTGGTCGGCGGGGCTGCCCCGGCCCACGGCGATCCTGATGGTCTCCGCCCACTGGGAGGAGGCCCCGCTGGCCCTCGGGGCCACCCAGGCGGTGCCGCTGGTGTACGACTTCTGGGGCTTCCCCGAGCACTACTACCGGGTGCGGTACGACGCGCCCGGCGCGCCCGAGCTCGCCGAGCGCGTGCGCAAGACGCTGCGTACGGCGGGCACGCCCGTCCAGGACATACCGGACCGGGGCCTGGACCACGGCGCGTACGTCCCGCTCGTCGAGATGTACCCGGACGCCGACATCCCCGTCCTCCAGGTGTCGATGCCGACCCTCGACCCGAGCGAGCTGATGGCCATCGGCCGCAAGCTCGCCCCGCTGCGGGACGAGGGCGTGCTGATCGTCGGCAGCGGCTTCTTCACCCACAACCTGGCCGCGCTGCGGAACGCGGGGCCGACGCCGCCCGGCTGGTCGACGGAGTTCGACGACTGGGGGCAGCGGGCGCTGGACGCCCAGGACGTCGATGCGCTGCTGGACTTCGAGCGCAAGTCCCCGGCGGGCCGCCTGGCCCACCCGCGCACCGAGCACTTCGCACCGCTGTTCGTCACCCTGGGCGCCGCGGAGTCCGACCTCGGCGGCCAGCGCAGCGTCATCGACGGCTTCTGGATGGGGCTGGCCAAGCGGTCGGTGCAGTTCGGCTGACGGTCGCGCGGTCGCGCGTGGGGTCATGCGATCGGCTCGATGAGCGCGCATGCGCGCAGGGCCGCCGCCACGGCGAGGTCGTCGACCCCGCCCCCGTCGGTCGTCACCATGACATCGAGCACGGTGTCGGTCAGCTTGATCGCGTGCTCGTCACCGTGTGCGGCGGCGCGGGCGAAGATCTCCTCGGTCCGCTCGGCGGGCGTGGCCCCGGCCGGTACGGACGGCAGCTCGCCGTGCGGAAGGCCGGTGGGCGGCGCGTACGCGGCCAGCACCGCGGCGTTCGCCGCCCACGCCGCGTCCAGGCTGGTCGCCCACAGCTCGCGGGGGAGCGCGGGCAGGGTGCGCAGCACGGCGTTGGGCGCGGTCGCGGCGTGGACCAGCATGATCGGCTCGCCGTGGGCGTGGGTGGCGTAGCGGTGGGCGGCGGCCCGTACGAGCTCGGTCAGCAGCTCGCGCGCCCGGTCAGGACCCAGCGCCCCGGAGGCGGGGCCGGGCCACACCGGGAACGTCGTGATCTGCGCCAGCCGGTCGCGGATGCCGCCGCTCTGGTCCGCGACGCGCGGTACGGCGGCCATCGCCTCGGCCGCGGTGCGCGGGGCGGGCCCCGGCAGCCGGCCGAGCGGGGGCAGCGGGGCGTGGCGGGCGGCCCAGTAGCCGAGGGCGTGGGCCAGCTCATGGGCGCGGGGCCCGGTCGCGAGCTCGTCGGCGGGGGAGTGGGCGCCGGCGTTCCGGAGGTCGGCGGCGGGGTGCGTCTCGTCGAGGAGGGTGCGTACCGCGTGGCCGACGCGGATGACCGGGTGCGTCGCCCCGCCGGCGATCCCGGGCAGCAGCCGCGGCCACCACTGGGCGAGGACCTGGCGCCAGGGGTGGTCGGCGAGCTCGCGGGTGAAGTACGCGGTCCAGTCGGCGATCCGGCGCGGGTCGCCGAGCGCCTCGGGCCAGTTCTCCGCGGTGACGGTGGCGTACGGGGTCGGCATGTCCTCGAGCTTTTTGGAGTAGAGGTCGAGCCAACGGTGCACCGAGGGGCCCTGTCCATGCCGAGCCAGGGCCTCGACGGCCATCGGGGCGTGGTTGGTCAGCCAGCCGCCGCGCTCGGGGCCCGTGGCGTGCAGCCGTTCCAGTGCTTCGTCGAGTGTGCCGCTCGTTTCGTCCATGCACGCCACGCTAGGCAGGGGCGCCGGGCCCCGTAACGGTCCGGCGATGTACGGAGCGGGGTCCGCGGACCTACGCCGCGCGGCCCCGGTCCACCGGCCTGGCAGCCGCTCTCAGTCGGCTGGGTGGGTGTGGAAGACATAGAAGGACGCGGCGTACATCGCGAGCCCGCCGCCGAGGCCCATCATCGAGCAGCGGAACACGGAGTGCTCGCTCAGGCTGTACAGGAAGCCGAAGGCGCAGCCGAAGACCGCCCCGTACGCGGCCGACCTCAGCTCCGGCATCAGGGTGGACTGGACCCGGCCGACGAGATAGCAGAGCGCCCCGACGACCACGGCCGCCACCAGGCCGAGCAGGCCGGCCGGGAGGATGGGGGTCCCCTCGTTGTGGTCGATGAAGATCGCGTACCCGCCGACGAAGATGCCCAGGACGAGCGGGACCACCCAGGACGCGGAGGGATGCAGCCGGACCTGGGCGTGGGGGTGGGGGACGCGGAGGTGCGGGT
>NZ_MUNE01000799.1 GCF_002154605.1 Streptomyces milbemycinicus | reverse complement strand
GCGAGATCGGCCACGGCGCGCTGTCCGTCCTCGCCCTCGGCTGGGTCGATCTGGCGGTGGTCCTGGTGTCGTTGGGGATCCCCGGCGCGCTGCTCGCCGCGCCGCTGCAGCCCGAGGCCCCGCCGTGGGTCCGGCTCGGCGGCCCGCTCGCGGGCGCGCTGCTGCTGCCGGTGGCCGCGTATCCGATCGCCGCCTGGGCGGGGGCGCGGGCGGCGGTGTCGCTGGCCGTACTGGCGCCCGGCGACGCGGAGCTGACGGAGGTACGGCGGTCCCGGGCGCGCCTGGTGGACGCGTACGAGGCGGAGCGGCGCCGGATCGAGCGGGATCTGCACGACGGGGCCCAGCAGCGCCTGGTCGCGCTGACCATGAAGCTGGGCCTGGCGGGGCTCGATCTGCCCGCCGGGTCGCGCGCGGCGCGCGAGGTGGCGGAGGCGCACCGGATGGCCAAGGACGCGCTCACCGAGCTGCGCGAGCTGATCCGCGGGGTGCATCCGCAAGTGCTGACGGAGCGGGGGCTGCCCGCGGCGGTGCGGGACGTGGCGACGCGCTCGGCGGTGCCGGCGGACCTCGATATCGACCTGGAGCGTCGGTTGCCGCCCGCCGTGGAGGCCGCGGGCTACTTCGCGGTGTGCGAGGCGCTGGCCAACGCGGCCCGGCACAGCGGCGCGGCCCGGCTGCGGGTCGGCGGGCGGCTGAGCGGCGGGGTGCTGGTGCTGGAGGTGATCGACGACGGGCGCGGGGGCGCGGACCCGGCCGCCGGGACCGGGCTGACCGGGCTCGCCGACCGGGTCGCGGCCGTGGACGGCAGAATGCTGCTGTCCAGCCCGGTCGGCGGGCCGACCCGGCTGCGAGTGGAGATTCCGTGCGGCGGTTGAGCGTGGTGATCGGGGAGGACGCCGTACTGCTGCGCGAGGGCCTGGTGAGCCTGCTGGAGCGGTTCGGGCACCGCGTCCCGGCGGCCGTCGGCGACGGCCCCTCGCTGGTCGCGGCGGCCCTGGAGCACGGGCCCGACATCGTGATCGCCGATGTGCGGATGCCGCCCGGCTTCACCGACGAGGGGCTGCGGGCGGTGCGGGAACTCCAGGCGCTGCGGCCGTCCCTGGCCGTTCTGGTGCTCAGCCAGTACGTCGAGCAGACCTTCGCCGAGGAGCTGCTGGCGGCCCGGCGCGGCGCGGGCACCGGCTATCTGCTCAAGGACCGGGTCGGCGACGTCGCCGAGTTCACCGACTCGCTGGCGCGGGTGGCCGACGGCGGCACGGTCATCGACCCCGAGGTGGTGCGGCAGCTGCTGGCCCGCGGGCGGGACCCGCTGCGCCGCCTCACCCCGCGTGAGCGCGAGGTGCTGGCGCTGATGGCCGAGGGCCGCTCCAACTCCGCGGTGGCCCGGGCCCTGGTGGTCACCGAGGCCGCGGTGGCCAAGCACATCGCGAACATCCTGCTCAAACTGGACCTCCCGCCCGCCCCCGACGACCACCGCAGAGTGCTGGCGGTCCTGGCGTATCTGCGGGGCTGAGGCGGGGGCGAGGGAGAACTGGTACAGCGCGGCTCAGGCCCAGGGGATGGTGGCGGTGTGGAGCCGCCCGGACCCGTACCGGCCGCGGCCCGTCGGCAGAGCCACGACGGAGGCACCCGTGGGGGCGCCCGCGAGGGCGCCCGCGACCTCGCATGAAGGGTTGGGGATCGGGTGTGTCTCCAGCTCCCGGAGCCGGTCCAGCAGCACCCCTTCGCGCAGCGCCCAGGGGCAGATCCGCAGCTGTTCGATGCCCAGGACGTCCATCGCCGCCTCCGCGACGACGGCACCGGCCAGGGCCTGGTGGGCGCGGGCGGCGGAGATTCCGCGCAGCCGGGCGCGTTCGGCCGCGCTCCTGGCGGCCAGCCGGGGCACCCAGGCCGCCAGCCGGTGCCGGTCCAGGACCCGTTCGGCGTACGGCCCGGCCTTGGCCTTCGGCGCGCCGGTCAGCCGGGCCAGTTGGGCGAAGGTCCTGGAGCTGCCGACGCGGGTCCGCGGCTCGGGCTGGTCGCGCAGCCCCTCGGCCGTCTCGCTGATGACGGACCGTACGAACTGGCGCAGCGCCTTGACGTCCCCCTTCTTCACCGGCCCGGTCTCGGGCAGATGATGGCGGGTCAGCCGCCCGGCCCCCAGCGGTACGGACAGGGCGACGGCGGGCTCGGCGTGGCTGCCGCAGGCGAGCTCCAGGGAGCCGCCGCCGATGTCGAGCAGCAGCATCTCCCCGGCCGACCAGCCGTACCAGCCGCGCGCCGCGAGAAAGGTGAGCCGCGCCTCCTCCTCGCCGGTCATGAACGTCAGCCGGATCCCGGTCGCGTCCTCGACCTCGGCGAGTACGGTCGGCCGGTTGGCGGCGTCGCGGATCGCGGAGGTGGCGAACGGCACCATCGTGTCCACGCCGTGGGCCTCGGCGACCGCCGCGGCCTCGGTCACCGCGGCGACCACCCGCTTGATCGCCTCCTGCTCGATCACGCCCTGCCGGTCGGTGGACTCCGCCAGCCGCACCGGCCGCTTGAGCGAGGTCACCGGTTCGGGCGGACCGCCCGGCGTGAGGTCGGCGATATCGAGATGGGCCGACTGGGAACCGATGTCGAGCACTCCGAGACGCATGTCTGCTGACTGTCCGTTCCCTGGAATTTCACTCATTGTTTCCTTTCGGTCGGAAGGTTCCCGGCCATCCAACCTGTGATGCCGGGCGTGGTGCGGGTCGGCAGGAAGGTGTCACCAGGGCGGGTGATACGCACCGGCCCTGTTCATGGGCCGCCGGCGCCGGTTCGGCGGGGCCCGTGTGCCAGTTGACAACGCATTCAGGCCCGGAACCAATGGGGGGATTGGGCCGGATTCACGTTGTACCTACGATCATGGACAAGACCGTCATGGTGAGAGGCACCGCCATGAGGCACCGTCATGAGACACCGTCATAGTGAGAGGCAGCGGGACACAGCGATGAGCGAGTCGATTTCTCCGGGAGCTTTGGCCGTGCGCTATCTGGGAGGGCCCACCGCGACCCTCGACATCGGTGGCGTACGACTGCTGACCGATCCCACCTTCGACCCGCCCGGGGACTACCCCATCGGTGACCGCAAGCTCGTCAAGACCGCGGGCCCGGCCGTCGCGACCTCCGGCCTCGGCCCCGTCGACGCGGTGCTGCTCTCGCACGACCAGCACCCGGACAACCTCGACCGGGCGGGCCGCGCCTATCTCGACCACGCGGACCTGGTGCTCTCCACGGCGTCCGCGCGGGAGCGGCTGGGCGCGACCGTGACGGCGCTGCCGAACTGGGAGACCTTCGAACTGCCGCGCCCGGCCGGCGGCACGCTGCGGATCACGGGCGTCCCGGCCCAGCACGGCCCGGACGGCACCGAGCATCTGGTCGGCGAGGTGACCGGCTTCGTGGTGTCGGGGGGCGGACTGCCGACGGTGTATGTGAGCGGCGACAACGCCTCGCTGGACGTGGTGCGCGCGATTGCCGAGCGGTTGGGGCCGGTGGATGTGGCCCTGCTGTTCGCGGGCGCCGCCTCGACCCCGCTGGTTCCCGGGGGCTTTCTGACCCTGCCCAGCGACGAGGCGGCCCAGGCGGTGCGGATCCTCGGCGCGCGGCAGGTCGTGCCGCTGCACTTCGAGCACTGGGCGCACTTCACGCAGGGCGCCGACACGCTGGTCGAGGCCTTCGAGGCGGCCGGGCTCGCCGAGCTGTCGGCGCCCTCGGGAATCGGCGTTTTCACGCAACGTTTGCCGACTGGCAGGCCCAGGGCCCTTGTCGGTCCATATCTACGCGCGTATTTTTGGCCCGGATTCCAAGTCTTCGCATTTCCGGCGCATTTACCCCGCTTCTTCGCCGCGTCCCGCCATTCCCTCGCGCAAGAAAGAGCTCCCTCGTGCCCGAACACATACCCGCGGCCCTGCGTGGCCGTGGTGTCAAGGCGGCCGTCCTCGTAGCGCTTCCCGTCGGTCTCATGGGATCGCTCATCGCCCTCCCCCTCACCGCCCAGGCCACGCCGTCCGCGGACGCCGTC
>NZ_MUNE01000798.1 GCF_002154605.1 Streptomyces milbemycinicus | reverse complement strand
GCTCCCGCCCCTCCCGGCGCCGGAGTCGGGCGCCGGGAGGGGCGGGAGCCGAGGTGGAGTTCGGCGAGCTGGTCGACGGGGGTGGAGGCGAAGAAGTACGCGGGGAGGTCGGGGTCCTCGACCAGTGCGCGGTAGGCGCGGTGGGCGGCGTCGGAGACGGTGTCCATGGCCGCGTCCCAGCCGGCCAGGGCCTCGTCGGACTGGCGGGGGGCGGTGTGCAGGGCGGAGGCCTGGAGCGTGGCGGCGACGGTGAGCTCCAGGTTCTCCCGGGCGAGGGAGGGGACGAGGTACTTGTCGGAGATGACCTCGCCCTGCTCGGTGACCTTGATCTCGCCTTCGAGGGTGCCCCAGGGCTGGGCGAGGATCGCGTCGTGGGTGGGGCCGCCGCCGCGGCCGACGGTGCCGCCGCGGCCGTGGAAGAGGCGCAGCCGTACGCCGTGCCGGTGGGCGACATCGCGGAGCAGCCGCTGGGCGCGGTGGATCTCCCACTGGGAGGTGGTGATGCCGCCGAACTTCGACGAGTCGGAGTAGCCGAGCATGACCTCCTGGACGTCGCCGCGCAGGGCGACGAGCCGCCGGTAGGAGGGGTCGGAGAGCATGTCGTCGAGGAGCTGGTCGGCGATCTTTAGCTCTTCGGTGGTCTCCAGCAGCGGCACGATGCCGATCTTGGCCCAGCCGGCGTGCAGGTCGACCAGTCCGGCCTCGCGGGCGAGGACGGCGGCGGCGAAGACGTCGTCGGAGCCCTGGCACATGGAGATGATGTAGGACTCGACGATCTCGGGGCCGAACCGTTCGAAGGCCTCGCTGATGGTGTGGAAGACGCCGAGGGTCTTGGCGCCCGCGGCGTCCAGCGGCGCGGGGGTGGGCGCGAGCGGGCGGCGGGAGCGCAGCTCCTTGGCGAGCAGCTTGCGGCGGTAGTCGCGGGGCATGTCGGCGTACCGCCAGGATTCCTCGCCGAGGCGGTCGAAGAGCTGGCCGAGGGCGTGGTGGTGGGCGTCGGCGTGTTCGCGTACGTCCATGGTGGCCAGCTGGAGCCCGAAGGCGGCGAGGGTGCGGATGGCGCGCTCCATGCGGCCGTCGGCGATCAGCCGGCCGCGGTGGGCGCGCAGGGATTCCTGGATGAGGTGCAGGTCGGCGAGGAGTTCGGCGGTGCCGAGGTAGTCGCGTCCCGGCTGGTGGGGGGTGCCGCCGGCGAGGCGGGTGCGGGTGTTGAGCAGCTTCTGCCGCACGCAGGTGGCCTTGAGGCGGTAGGGCTCTTCGGCGTTGAGCCGCTTGTAGCGGGGGCTGATCTCGGGGAGGAGTTCCAGGTCGCGCTGGAGGGAGTCCAGGAGCTCTTCGGAGGCGTCGGAGTTGCGGATGGAGCTGGAGAGCGCGGCGCGCAGGTCGTCGACGATGGCGAGGGCGTCGGTGATGCCGTGTTCGTGCTGGAGGATCAGCACGTCCCAGGTGACCTGGGGGGTGACGTTGGGGTTGCCGTCGCGGTCGCCGCCGATCCAGGTGCCGAAGGTGAGGGGGCGGGTGGTGGCGGGCAGTGGGGCGCCGACGCGCTCCAGCTCGGCGGAGAGGTCTTCGAGGACGTCCCCGACGGCGCCCGCATGCAGTTCGTCCAGGTAGTAGATGGCGTTGCGGGCCTCGTCGGCCGGCTCGGGGCGGGCGACGCGCAGTTCGTCGGTCTGCCAGAGCAGGTCGATGTTCTCGGCGAGGCGCAGGTCGGTGCGGCGCTTGTCGCCGCCGACGGCGAGGGTGTCGAGCAGTTCCGCGACCCGGCGCAGCTTGTTCAGGACGGTGCGGCGGGCGGCCTCGGTGGGGTGGGCCGTGAACACCGGGCGAACGTTCAGGTGGCGGACGGCCTCCCGCAGATGCTCGGGGTCGGCGTCCTTGAGCTGGTCGGCGGTGCGGGACAGCAGCCCGCCCTCGGCGGCGCGCTTGGCGCGCAGCTCGCGGCCGCGGTGGACCTGTTCGGTGATGTTCGCCAGATGGAAGTACGTGGAGAACGCGCGTACGAGCTTGGCCGCCGTCTCCAGGTCGGTGTCGCCGAGCAGCTCCGCGGCGGCTTCGCCGTCACTGCGGGTGAGGGCGCGGACGCGCTCGACGAGGTCGAGGAGGTCGGGGCCCTCCTGCCGGACCAGGGTTTCGCCGAGCAGGTCACCCAGACGGCGGATATCGGCACGCAGGGCGGCATTGGTGTTGTCGGCACTGCTCACAGGTGCGGGCTCCTTGCAGTGTTCGGGCACTGGGCGGGGTGAGGACGGGACCTGAACGCCGTGGCTGCCTGTGCCACCGGCCCCGGGACCCCCGTGCTGTCGGCGAGATGCGGACCGCGCTGTCCGACGTCACCAGGATATGCGGCACGCCCTCGGGGGAATCCATAGCCCTATTGCCCCGCTTCGGGGCCCTGCCATACTTACGTCGCCGTAGGTTACGGTCCCGTAGCCGTACCCCCGAGCCCCACGAGGGATCCCATGACTGCAAGCCCCGACGTGATCGACGACGCGCCGAAGGCCCAGGAGCACCCACTTCCCTCCGCCACGCTCGGCGGGGACAGCAAGCGCTCCATCGAACAGTTCACCCTGCTGCTCTTCATCACCGTCCCCTTCCTCGCCCTGGCCGCCGCCATCCCGCTGGCCTGGGGCTGGGGGGTCAGCTGGCTGGATCTGACGCTGATGGTCGTCTTCTACTACATCGGCTGCCACGGCATCACCATCGGCTTCCACCGCTACTTCACCCATGGCTCCTTCAAGGCCAAGCGGCCGCTGCGGATCGCGCTGGCGATCGCCGGGTCACTGGCGGTGGAGGGGCCGCTGGTGCGCTGGGTGGCCGACCACCGCAAGCACCACAAGTTCTCCGACGCCGAGGGCGATCCGCACTCCCCCTGGCGGTTCGGGGAGACCGTCCCGGCGCTGATGAAGGGCCTGTGGTGGGCGCACATCGGCTGGATGTTCGACGAGGAGCAGACCCCGCAGCACAAGTACGCGCCCGACCTGATCAAGGACGACGCGATCCGCCGCGTCTCCCGGCAGTTCGTGGTCTGGACGCTCGTCTCCCTGCTGCTGCCCGCGCTGATCGGCGGGCTGGCCACCTGGTCCTGGCAAGGCGCGGCGACCGCGTTCTTCTGGGGGTCGCTCGTCCGGGTCGCGCTGCTGCACCATGTCACCTGGTCGATCAACTCGATCTGCCACGCGGTCGGCAAGCGCCCCTTCAAATCGCGCGACCGGTCCGGCAATGTGTGGTGGCTGGCGGTGCTCTCGTGCGGTGAGTCCTGGCACAACCTCCACCACGCGGACCCGACCAGCGCCCGCCATGGCGTGATGAAGGGCCAACTGGACTCCAGCGCCCGGATCATCCGCTGGTTCGAGAAGGCGGGCTGGGCCTATGACGTGCGCTGGCCCAGCGAGGCCCGTATCGACGCCCGCCGTAAAGAGGAAACCGCCGAAGCGGCATGATAGGGGGCGTGGCGACCGACAGTAATACCAGCGGTAACAAGGACCGGGCGGCCCGCGCCTCCGGATCCGGGACCCGGCGTGCGCGCCGGGTGCGGATGACCGGCAAGGAGCGCCGGGAGCAATTGCTGGACATCGGTCGCGCGCTCTTCGCCGAGCGCGGCTTCGAAGGCACGTCGGTGGAGGAGATCGCGGCCAAGGCCGGGGTCTCCAAACCGGTGGTCTACGAGCACTTCGGCGGCAAGGAGGGGCTGTACGCGGTGGTGGTGGACCGCGAGATGCGCCGGCTGCTGGACATGGTGACCGGAGCGCTGACCGCGGGCCACCCCCGTGAGCTGCTGGAGCAGGCGGCCTTCGCGCTGCTCGACTACATCGACACGTACACGGACGGCTTCCGCATCCTGGTGCGCGACTCCCCCGTCGCCCAGTCGACGGGCAGCTTCGCCTCGCTCATCAGCGATATCGCCACCCAGGTCGAGGACATCCTCGGCCTGGAGTTCAAGGCCCGCGGCTTCGACCCGAAGCTCGCCCCGCTGTACGCGCAGGCGCTGGTGGGCATGGTCGCGCTCACCGGCCAGTGGTGGCTGGACGTGCGCCGGCCGAAGAAGGCCGAGGTGGCGGCCCATCTGGTGAATCTGGCCTGGCACGGCCTGGACGGCCTGGAGCCCAAGCCCCGGCTGATAGGCCACCGCAAGTCCTGACCACCGCAAGTCCTGACCTCGGGGGGCTGGTCCGCGCCTCTTCTTCCGGTAGATGATGTGAGCCACGGGGGAGGGGGCCTTGACTATGGTCACGGGGCGCACGGGGGAACGATCCGAGACGCGCAAGAAGACGGTCGGCGCGGGGCCGGGCTTCGGTCACACGCTGGGTCTGCTGGTGCTGGCGATCTCGGAGTGGGTACGGGCCGATCTGAAGGACGCGACCTCGCTCGCCTCGCACTCGTATCTCAAGAACATGATCGAGTTCGCGGGGGAGCTGTCCGATACCAACTGGTACAAGTCCGCCGTGGATCTCTACGACAAGGTCTCCTTCGGCCAGCCGCGCGCCGCCCTGTGGGCGGCCGTTTTCATGGCCCTGGTGGTACGGCTCAACCGGCACGGTCCGGAAGAGGCCCAGCAGGTGCTGTCCTGGGTGACCGCCGCGTACTGTCTGCTGGCCACGGTGGCCCTCATGCCGTACCTGGCCGCCCCGGGCGGCGCCATCATCGTCCTGCTGGCGTTGAGCGCGGGCCTGGTGAACGTGGCGACGCGCTGAGTCAGCCCGGTCAGCCCCGGTCAGCCCCGGTACACCATGGTGCACAGCAGCGTCCGGCCGCCATTGACCACCCACGACCAGTAGTACGTACGGTCGCCCTGGACCCGGGCGCAGTTCGACGCGGAGGGGTTCGCGGGGGCCTTGTACACGCCGGTGATGTGCAGGATCTGGTTGTACTGGGCCGGGACCCGCTTCGCATCGCAGTCCACCCCGGTCATCAGCCCGGCCCGCATCTGCGCCGACTGCCCGCTGCCCGACTGCTTGGCCAGCAGGCAGTAGCCCACCTTGAACTGGCGGGTCAGGCACAGGGCGATGGTCTGCCCGCGGGAGGTGTACGACATGTAGTTCCGGCCCGGCCCCTGGCTGCAGGCGCTGCTGCTGGAGCGCACGGCGCTCACCCAGACGTAGGCGTTTCCGGCGCCGCAGCCGACCCGGTAGGGGACCTGGGTGTTGTAGCCGCCGGAGCCGGTGTCGTACACGGCGAGGCAGTCACCGGCGCTCACCGCCCGGTAGGCGTCCGCGGTCGGGTCCGGCGCCACGGTGGGCGTTGCGGGCCGCTGCGTCTCCACCGACCCCCCGCCTCCCCCACTGCCG
>NZ_MUNE01000797.1 GCF_002154605.1 Streptomyces milbemycinicus | reverse complement strand
TGACCATGACGACGCCCCGCCACTTGGGCGGGGCGCGTCACGGGCGCTGTCCCGGTGTCGGAAGGAGCAGAAAGTGCGGCGATTCGAGGGTTATGCGGTCGTCCTCACCGGCGCGGGCCGGGGCATCGGCGAGGTGACCGCCCGCCGCTTCGCCGCCGAGGGTGCCCGTGTGCTGATCACCGACCTCGACGGCGAGCGGGCCGCGAAGGCGGCCGCGGCGATACGGGCCGACGGCGGCGAGGCCGAGTCGCTGGCCTGCGACGTGGCCGACCGTACGGCGGTCGAGGCGGCCGTCGCACACGCCGTGGACCGCTTCGGCGCGCTCGACGTACTCGTCAACAACGCCCTGTCCTGCACCCCCGACACCCCACTCTTCGAGGACCAGCTGGACGACGCGTGGCACCAGGACCTCGACATCACCCTGACCGGCGCCTTCCGCTGCGCCCGCGCCGCGCTGCCCCACCTGGCCGCGGCGGGCGGCCGGGGCGCGATCGTCAACGTCGGCTCGGTCAACGGCGAGCGGGACTTCGGCAACCACGCCTACAGCGCCGCCAAAGCCGGCCTGGCCAGCCTCACCCGCACCCTCGCCGGCCACGCCGCCCAACGCGGCGTCCGCGTCAACCTCGTCGCCCCCGGCACCATCCACACCCCCAACTGGGACGGCCGGGAAGACGCCCTCGACCGCGCCGCCCGCGTCTACCCCCTGGGCCGCGTCGGCGAACCCGCCGACATCGCCGCCGCCATCACCTTCCTGGCCTCCTCCGACGCTTCCTGGATCACCGGCGTCACCCTCCCCGTGGACGGCGGCCTGCTGATGAGCAACGTGGGCCTGCGGGCCGCCATCGCGGGGGAGTGACGGCCTCCCGATCACCTCAAGGCTGCTGGATCATCCGCCACATGACGTCCACGGGCAGCGCCGGATGTCCGGCCGCCTCCTCCGCGGTGGCGGGATCCCGCAACAGCCGCACCAGCACCGGCACCGGCAGGCCGGGGTGGCGGAGGACCGAGGACGGCCGCTTGCGCCACAGAAGGTGACGCGAGCGGCCCAGCAGAGCGCGCCGCAGGTCGTCGGGTACGGCCGGGTTGGCCCCCAGCCCCTGCGCCCACATCTCGCGCAACGGCTCCGTGGGCCCCGGCCCCTCGAACAGCGACTCCCACGCGGCCGCCCCCGGACTACGGCGAGACACCCAGCGACGCGAAGTCGTAGCTGCCCGAATACGCGTCGGTCGTATAGACGTTGGTCAGCCGGGTGCCGCGCCAGGCG
Source organism: Streptomyces milbemycinicus (assembly GCF_002154605.1). GTDB lineage: Bacteria > Actinomycetota > Actinomycetes > Streptomycetales > Streptomycetaceae > Streptomyces > Streptomyces milbemycinicus. The sequence goes on along the minus strand of NZ_MUNE01000797.1, from coordinate 1,314 downwards.
TAGCCCTTCTGGAAGAACAGGGGGACATACCCGGCGGTGTCGGAGATCTTCTTGTTGATCTGGGCGTAAATCTTCCCGGCCTTCTGGGGGTCTTGTTCGGCGATCGCGTCGTCGAAGAGGCCGTTGATGGACTTGTCATCCAGCTGGGCGAAGTTGTAATTGCCAGTGGGCAGGATGAAGCGGCCGTCGGCCAGGGGCTGCAGGAATCCCTGGCCGGTCGGGAAGTCGGGCAGCCACCGCCCGATGATGATGCCGTAGCCCTTCTTCTTGACAGTCGAGGGCGAGCCCACGGTCCTGTAGTACTGGCTGAATTCGATCTGCTGGATGGCGATCGTGATCCCGACGGACTTCAGCGAGGACTGCAGCGCCTGGGCGGTGGTGAGGTCGTCGGAGTTTCCGGTGCGCACCGCGAGGGTGGTCCGGAAGCCGCCCGGCTTGCCGCAGGCCTTCAGTTCCTTCTTCGCCTTGGAGATGTCCGCCTTTCCGTCGTTCGCCAGGACGTCGTACGGGTCGTCGCTGGGGTCCGCCCCCTCGATGCCCGGCGGGAGCATGTTCGGGGCGATCTCACCGCCGCCGACGGGGCCGCCGAGGGCCGTCTGCACGGACCGCCGGTCCGTCCCGTAGACGATCGCCTTGCGGCAGTGGATGTTGTCCAGCGGTTTGACGGTCCGCGGCAGGGCCAGATAGCGCAGACCCAGAGTGTACGGGTCGTCCAGGTGGTTCTTGAGCGGGCTGTTGACGGCCCTGGCGCTGGCATCCTTGGGAAGCGAGGCCGGTTCGAGGTCCACGTCGTAGGCGCCCGCGAGGAGCTGCTGGCCTCTGGTCGAGTCGTTCGAGACGAAGTCGACCGTGATCCGGTCGGGCAGGGCGGCGCGGACCGGGTCGGAGCTCTGGTTCCACTCGGTGTTGCGGACCAGCTCCAGCGATTTGTTCGGCGCGTACGAGCCGAATTTGTACGGCCCGGAGGAGAACGGGTGCTCGGTGTACTTGGCCTTGGTGTCCTTCGAGCTCGGCACGGGCGAACCGGCCGGCATCGCCAGCATGTGCTCGAAGTCGCCGTTCGGCTCGGCCAGATGGAAGACGATGGTCTTGCTGTCGGGGGTGGCGATGGCCTTCAGGCCCAGCTTGTCGTCCTTGTAGGGGCCCTTGTACTTGCCGCCGGGGTCGAGGACCTGCTTGAGGTAGGCCGGGCCGCCGGAGATGACGTCGGGGGCCCAGGCCCGCTCGATACCGTATTTGACGTCCTCGGAGGTGATGGGCGAGCCGTCTTCCCAGGTGATCCCGTCGCGCAGGGTGTAGGTGTACGTCTTGCCG
>NZ_MUNE01000796.1 GCF_002154605.1 Streptomyces milbemycinicus | reverse complement strand
CCGGCGCTGCAGCGCCGGTTGTGGGGCGTCGCGGCCGACCTGGCCGTGCTCGCGGGCTGGATGTCCCACGACGTGGGCCTGGAGCCCACCGCCCAGAAGTACTTCGTGATCGCCGCGCACGCGGCCCGCGAGGGCGGCGACCGCCCCCGGGCGAGCGAAGCGCTCTCCCGTGCCGCCCGGCAGATGGTCCATCTGGGCCGGCCGGACGATGCACTCGATCTGATGAAGCTCGCCAAGTCCGGCGCGGGCGAGGAGACGCTGCCCCGTACCCGCGCGATGTTCTGCACCATCGAGGCATGGGCGCAGGCGTCGATGGGCCACAGTCAGGCGGTGCGCCGCACTCTGGGCCAGGCGGAGGAGCTGTTCGTCTCGGACAAGGGGGATGTGCCGCCGCCGAGTTGGATGCAGCTGTTCAACGAGGCGGATCTGCACGGCATGGAGGGGCTGGTCTACCGCACGCTCGCGGAGCATGAGCCCGGTGCCGCGGCGATCGCCCAGCAGCATGCCAGGGAGGGGCTGCGGATGCGGGAGGACGGCCGCGACCGGTCGCAGATCTTCGACCACATCTCCATCGCCTCGGCGTGCTTCATCGGCGACGACCCGGAGCAGGCGGACAAGTACGCGCGGCTGGCCCTGCTGACCATCGAGCACAACTCCTCACACCGCACCTGGGACCGGCTGCGCGAGATGTACCGGCTCACCGGCCGGTACTCCACGCGCCCCGATATCCAGAGACTGCGCGAGGAGATCGAGCAGCGGGCGCCGAAAGGGCTGGGGCCCCAGGGGTCCGGGCCGAAGACACCGGAGGGCGGAGCGCCGGGCGGCGGAGCGCCGGGCGGCGACGGGAGGACGGCCGTCGTGTGATGCGCTACGAGCCGGCCCGCGCGCTCGGCTGACGCGTGATGAGCTGACGCGCTATGAGCCGACCCGCGCGATCAGCACGCAGGCGTCGTCCTCGCGCCGCTCGTCGTCGAACGCCTCCACCACGGCCCGTACGCACTCCTGTGCGCTGTGCGCGGTGGCGAACCGCGGCGCCAGCCCGAGCAGCCGCTCGGCCCCCGCGTCACCCTCGGCGTCCGCGCCGTACGGCCAGAGTCCTCCGGTGTGCAGCACCAGCAGATCGCCGGGCTCCAGCCGCTCGCCGTACTGGGTGTATGTCGCACCAGGCGTGGCGCCGAGCAGGACGCCCTCCGGGGGCCGCAGGGCGCGCCCCGTCCCGTCGCGGAAGAGCAGCGGGGCGGGGTGTGCGGCCTGGGCCCACACCAGGGTGCGGGTGGCGGGGTCGTACCGGCCGCATACGGCGCTGCCCAGGGCGGGCTGCTCGGAGGCGTCGAGCAGTTGGTTGAGCCAGCTCATCAAGGCGCCCGGCGCCACCCCGGTCACCGCCATCCCGCGCACCGCGCCGAGCAGCATCGCCACGCCGGAGGTGGCGGCCACGCCATGGCCGGTGAGGTCGCCGACGCTGAGCAGGGTCCCGCCGTCGGGCAGCTCCAGCGCGTCGTACCAGTCGCCGCCGATCAGCGTGCTGGTCGAGGCGGGGAAGTAGTGGGCGGCGAGGTCCAGGGCGGCCGGGCCCGCCGGGGAGGGCCGCGGGGAGCCGCGCCACACGGGCAGCACGGCCTGCTGGAGCTCGACCGCGACCCGGTGCTCGGTCTGCGCGATATGCCGCTGCCGCCGCAGTGAGTCACGGGTCTCGCGCACCGCGCGCTCGCTGCGCCGCAGCTCGCTGACGTCCCGCAGCACGGCCCACATGGACGCGGTGCTGCCGTCGTCGTCGAGCACGGGCTCGCCCGACATATGGACGGTGCGCACCACGCCGTCGGCGCGCACGATGCGGAACTCCCCGTCGATCGGCTTGCCGTCGACCAGACAGTCGGTGACCAGCGCGGTCAGGGTCGGCTGGTCCTCGGAGAACACCCAGGAGGGCAGCTCGTCCAGGGGCAGCCCGCCCTCCTCGGGGGCCCGGCCGAAGATCTGGCACAGCTCGTCGGACCAGGTCACGGCGTCGGTGAGGAGGTTCCACTCGGCGCTGCCGACGCGGCTCAGCAGCGAGCCCTGCCCCTCGGGCCCGGCGTCCCGCGCGGATGTGGCGTACGCGGAGCCCGGCGGCGGGGGCGGCTCGGCGGCGGGCCGGCCCCCTGTCCCTGCCTCCGCCTCCGAGGGCGCTTCGGCCTCGGCCGGGTCGGTGGGCACCCCCTCGCGCAGCTGGTCCAGATTCCGGCCCAGGTCGTCCAGATGGTGGACCGCGAGATCGCACAGCGCGCGCTGCCAGCGCAGCTGGGGGTCGTCCGCCCGGTCGAGGTCCGCCGTGGTGTCCCGGCGGACGGCGTCCATGTCGCCGCGCAGCCGCCGGGTCTGTGAGATGAGCGCGTCGACCGTGTCCCTGGGCGGCTGGGGGGGCTGGGCTGCGGAATGGTCCGCGGAGTGGGGGGACGGCATGACGTTCTCCGATACGGGCACGGCGTGGCCGGGTCGTGAGGGAAGGACCGGTAACGACTCTTGCACAGGCTGCGACGTCGCGTAAGCGGTTTGGCAATACCCGATCCGGTGGTGCTTTTGGCATATGCCGGTGGCCGTCCTGGGCAAGTCGGCGCGGTTCGGCGGAACGATCTGTTCCAGGTAGGCTGCGGCGCTCGGGATCTCAAGGTCCAAGGCGTTGATCCACGTTCATCGCGCATATCACGCCCGGACACCGGCAAGAATGCCGGACGACGGAAATCCCGTTGCCAGCGAACCCCCCGCACCGGATGCTGACCTCATGTTCGATCCAGACATAGCGCCCAGCGGCACCCTGCTCGGCCTCCTCCAGCGAGGCCGCGGCGACGGGACCCTGCACGCCCTCGCGGCGCCGCGGGCCGAGTCGCTCGCGGCACTGCACCACTGTGTGCTGTACGACCCCCGGCGTGACTGGCAGGTCGAGAACCGCTCCTTGTACTACGCCAGACTCTGCCTCGACCTCGGCGCCGGACTCGACGAGATCGAACAGCACCTCTTCGACCCCGACGACCTCATCGACACCGCCGAGGAGCGCACCGGCCTCGCCCTCGCCGTCCTCGGCCACCTCGCCTCGTACGGCCGCGAGGACGCCCTCCGCCTGCTCCGCCGTTACGCCGCGACCGGCGGCAACTGGCAGTGGGCGCTGGACGAGCTGGCCCTGCGCGACGAGGACACCGAGCTGCGCGCCCTTGCCCCCGCCGTCCTCGCCCGATACCCCGAGACCCCCGAAGGCGACGCCGAACTCGCCGCCGCCGTGCGCGGCGCCTATGAACCCCGGCCCTGGCGACTGTGGGCCGACGACCCCCGGCACGGGACCCGGGTGCGCGCCGCCCAGGAACAGGGCTCCTTCGACCGCTGGCAGCGCCAGCTGCGCCCCATGGGCCCGCGCCCCGGCTGGAGCGTCCATGACGTCCTCCTGTGGGCTGGGCAGGAGGACGACCTGCGGCCCGGCGCCCGCCGCCCCGAAGCCGCGGCCCGCTGCCTGGCCGCCGTCGCCGGCCCCGAGGACCGGCCCGAACTCCTCGCTGCCGCCGCGGCCGCGCCCGCCGCGGCCCGCGCCGCGGCACTGCGGCACCTCGCCGAGACCGGCGACCCCGAGGTGCTGGACCTGATCGAAGCCGCCGTCACCGACCCCTCCACCTCCGAGCTGGTCTCCCAGGGAGCCCTCGCCGCCTTCGAGCGGATGCGCAGCGTCGTCGCCCTCGACCGGGCCCGGATGTGGGGCCAGCGCCCCGACGCCCTCGGCGCCGCGGCCGCCGCCGCAGCGGCCCCCGCCCTCGTCGGCCTGTCCGCTCCCGCCTCCGCCGCTCCCGCAGGCCGGAACAGGAGCCCGCGCGCCCTGCCGGGCGGCGGCGACCTCGGTCCCAACGTCATCGTCTTTGACCCGTCCACGCCCGGCATCCAGGCCAAACTGGACGAGGTGTTCAAGAAGCAGGAGTCGGCACAGTTCGGCACCGGGCGCTACGCCCTGCTGTTCAAACCCGGCACCTACCACGGGCTCAACGCCCAGCTCGGCTTCTACACCTCGATCGCCGGGCTGGGGCTGTCTCCCGACGACACGACCATCAACGGCGATGTCACGGTCGACGCCGGGTGGTTCAACGGCAACGCCACGCAGAACTTCTGGCGTTCCGCGGAGAACCTTGCGCTCGTACCGGTCAACGGCACCAACCGCTGGGCCGTGGCGCAGGCCGCACCCTTCCGGCGTATGCATGTCCGCGGCGGCCTCAACCTCTCCCCCGACGGCTACGGCTGGGCGAGCGGCGGTTACATCGCGGACAGCCGCATCGACGGCCAGGTGGGACCGTACTCCCAGCAGCAGTGGTACACCCGCGACAGCGCCGTCGGCGGCTGGCTCAACGCCGTGTGGAACATGGTGTTCTCCGGTGTGGAGGGCGCGCCCGCGCAGAGCTTCCCGAACCCGCCGTACACCACGATCGACACCACTCCCATCTCCCGGGAGAAGCCCTTCCTGTACCTCAACGGCAGCGAATACCGGGTCTTCCTGCCCGAGAAGCGGACCAACTCCCGCGGGGTCACCTGGGGCAACGGCACCCCCAGAGGCACCTCGCTGCCCCTGTCACAGTTCTATGTGGCCAAGCCCGGCGTCACCGCGGCCACCCTCAACGAAGCACTCACCCAGGGGCTCCAGCTGCTGCTCACCCCGGGGATCTACCACCTCGACCAGCCGATCCAGGTGAACCGGGCGAACACTGTCGTCCTCGGGCTCGGCTACGCCACCCTCATCCCCGACAACGGCGTCACCGCACTGAAGGTCGCCGACGTCGACGGGGTCCGGCTGGCCGGTTTCCTCATCGACGCCGGACCGGTCAACTCGGCCACCCTGCTGGAAGTCGGCCCGCAAGGAGCCTCGGCCGACCACTCGGCCAACCCCACCACCGTGCAGGACGTGTTCATACGCATCGGCGGCGCGGGCCCCGGCAAGGCCACCACCAGCATCGTGATCAACAGCCGTCACACCATCGTCGACCACACCTGGGTCTGGCGCGCCGACCACGGTGACGGCGTCGGCTGGGAGACCAACCGCGCCGACTACGGCGTCCGGGTCAACGGTGACGACGTCCTCGCCACGGGTCTGTTCGTGGAGCACTTCAACAAGTACGACGTGCAGTGGTTCGGTCAGCGGGGCCGCACCATCTTCTTCCAGAACGAGAAGGCATACGACGCCCCGAACCAGGCGGCCATCCAGAACGGCTCCATCAAGGGCTACGCGGCCTACAAGGTGGCCGACTCGGTGACCACGCACGAAGGATGGGGGCTCGGCAGCTACTGCTACTACAACGTCGACCCGAGCATTGTGCAGCACCACGGATTCGCCGCCCCGAACGCGCCGGGGGTGAAGTTCCACAATCTGCTGGTCGTCTCGCTCGGGGGCAACGGCCAGTACGAACGCGTCATCAATGACACCGGTTCCCCCACCTCGGGCACCTCCACCGTGCCCTCCACCGTGGTGTCATATCCCTGATCTGCGATTCCTCGCGAGCCGGCGCTCAGCCCAGCAGCAGGGACCTCGGCTGGGCGGACAGCGCCCGGTCGAGGACGAGGGATGCCGCCCCCACCGCGGCCACGTTCTCACCCAGGGTGGTGGAAAGGACCGTGGTCGGGTGGGTCGCCCTGACGAACGGGGACTGAGCGACCATCGGTTCGATGGTCATGAGCAGACGGTCCGCGAGCACCTGCCAGGTGGGTCCGCCGAAGACGATGGTGCCGACGTCAAGGAGCGTCGCCGCCGCACACACGCCTCGGCCGATGCGGATGCCCAGGCGCTCGACGATGCCGTCCGCCTGCGCCTCCCCTTCGCCGGCGAGCTCCGCGAGCCGCTTCAGGCCGCGCTGGGCGTCGGCCGGGTCGAGGACCGTGAACTCGGCTCCGAGCGCGCCCAGGGCGATGGCCTCGTCGACGAGCGTCCGGGTCGAAAAGCCCGCGCCGAGCCCGCCGACCTCGCCGGCGTTCCCTGACACGCCGCGCAGCACGGTGTCCTCCACCACGAGCCCCATTCCGGAACCGGTGCCGAGGTAGAAGAAGAGCAGGTTGCGGCTGTCGGTGGCCGCCCCGGCCCAACGCTCCGCGACGACGGCGGCCGTGACGTCCTTGTCGAGCAGGGCCGGGAATCCGGTTGCCTCACTGAGCCGGTCGCGCAGCGGATAGCGGCCCCAGCCGCGCAGTTCCGGCGGATCGACGACCCATCCGGCGGCCGCGTCGATCGGCCCCGGCGCTGCGATGCCCAGGCCCAGGACCGCTGCCGTGTCCACTCCCGCTTCCGCCACGAGCGCGCCTACCGAGGCAGCCATGTCGGCCACGATCCCGTCGGTGTCGCCGCCGCTCGGGGTCCGCTGGCTGCGCTGGGCCACGACCGTGCCGAGCAGGTCCACCAGGACGCAGCTGATGACGGCCGGGTCGAGGTGGACTCCCGCGGCATAGCGGGACGTGGGGACGATTTCGAGCAGCGTGCGAGGCTTTCCGCTGCCTGTGTTGTGCTTGCCCGATTCGCGGGCCACACCTTGGTCGAGCAGCCGCCGTGTGATGTTCGAGACGGTCTGCGCGGACAGGCCGGTGGCCTGCGCGAGTTCCACGCGGCTCAGGCCGGTGGGGTGGCGGCGGATGGCGTCGAGAATCACGGATTCGTTGAAGTCGCCCATGCGCGGCAGGTTGGTGCCGCGCCGAATGGTGGCCTTCTCGGTTCTCGCCGTCTTGGTCGTCAATGTGCCTCCCCGGCCTGGAATCGGGTCAATGCGCCTGGTCCACGTCAGGGCGCAGGCGCAGGGTACGGATCTGGAAGGGCCGGAGCCGGAGATCGACGGCCCGCTCGTCGTCGGGGCGGGCCGTGAGCTGCTGAGTCGGCACTTCCAGCAGGTCGCAGTCGAATGCCGCGGCGAGCGGGAAGCCCACGCGCAGGCGCGCGGCGACCGCTCCACCGCACGCCTCGTACAGGCGGACCACGACGTCCCCACTGCGGTCGTCCGCGAGCTTCACCGACTCCACCACGACGTCCGTGGTGTCGAGTTCGACCACGGAGCGGGCCGAGGCCGGGGCCGGACGCAGAGGCAGGTTCAGCGCGTAACCCCCGGCGATCGCCCCCTCGATCCCGGTGCCCGCGAGGAGGGCGTAGCTGAAGCTGTGCCGCCCGCGATCGGCCTGCGGGTCGGGGCTGTGCGGGGAACGCAGCAGCGAGAGCCGGATCGTGGTGGTGGTTCCGCCGTCTTCGCGGGTGTCGCGGCCCACGTCGTGGCCGTATGTCGAGTCGCTCAGCAGGGCCGCACCCCAGTGCCGTTCGCCGATGTGCACCCAACGGTGCGCCCACAGTTCGAAGCGGGCCGCGTCCCAGCTGGTGTTCTCATGTGTGGGGCGCTGCACATGGCCGAACTGGATCTCGGCGCTCTCCCGGTCCGCGTGCACATCCAGCGGCCAGGCCGCCTTGAGGACGGTGTCCCGCTCCTGCCAGTCGATGTCGTTGCGGACGATCACCTGGCGGGACTCGGCGGCGACCTCGATGTGCTGGACGAACCGGGAGGCTCCGTAGGCGCGTTCGACCCGGACCGACGCGAGCAGCGGTCCCTCGTCCACGAGGGTCACCGACTCGGCCTCGTCCAGGTCGCGCACGGTGTCGCGGTAGTACGGGTCGATGTTCCACGCCGACCACAGGTTGGGGTCGTCGGGGTGGAGCTGGAGGAGGTTGCCTGCGGTGCCGGGGGCGATGGCCTCGCGCTGTGCCGTGTGGTCGTACACCGACGTGATCAGGCCGCGGCGGTCCACGACGACCGTCAGCGCCCCGTTGTCGAGGAGGAAGCCCGCGTCCTGTGCCGTGGCGGTGACGGAGCCCCGGTGCGTGTCCACCGTGCCGCCGGTGGCGAGCGGCGGGACGTCGGCGAGGACGGCGCTGCGGCCGTCCGAGAGACGCTGCGCTCCCGCGAACTCCCCACCGGTGACGATGGCGACCTCGCGACGGGCGTAGGGACCGGCGTTGAGCAGCGCGGGCGCGCCGGGCAGGTGACCGACCGCGTCGGCGATCAGCATCTCGAGCTCGGCGTGGGTCTCGGCGTACTCACGCTCGGCCTGCTGGTGCACCCAGGCGATGGACGAGCCCGGCAGGATGTCGTGGAACTGGTTGAGCAGGACCCGCCGCCACAGCGATTCCAGGCGCTCGTACGGATACGGTGCCCCGGCCCGGACAGCGGCGGTCGCGGCCCAGAGTTCGGCCTCGCGCAGCAGGGCCTCGCTGCGCCGGTTGCCGCGCTTGGTGCGCGCCTGGCTGGTGTAGGTGCCGCGATGGTTCTCCAGGTACAACTCGCCACGCCATACGGGGAGTTGGTCGCGCTCGGAGCGTGCCGCCGCGAAGAAGTCGTCCGGCGCCTCGATGACGACCTTGGGCGAGCCTTCGAGGTCGCGCAGGCGGCGGGCCTTCTCCAGCATCGAGCGGCTGGGGCCACCGCCTCCGTCGCCGTAACCGAACGGGACGAGCGAGCGCGTGGCCACGCCCTTGTCCGCGAAGTTGCGCTCGGCGTGTGCGAGTTCGGCCGCGGCGAGGGAAGCGACGTAGCTGTCGACGGGCGGGAAGTGGGTGAAGATACGCGAGCCGTCGATGCCCTCCCACGCGAAGGTGTGGTGCGGCAGCTTGTTGGTCTCGTTCCAGGACAGCTTCTGGGTGAGGAACCACTCGGCTCCCGCGAGCTTCGCGAGCTGCGGGTAGGCGGCGGTGTACCCGAACGAATCGGGCAGCCATACGCCCTTCTGCTCGACGCCGAACTCCTCCGCGAAGAAACGCCGCCCGTATACGAGTTGGCGTGCGAGCGCTTCGCCGCCGGGGAGGTTGCCGTCGGCCTCGACCCACATGCCGCCCACGGGCACCCAATTGCCTTCCGCGGCCGCTCGCTTCATCCGGGCGAAGATATCCAGGTGCTGTTCCTTCATCCACGCGTACTGCTGTGCCGAGGAGCAGGCGAAGATCAGCTCCGGGTACTCCTGGGCGAGGGTCGTCATGTTGGTGAAGGTGCGCGCGCATTTGCGCACGGTCTCCCGGACCGGCCACAGCCAGGCCGAGTCGATATGGGCGTGGCCGACGGCGGCGATGGTGTGCGCGGAGGCGTGTGCGGGCCGGGCCAGCACATCGGCCAGCCGGCCGCGGGCCCGCGCCGCCGTGCCCGCCACGTCGCTCGGGTCGACGGCGTCGGCGGCGCGGCGCAGCGCGTAGCGGATCTCGTGACGCCGCGATGAGCCGAGCGGCAGCTCATGCATCAGCTCGTCGAGCACCTCGATGTCGTGGATAAGGTGCCATACGTCGTCCTCGCGCACTGCGATCTCGGCCTGCTTGAGACGGTAGATGTGCTCGCCGCCGGCGGTCTCGCGCGAACCGTGGTGGATGTGCAGACCCGCGCTGGCCACGATGGGCGGGTTGGCGGCGAGCTCGATCAGCAGGTCCACGCGGGCGCCACCGGTGGCGGAGTCGGTGAGCAGCACGCTTCGGTTGTAAGGGTGCAGGCCTTGGATCGGTGCACCGTGGGCGTCGTGCACCAGGCCCTCGGCCTGACCGCCGGGCCCCTTGGTGAGGTCGAAGTCGAGGTCGAAGACGGCCTCGACGCGACGCCCCGTCCACTGCTCGGGGATCTCCGCACTCGCCCGCATCCACGTTGTCGCCCACGCGCCGCCCCACGTGGAGCCGAGCGTGAAGGGCTCGTAGTCGGCGCGCAGGGCGTCGGCCACGGGGACCGGTTCGCCTTCGACGAGCCAGGCGCTCAGCGTGAGCGGGCATACGGAGCTGTAGAGAGCGGGGCGGATCACATGGTCCAGCAGTTTGCGGATCCGTGTCTCGATGATCCGGCGGTCGTCATGCACGGTGCTGGTCCTTCCAGGGGTCGAACTCTTTTTCAGCAGCGGGCAGTCGAATGACGTCCCGGGCGCCGTCGGCCCAGGTCACGTCCGCGACCAGGGTGGTCCCCTCGGCACGGGGGGTGACCCGCGGCAGGGAGGCGGGGTCCGAACCGCCGAGGTGAACGAGGGCGATGTGGAGGGTGCCGTAGGCGACCGGGCCGTCGGTCCGCACGACGGGGGTGGCGGATGCGTCGCCCAGCGCATTGCTGTCGGCTCCCGACACCACGGACGCGGCGGGCAACCCGTGTGCGCCGACGAGAGAGGAGATCAGCCCGTCGACACCTGCTACGCGGGCGGTGGCGCCCTGCGCGGCGCACGGCGCGCCCTGCGAATCGACAGCAAGGGACCATCCACCGATCCGCAGCACATGACCGGTCGGCTCATCACCGGCGGCGGGGTCGACGCGCACGGCCCGTACCTCGATCGCCCCACGCAACGCGGAACCGACGGTGACCCAAGGACCGAGCATGTAAGGGGTATCGGGCCCACCGAACGGGTCCCACGTCGCGTCCTGTGGCCAGTGCGCGCGCGAGCGCGAGACGGCTGTGGCACCGGCCATGGAGATCCTGGTCGCCGGGCGGCGGTGCGAGGCACGGCCCGCCGCGTCGAGGAGCACGACCGCGTTGTCGAGCGGGCCGGCGTCCGCACCGGCGCTCGGACCGGCCGTAGGGTCGCCGGGGGTCTCGGGCGCCGTGTGTGTCGAGTAGGCGAACCGGGCGTAGCAGGGGTCGTCGGCGTGGAGCCGAGCCGGGTCGGCGTGGTCGCCGCCGTGGTTGACGACTCGTACGACACCGTCGGCGGCCGTACCGGAGACGAGCCAGCCGGGCGCGGGCAAGGCACGTGTGAAGTCGCCCTGTTCTACGGCGAGTTGTGCCTCGCCCTCGGTCCACACCGGGTGGTCCGGCGGCAAGGCGAGACCGATGAAGCCCTTGCTCGCCCAGTACGGGGACGCGGGTCCCGAGTACACCTGGAGGATGCCGCGGTAGGGCCGGTGCCAGCCGAGCGTGAGCAGTCCCTGCTCGTCCATGGCGCCGTGGTCGGTGAAGTGGTGGAGCATACGGTTCGCGAGTGCGCGGGTCTCCCCCGGTGCCAGTGGCGTCGCGTCGAACAGGGCTCCGGTCCACAGCGAGGCGAGCGCGGCGTGGCGGTACGTAAGGGAGCGGCCCTGGATGAGCGGTGAGCCGTTGGCGCCGATCAAGAGGCGCTGGTCCTCCAGGAAACGGTGCAGCCGGGCCCGGTAGCGGTCGAGGAGTCCGCCGGGTGCCGCATGGTCGAGGATGCGGCAGAACCACAACGGGTACAGGTGCATGGCCCAGCCGTTGTAGTGGTCGAAGTTGCGGTGGGCGCCGCCGGTGAGGCCGTCGGAGTACCAGCCGTCGCCCGCGTACCAGCCGTCGGTCAGGGCGATGATCCGGTCGAGGTCCTGTTGCCGCCACTGACCGCCGACCGTACGGGCGAATGCCTCGGTGATGCCCTGGAACCAGATCCAGTTGTTGCCGGGCATCGGGTCGCCGACCATCGGGGCGAACCAGTCGAGGACCCGCTGCCGCGCCTGGTCGTCGAGCCGGTCCCAGATCAACGGCCTCGTCTCGTGCAGCGCGAGCGCGATGGACGCGGCCTCGACCTTGGCCTGGTTGCACTCGGCGAACGTGGGCCAGCGCTCCGGGTTCTTCGGGTCGGTGCCGGCGGCCAGGCCCTGCGCGTACCACCCGGCGATGTCGTGCGGATCGTTCCCGCCCGCTCCCGCGAGCCGGAAGCCGGCCAGCAGGAAGGTGCGGGCGAAGCCTTCGAGTCCGTCGCTGTGCGCACCGTTTGCGCTCGGCACACCGGGCAGGTCGATCAGGGCGTGCTCGCCGGTGGCGTAGGGCCGGACGGCGAGCAGCAGCTGGTCTGCGGTCCGCTCCCAGTGGGCACGGTCCTCGGCTGGGGTGCGATTCATGACCGCGGCAGGCGCAGGGTCACCATCTGGAACGGTCGCAGTACGAGCACGAGGCCGCCGTCGGCGTGTGTCTGCGGCTCCGCGTCCGGGAGCGGCCGCTCCAGCAGATCCGTCGGAGCAGCCCGTTCGATGGCGAAGCCGTCGATGCGGACGATGGCACGCGCGCGGCCGCCGTGCGCCTCGTAGAGGCGGACAACGAGGTCGCCGCTGCGGTCGTCGGCCAGCTTCACCGCGCTGACCACCACGGCATCGTTGTCCACGGCGACCAGAGGCGCGACCGCTTTGGCGGTTCCGGTGATCCTGCGCTCGGGCAGGTTGGCCCGGTGGCCCTCGCGGACGGCGTCACCGATCGTCGCACCCGGCGCGAGCGCGTGATGGAATCGGTGCACACCCTGATCGGTCTCCGGGTCCGGGTAGCGAGGCGCGCGCAGCAGCGAGGCCCGCACCGTAGTCGTCGTACCCGCGTCGGCACCCGTACGGACGGCGCGGGTCACGTCGTGGCCGTACGTCGCGTCGTTGACGAGCGCGACGCCCCAGCCCGGCTCCTCGATATGGACGAAGCGGTGGTTGCAGGCCTCGAATTTGGCCCACTCCCAGCTCGTGTTCTGGTGGGTGGGACGGTACACATGGCCGAACTGTGTCTCGGAGGCGTACCGGTCGGCCTTCGCGTCCAGAGGGAACGCCAGCTTCAGGAACTTCTCCGTCTCGTGCCAGTCGACCTCAGTGTCGATGTCGAGCCGCTTGGCGGCGGCCGGAACGGACAGCAGCTGAACCGTCTTGGAGCGCCCGAAGACCCGCTCAACCCGCACCGCGGCGCCGTCGACACGTACGTCGGCCGCTTCGGTGAGGTCGCTTCCGACGTTGCGGTAGAAGGCGTCCACGTCCCAGGCGTCCCACTGGTTGGGAAAGTCGGGGTGCAGCTGCAGCAGGTTGGCCGCCTGTCCCGGAGCAATCGCCTCCCGGTCGCCGACCCGGTCGTAGGCGGAGACCACCAGGCCCCGCCCGTCGATCTCGACCCGGAGCAGGCCGTTGTCCAGAACGTAGCCGCCCCCGTCGCGCAGGACAGGAGTGACGCCGTCCCCGTCCGTGGCCTGTGAGGTGGCTCCCCGGGCAGGTACCGAACGGCGGGTGTGGGGGGCCGAGTTGAAGACGAGCTCGGTGCCTCCCGATGGATCACCGGCCAGCGCGCGCTGCGCATCCGCGATGATGCCCTCGAGTTCCGCGGCGAGGCGCGCATAGGTCTCGCGTGCCTCTCGGTGCACCCATGCGATGGACGAACCCGGCAGGATGTCGTGGAACTGGTGCAGCAGCACCGTCTTCCAGAGCCCGTCCAGCTCTTCGTACGGGTACCGGAATCCGACGCGCACGGTCGCCGTCGCGGCCCACAGCTCCGCCTCGTACAGGAGGGACTCGCTGCGCCGGTTGCCGCGCTTGGTCTGCGCCTGGCTGGTGAGGGTGGCGCGGTGCAGCTCGAGGTAGAGCTCGCCGACCCAGACGGGCGGGTTCGGGTATTCGGCCTCGGCCTTGGTGAAGAAGGCGGCGGGGGTCTCCCACTCGACGGCCGCGGCGCCCTCCAGGCTTCGCATCCGGGCCGCCTTGGCGACCATCTCACGCGTGGTGCCGCCTCCGCCGTCGCCATAGCCGGTCGGCGCGAGGGAGCGCGTGGCGACGCCCTTCTCCTTGAAGTTCCGTGCGGCATGGGCCAGTTGGCGGCCCGTCATTTCGCAGTTGTACGAGTCGACGGGCGGGAAGTGCGTGAAGATGCGGGTGCCGTCGATGCCTTCCCAGAAGAACGTGTGGTGCGGGAACGTGTTGGTGCGGCTCCACGAGATCTTCTGGGTGAGCAGGCGTGTCGAGCCCGCGGCTTTGATGATCTGCGGCAGTCCGGCCGCGAAGCCGAACGTGTCGGGCAGCCACGCCTCGTCGCTCTCGATGCCGAACTCTTCGAGGAAGAAGCGCTTGCCGTGGACGAACTGGCGGGCCATCGCCTCCGACCCGGGCATGTTGGTGTCGGATTCGACCCACATCCCGCCGACGGGTACGAACCGTCCGTCGGCGGGATGTGGGTCG
>NZ_MUNE01000795.1 GCF_002154605.1 Streptomyces milbemycinicus | reverse complement strand
TCGGAATCGACGACAACTTCTTCACCCTCGGCGGACACTCCCTCCTCGCCACCCGCCTGATCAGCCGCATCCGCACCGCCCTGGACGTCGAACTCACCATCCGAGCCCTCTTCGAAGCCCCCACCGTCGCCGGCCTCGCCGAACGCATCGAAGACGGGACCAGCCAGGATCCGTTCGATCCGCTCCTTCCCATCCGCTCGAGCGGCGACGAACCACCGCTGTTCTGCGTGCATCCGGTATCAGGGCTCAGCTGGTGCTACGCCGGTCTGCTGCGGCACATCCCAGAAGAAGTCCCCATTTACGGGCTCCAGTCGCGCGGCCTGATGGGGAAGGAGCCGCTGCCGACCTCCCTGGAGGAAATGGCGCGGGACTATGTGAAGCTGATGCGTTCTGTTCAGCCCGTCGGTCCCTACCGGCTGCTCGGCTGGTCCTTCGGAGGGCTGGTCGCCCACGCCGCGGCGGTACTGCTTCAAAGTCAGGGAGAAGTCGTCAGCCTGCTGAGCATGCTTGACGCCTATCCAAACGACGGGGTTATTCCATCGGGCCCGGAAAAAGAAGAGGACCTTATATACGCCTTGGCGGAGGGCGCCGGATACAAAATCCCGGAGGATGCCGATGCGGCGGATCTTTCCGCCCTCCTCCGCGACTACGCCAGGCAGCACATGGGCTATATGACGGGAGGCATCGCTCTCAGCGAGGATGAAATATCCGCGCTGGCCGTCGCGGTCGGTAACAACCGGGCGCTCGGGCGCTCCGCCGCGCTGGAAAAATTCTCTGGCGATGTGCTGTTCTTCACCGCGGCCGTCGACAACCACATGCCGGTGGCCGCTCCTCGGGCGTGGGCTCCGTATATCACGGGGCACGTGCACGAACACCCGGTTCCGTGTGAGCACGTCAACATGATGCAGCCCGGTCCGCTCGCCGAGATCGGCCGGACGCTGGCCGCAGCGCTGAGGGAACGGCCGGAGCAGTAGTCGGTCAGGTCACAACCAGCGCAGATGGGCCTGGTGGGCCTGGTGGCGCATGTGCCACCCCACCAGGCCCACCAAACCGCGCCAAAAAGCGCGGCATCAGCGGCTAACCAAAACCTTCTATTTCGCTTCCAGCACCGAGAAGTAAGAGCCGGGAATCGGGGTCACGCTCGAAAGACAGAATCCGGAATCGCTCAGCAAGGTCTCGAATTCTGCTGCCGTTCGTTCACGGCCGCCGGTGAGCACCATCATTCCGATGTCACTCCATCGGCTGGGGTGCCATTCCTGGTCCTCCGGCACCAGCATCTCCACGATCAGTAGCCGCCCGCCGTCCCGCAATGCCATCCTGCTGTTGCGCAGAATGGCGACCACCTGGCTATCCGTCCAGTCGTGCAGCACGCTGCACAGCATATGGGTGTCGGCCCCTGAGGGCAGCGATTCAAAGAAGTCGCCCTTTTCGAGGCGGCAGCGCTCCCCGAGCGACCGAATGTGCTCGGAATCCTTGACCATGTCGACGACCGACGGTCGATCGAAAAGAATTCCCTTGACATGATCGGCTTCGCGCAGGACGCGCTCCAGCATAAAACCGTCGCCGCCCCCGATGTCCATGACGACGTCCGACTGCCGCCAGTCGGGCGTCGAGGAGAACTGTCCGTACAGCCGCCCGGTACGCTCCCGCATCCGGCGCAGAAAAGCGCGATCGGCGTCGCCGTCGGAGTTCTTGTGCGCAAAGAAATCCCCGCCGTGGACGCTGTCGAAGACCGAGCGCCCGCTGCGGATGGTGTCGATACCGCGGAGCCAGGCCCGCTGGGAGTCGGCGTTGAGGACAGATTCGCGGACGCTGTTCGGGGCGTCCGCGCGGAGGCGGTTTCCGGTCTCGGTCAGCCGGAAGGAGCGGGACGGGTCCTCCAGGAGCACGCCCACCGACACCAGGGCACGCAGCAGGCGGTAGAGGGATTCGATGTCCGCGTCCGTGGCGGTGGCTATGTCCTCGACGGTCTTGGTGTCCGTCGCTATGACATCGGCGATGCCGAGTTCGGCCGTAATGCGCAGCACGTGCGGCAGCACGGCGACACAGCTGTCATCCGCCAGGGCCAGGTAATCCGCGAGCAGTGCTTCTGGTGTCAGTGCGCTCATCTGCCGACCTCTCTCATATCGATTTCCTCCGTTTTCCGTTTGTCGAACGGAAGCAGGATGAACGGAACGGGCTGAACGGGACGTGCTGAAGGAACGGGGCCGGACGGGGGAACGGCCCGGAAGGACGCACCTTCCGGGCCGTATCAGGATCATGTATAGCCGGTGACCTCGGACGGAATCTAGGCCTGCGAGGCCCCGGCCGCGACCCCGCGCAGGCGGTCGCGGATCACGCGTACCGCGGTCTCGGCGTTGTCCACCGTGACGGTGAAGATCCGGCCGTCGCCGAGCCGGACCACCAGGCCCTCGCCGCGGCGGACAATCACCGCGGTGCCCTTGTCGGGGCGCCAGCGGTAGCCCCAGCCGCCCCACTGGTATGGGGTGACCCGGGGTGCGAAGTCCGCGTGGACCACGTCATCGAGCGGGATACGGCGCCGGGGCAGCCCAATGTGGCCGCAGCGCACCTCCAGGGCCTCCTCGTCGACCCGCACGGCCACGTGGACGAAGGCCAGGGTGCCGAAGAGCATCAGCAGCCCGGCCGCGAGGCAGCCGATCACGGCCATGAGGAGAGGGGCCAGACCCGAGGTCCAGGGAGAGGCGACGGCCAGGTCGATGCCGAGCGCCACGCAGGCGGCGCCCCCGGCGGCCAGCAGCCACTGGGCGCGGTTGTGCGCCCGCCCGGTCCAGATCGCAGGGGGCCTCCTGGCCCCAGCCGGCCTTTCGCGCTCGTCGTCCTCGCCGTGGTGCCTCATAGCTGGCAGGGTACCCACGTTCCGCTACCCCGGCAGAGGACTGTGGTAGGGGGCATGAAAGGTTTGCGGGCGAGCCCAGTCCTGGGCCGCGCGTCAGCCCCGCGCCAGGGGTTCGGCCGCCAGCAGACGCCCCTCCGCGTATGCGAGGGCGGCCTCGGGCATCGCGGCCTCGTGGCCGCTGAGCAGCACGGTGAGCCGCCCCTGGGGAAGGTCCGAGAGGGCCGACGAGGCTGCCTGGCCCGCCTCGCCCGAGGGGGTGGGCGTGGCGCCGATCCGGCGCAGGGCCTGGGCGGCGACGGCCCCGGCGGATGCGTGCAGGGCGATCGGCGGGGCGTCGGCCGGCTGGACGGCGGCCCGGATGCGGTCGGCGACCAGCTCGTAGTGGGTGCAGCCCAGGACGAGGGCCCGGATATCGCGCGGGGTGCGGGCCGCGGCGTCGGCCACCGCGGCGTCGATCGCCGCCGAGTCGGCTCGCTGTACGGCCTCGGCGAGCCCCGGGCAGGCCACCTCCGTCACGGTGACGCCGTCCGCGAAGTCGCTGATGAGCCGGCGCTGGTAGGGGCTGCCCGTGGTGGCGGGGGTGGCCCAGATCGCGACGGGTCCGCCGCCCGCCGCCGCGGGCTTGATCGCGGGTACGGTCCCGATGACCGGCAGCCCGGGCTCCAGCTCGGCCCGCAGTGCGGACAGGGCGTGCACCGAGGCGGTGTTGCAGGCGACGATCAGCGCGTCGGGGCGGTGCGCGGCGGCGGCGCGGACGCAGGCCAGCGCGCGCTGGGTGACGTCTTCGGGGGTGCGGGGGCCCCAGGGCATGCTGCCGGGGTCCGAGGAGAGGACGAGATCGGCGTCCGGCCGGAGCCGGTGCACCGCGGCCGCTGCTGGGAGCAGGCCGATTCCGGAGTCCATGAGCGCGATCTTCACCCGGTCACTTTAATGGATCGCCCCGATGCGCCCGGCGACCGGGCTCCTGGTCGGGCAGACTGCCACGGTGGACGCGCTGACGTGGATCGCCGTGGGGTCACTTGTCGTGTGGGGGTGGCTGCTGCTGGGCCAGGGCTTCTTCTGGCGTACGGACGTCCGGCTGCCCCGCGGCGGTACACGGGTGGACCCCGGTGCGCGGGTGGACCCCGGTGCGCGGGCGAACCCCGGCGGTGAGCCCGTCGTCCCCTGCGAGGACCCGGCGGACCTCGCCATCGAGGAGTGCTGGCCACCCGTCGCCATCGTCGTCCCCGCCCGGGACGAGGCCGCCGTCCTCCCGGTGAGCCTGCCGTCATTGCTGGCGCAGGACTATCCGGGGCCGGCCGAGATCTTCCTCGTCGACGACGGCAGTACGGACGACACGGGCAAGCTGGCCCGCGAACTCGCCGATGAGCACGGCGGGCTGCCGCTGACCGTGGACTCGCCCGGTGAGCCGCCGCGGGGCTGGACGGGCAAGCTGTGGGCGGTGCGCCATGGCATGACGCTCGCCGAGGCCCGCCCGGACATGGAGTATCTGCTGCTGACCGACGCGGACATCGCGCATGAGCCGGACTCCCTGCGCGAGTTGGTGCGGGCGGCGCGCGGCTCCGGGCTCGATCTGGTGTCGCAGATGGCGCGGCTGCGGGTGGCGACGGCGTGGGAGCGGTTGATTGTCCCGGCGTTTGTGTACTTCTTCGCGCAGCTCTACCCGTTCCGGTGGGTCAACCGGGCGGGGGCGCGGACGGCGGCGGCCGCGGGCGGGTGTGTGCTGTTGCGGCGGGAGGCGGCCGAGCGGGCCAAGGTCCCGGATGTGGTCCGGCACGCGGTCATCGACGATGTGGCGCTGGCCCGGGCGGTGAAGCGGAGCGGGGGGAGGATCTGGCTGGGGCTCGCGGACCGGGTGGACAGCGTACGGCCGTATCCGCGGCTGGGCGAGCTGTGGCGGATGGTCTCGCGGAGCGCCTATGCGCAGCTGCGGCACAATCCGCTGCTGCTGGTGGCCACGGTGGCGGGGCTCGCGCTGGTGTATCTGGTGCCCCCGGTGGCGCTGTGCGCGGGGCT
>NZ_MUNE01000794.1 GCF_002154605.1 Streptomyces milbemycinicus | reverse complement strand
ACGGGCGATCGAACGCAGCTGATCGAGGCGGAACGGCAGGTCGCGCGGGCGCGCGTCCAGCGCGTCCTTGACGTGCAGATAGCCCAGGATGCGCCCGGAGTCGTCGACCACCGGGAAGCGTGAGAACCCGGACGTGGCCGCCATCCGCTCCAGCTCCTCGGGCGTCACCCCGAGCCGGGCGGAGACCACCTGCTCCAGGGGCAGCACGACATCGCGCACCCGGCGGCGGCTCAGTTCGAGGGCGTCCCGCAGCCGCTCGGTGGCCCGGTCGTCCAGCAGCCCGGCCTCGCCGGAATCCACGACCACCCGGGCCAGTTCGTCATCGGAGAAGGTCGCCGACACCTCGCCCTTGGGCTCCACCCGCAACAGCTTCAGCAGGGCGTTCGCGAAGGCGTTGACCGTGAAGATCACCGGGCGCAGGCCGCGCGCCAGGGTGACCAGCGGCGGGCCCAGCAGCAGCGCCGTGCGCACCGGCTCGGCCAGCGCCACGTTCTTGGGCACCATCTCGCCGAACAGCATGTGCAGATACGTCGCCGCGGTCAGCGCGATCACGAATGCGACGGGGTGGACCAGCCCGAGCGGCAGCCGCACCGCGTGGAAGACCGGCTCCAGCAGATGTGCGATGGCCGGTTCCGCGACGGCGCCCAGCACCAGCGTGCACAGCGTGATGCCCAGCTGGGCGGCGGCGAGCAGCGCGGAGACGTGCTCCAGGCCCCACAGCACGGCATGCGCCCGCCGGTCGCCCTGCTCGGCGCGCGGCTCTATCTGGCTGCGCCGCACCGAGATGAGGGCGAATTCGGCGCCGACGAAGAAGGCGTTGACGACCAGGGTCAGCAGGCCGATCAGCAGCTGGAGCAGGGTCATCGGGCCGCCCCCTCACCATCCCCGGCGTACGGCAGCGGCGCCCGCAGCCGTACCCGCGCGGCCCGGTGGCCGGAGTCGTCGACCACCTCGATGCCCCAGCCCGCCACCTCCAGGGCGTCGCCCCGCACCGGGATCCGGCCGAGCTCGGTGGCCACCAGTCCGGCCAGCGTCTCGTACGGGCCGTGCGGCACCCGCATACCCACCGCCGCCAGCTGGTCGACGCGGGCCGCGCCGTCCGCGTCGTACAGCATCCGGCCCTCCGCACCCGCGCCGACCGGGGCCAGGTCGGGCTTCTCATGCGGATCGTGCTCGTCGCGGACCTCGCCGACCACCTCCTCGACGATGTCCTCCAGGGTGACGACCCCGGCCGTGCCCCCGTACTCGTCGATGACCACGGCCATGCTGCGCTCCCCCGAGAGCCGGTCGAGCACCCGGTCCACGGTGAGCGACGCGGGGACGAACAGCGGCTCACGCATCAGCTCCGACACCGGGTGGCGGAGCCGCTGCTCGGCGGGGATGGCGAGCACGTCCTTGATGTGGGCGGTGCCGACGACCGTGTCCAGGCTGCCGCGGTAGACGGGGAAGCGGGACAGGCCCGTGGCGCGGGTGGCGTTGGCGATGTCCTCGGTGGTGGCCCGTACGTCCAGGGCGATGACCTGCACCCGTGGCGTCATCACGTTCTCCGCGGTCAGCTCTCGCAGGTTCAGGGTCCGTACGAACAGTTCGGCGGTGTCCGCCTCCAGGGCGCCCTCCCGGGCGGAGTGCCGGGCCAGCGCGACCAGCTCCTGCGGGCTGCGCGCCGAGGCCAGCTCCTCGGCGGGCTCCAGGCCCATCCGGCGCACCGTGCGGTTGGCGGTGTTGTTGAGATGGGCGATGAACGGGCGGAAGGCGGAGCTGAAGGCGCGCTGCGGGGTGGCGACGGCCCGGGCGACGGGCAGCGGGCGCGAGATGGCCCAGTTCTTCGGGACCAGCTCACCGACCACCATCAGCACCACCGTCGACAGCGCCGTCCCGACCGCCAGCGCGACCGAGCGGACGGCGGAGTCCGGCACGCCCATCGCCCTGAGCGGGCCTGCCAGCAGCACGGCGACGGACGGTTCGGCGAGCATGCCGACCACCAGGTTGGTGACGGTGATGCCGAGCTGGGCCCCGGAGAGCTGGAAGGTCAGGCTGCGCACGGCCTTCAGCGCACTGGCCGCGCCCCGCTCCCCGCGCTCGACCGCCCGCTCGAGCTCGCTGCGCTCGACGGTGGTCAGGGAGAACTCCGCCGCGACGAACCCGCCGCAGGCGAGTGCCAGCAGGAGCGCCACGGCCAGGAGGAGCACTTCGGTCATCGGTTCACCCATGTCCCATGGTCCGGCAGCGACGGGAGGAACGCGCGGTGTCGCTATCGGGAGGCTCGCCCATGGGCGGACACTCACACCCTTCACTCGGGGGCATCATGCGACGGTGCTGCGGAGCGGGGATGCATGACAGATCCATGGTAAAGGATCAGTAAAGTGGAGGGCGGTGAGGGCCGGGCCTCACATCAGGATTCCAGCGGCTTGATCCAGCGCCGCCAGTGGTCCTCGCGCTGGTAGCCGGCCGCAGCCCACGTATGGTGTGCCCGTTCGTTGGCTTCCAGGACCATGGCGTCGACCCGTCGCCCGCCCAGGGTGATGAATCGTTGTTCTGCCGCTTCCATCAGGGCCGTGGCGATGCCTTGCCTTCGGCAGTCCGGGTGTACGGCCAGTCGGTAAGCGGAGCATCGCCATCCGTCGAAGCCGGCTATCACGGTCCCCGTGAGGAGGCCGTCGCGCTCTGCGAGGAGCAGGGCTCCAGGGTCTCTTGTGATGAGTCGGGCCACTCCGTCGTGGTCGTCGCTGATGCTCGTTCCTTCCGCGGCTTCGCGCCAGAACCGCAACACGGTGGCGATGTCCGAGAGGGTGGCGCAGCGGATGCGGAGATTGCTCATGGGGCGAGACAATCAGAGAGGCGCCGTGTCCGGCGAACGGTTTCAGTGCTGAGGAATCGCCATCAAGGCCCAGGCACGGGCGACTGACGGGGGTCAGGAGGCGGCGTTCAGCAGGTCGAGGGCACTCTGCTGGCGGGCGGCGTCGGTCTTGTCCAGGGGGCCGCCCATGGCGTCGGCGAGGGGCTGATCCTTGGAAAGGGTGCCGCAGACGCTAACCGGAAGCAGTGGACCGGTCAATGGTCTGGACCAAATATGTAAGCGCGGGTCCCCGTCGGGCTGTTGCTCCCGGTGGTGGCGTGGGCGCGCTCGTCACGAGGTGACGGTAAAGGTGGTCAGGGCGGCGTGGCCGTCAGCCGGGGCGATGACCCGGAGCGCCACATAGCGCGCCGTCCGGTCGGTGTTCAGGACTCCGCGCGCCGACAGCCGAACCGCGCCGTCGTATGTACGGCCGTCCAGGCTGAACTCCACTTGGGATGCCGGGATGCTGCCTCGCCATTGGGTGCGGATCTCGCTGATGTGCTGTTCGGCGCCCAGGTCGACGACCATGCGACCGTCGGGACCGGCGGTCCATGCGGTTTTTTCGTCTCCGTCGACCGCGGCCTTCGGGTCCGTCATACCGGGCGGCAGCGGCGCGGTCGGGAAGGTGGTGCGGCCGAGTGCCAGGTCGGCGAGCGGGTATGCCGTGGCGCGCGGCACGGTGACCGTGGTCGCGCGGCCCGCGCGGACCGTGGCGCCGACGCTCTTGCCCTGGGCCGAGACGGTGACGTGGCAGGAAGGTCCGCTCAGCCGTACGGTGCGGCCGTCGACCACCTCGGCACGCAGACCGACGGGAATGCGGCGCCCGGAGAGGACGATGCGCACAGGAGCCAACACGGCCGCCGCGGCGGACAGTTCGGCGCGGTAGTCCGTGCCCGACTCGGTGACGGTCTGAACGCCCTCATAGAGACGGATTTCCCCGGACGGCGAGCGCGGGATCGTCACCGTGGTGGTCGCAGGGTCCGAGGAGAGGTTGAAGAGGCTCAGATGGAACTCGGTGAGCGCGGCCTTGACGCCCGTGGACCGCACCGAGGGGGTCTTGCGGGTGGCCGCGGCACGCAGTTCCTCCGGCGTCGCGCCCGGGAGCCCTTCCACCAGCAGGCTCTCGGCGGGCCCGTCGGAGAGGACGACCGTGTCGCCGTACACCGAGATCGGGTTGGCGCCGCCCCGCACGACGAGACCGGCGAGGCCGTCGATGTCCAGCCACCCGCCGCGGCTGGTGAGGTCCGGCCGCGGCCAGGCGACCAGATCGGTCCACTGCTGTCCGTCGGTCGATCCCTGGAGCCGGTACGCGCGTCCCGCCGCCGACTCCCAGCGTAGCGTCACCCGGTCCACGCACCGGGATCCGCCCAGGTCGACAGCGATCCAGCTGTCCGCTCGGGGACGGTCCGCACGCGACACCGCCCAGCGGGTCGTGCCGTCACCGTCGACCGTGAGCCCGGGCTCCTTGCCCGGGTCGAAGGAGGACGCGGCGGCCGTGGCACCGCGCGCCAGGTCGGTACCCGTGGCTCCGTCACGTATCTCGAAGGCGTACAGCGAATAGCCGTACGTGGGGTCGGGGCGTACCCCGAGCATGCGCAGATGGCGGAACTGGCCTCGGGTGAACAAGAGATCGTCGACGCGCGCACCTCCGGGGGTGGATGTGGCGCCCCTCGCCTTGACCGTCGCGCTCCCCTCGGCCGCCCGATAGGTACGGCTCCCGTCCAGGCCGGGCATCCCGGGCATGTCCAGGTTGCGCACCTCCAAGTGGCCTTCCCCGTAAGCGGTTCCGGAGCTCGCGTACACGACGGCGCCGGACGGCAGCGTGGTGAACCCGGCGTACCCGACGTCCAGCGTGAGCAGGCTCGCGCTTCCGTCGAAGCCGTCCCGGAGCCGGGAGTACGTGACCACGGACCGCCCTGTGACCTTCGCACCGGCGCTCGGCAGGAACATCGGCGTCGTACCGCTGAGCCCGAACAGCCAGTCGTCATGCGCCGGCTGCCAGGCGAACTTCACGAAACCGGACTTGCTGACCGCCCCGGCCCACGCGCCCGGTGACTGATGGGAGACGAGACCCGGGCCCGTGCCGTAGTCCATGACGCCGCTCGCCTGCTCGAAGAGCTCGCGTTGCGAGAGCGGCTGCACGGGGGCCTGTCCGGACCGTGCCCGCCACTCGTGCAGGAGGTAGCTGATGGCGAGTTCGGCGCGTGCCTCCGGCTCGTACTTGGGCTCGCCCGAGAACTTCGCGAGGCGGTACTGCGGCGGATACGCCTGATAGGCCTCCAGCCGTTCGGCCAGGGCGAGTTCGCAGCGGGCGGCGGCGCGGTCGCCGACGACCTGCGCCAGGAAGGCGAGCGGGATGACGTCGCGGCCGTAGAGATGCTCGCGGTCGGCGACCATCGGCATCAGCGGCTCGCCCGCGTCGCTCATCACGCCGAGCAGGGTGCGCCACAGCGGACCGGCGTTGGGCTGGGCGGTGAGCACCTCGGGCAGAGGGCGGCCCGCGGCGAGGAAGTGGGCGGCGTTGCGCCCGGAGGTTCTCCAGAGTTCTTCCTGGTAGTGGGGGCCGAACGAGCCGTGGTTCTCGACGATGAAGGTGTCGTACAGGTTGTGCGCGGTGTTCTGGCTGACGGCGATCCCATCCACCCGGGCCGGGTTGGCGAGGTCGGCGGCCGGCAGCCCCGCCTCGTTCCGGCTCCACCGGCCGAAGGCGGCGCGCCACGCGTCGTACCGCTGATCGTCGCCCGCCCAGGCCAGGCCCGGAGCGAGCGCCTGGGTGTAGACGCCCATCTCCTCAAGCTTGGTATCGCCCGCGAATCCGCCGACGAGCCCGTGAGGAGTCCAGCCACCGGAGTCGGGATCGTCGCCGGTCCCCAACTGCGCGGTGTACTGGGCCTGTTCGCGGGCAATGGTGTCGACACTGCGGCGCGTCGCCTCGTCGAGGTCGTCCCAGAGCAGGCGTGCCGCCAGGACGAAGTAGGACTGGAAGGTGGTGTCCCAGAACAGCTTCCGACCCCACTGGGTGCCACCGGTCAGCCGGTTCGATGCCGCGAAGTGCTTCAGGGTGGCGAGGGTTCGGGCGTGCAGGGTGTCCTTGTCGACTCCGGCGCGCTCGGCATCGTACGGGCCCCGGGTCAGCAGGACGGCGTTGCCGAGCACCACCGCGAAGCCGAAGTCCTTGTCGGTGTAGTGGCCTTGGGCCGGGTCCCATTGGGTCTCGGACCAGCGGGTGTGGGTGAGAAGGGCCCGGTAGTACGTGTCCGCGATCGCGTCCGGTTCCGCGGCGGCCGAGGCCTGCCCTGAACCGAGGGCGAGCGGGAAGGCTGCCAACGCGCCGGAAAGACCGAACGCCTTCATGGCTTGACGGCGTGTGAGCCCCGAGTCTCGCTGTGGCATGCGGCGCGACCTCCCCATTGGACAACGTTGTCAGAGAACGCGGTCATTCTTCGGGTGACCCGTGGGCGCGTCAAGGGTTCCGGCGCATCTCGGATCACTCCACGGTGCGCGCCACGTGGGTGCTCGCCGGCTGCCGAGGGTCCGGCTGATTGGATCGTGCAGTCCTGTTGACCGGCCCGTCGAACGGCGCTTAGGTTTCGAAAGCGCTTGCGGTCACCCGTCGTCCCTGTGGCGTGCGGCGGGTCGCGCCTCGCGCCGCGGCGGACCCCGACGCGGCCCGCGGCCGACGTCCTGCCTCGCGCTCTGCCGCCGATCTCCCGAGCTGCGCCCTGACCGCGACGGCCGTCGCCCGATGATCGCAGCCCCGTTGCTGTTGCCGCCGCTCGCTCCGCTGCCCGGTCCGCCGGCCCTTGCCGTCGTCACCACGGTCGCAAAACCGTACGAGGTACGCCGTCACGGACATCACGATCGGCGACGACGGCACGCAGGCCCGCGCCGCTAAGGGGGAGTTCACCGGCGTGCAACTCCGTGCCGAGGGGCTGCCGGTCGATCTGTCCGAGAACACGTCGAAGGGCAAGGCATTCTGGCTGGAGGCGATATAGGCTGAATCCCGCCCCTCTTCCGGGGGCGGGATTGCCAGAGCAGTCGTCTGCCGAGCGGTTCCTGCAGGCGCTGCGGCACATCTTGGGCGTGCCGGTAACAGCACGGTTTGGCCGGATCCCATCCCCGGCCGACACGCGACTCACCGGCCGGCACGCGGCTCACCGGCCGGGACGCGGCGTCGATCGAATTGCCCGCCGTCCCGCGATACGAGACCCGACTTGCCTATGCTAGCGGATTGGCGCTAGCGTCAGGCTGTGGCGAAGACACAGCTGAACGTCCGGGTCGACGAGGCCACCGCGGAGGTGGCGCGGGAGCGCGCGCTGCAGCGGGGCATGAGCGTGAACCGCTACATCGAAGAGCTCGTCCGCAAGGATGCCGGAGAGGTGGGCCATACCTTCGTGGAGGCGGCCGCCGACTTCATGGAGCAGTACCGGACCGTGTTCGACGAGGAGTTCGGCAAGGAGGGCGAGGCGCGCCCTTGAACGTGCGGATCGACCTCGCCTGGCTGTTGATGGTCGCCGAGCGCAGCACCCCTGGGGACCCGCAGGTCACCGACTATGGCGCGCTGGTCGCCGCCGTCAGCAGACACGAAGCCGAGATATTCGGCACCCCCGTCTACACCGACCCCCAGACCCGGGCCGCCGCGCTGCTCCAGCTGCTTCTGCTGGTGCCCGCCCTGGAGCGGTCCAACGCGCTGTTCGCGTCCGCCGTCGCGTACGCCTACCTCATCGCCAGCGGACTGAGGATCGCCACCACCCCCGAGCGCGTCCGCGACCTGGCCCGCCTGGTCAAGGACGGCACCGCCGACGTCCACACCATCGCGGCCGAGCTGCGCAGCTGGAGCGCGTGAGAGGGCGTGCCCACGCGTCGGGCCCCATGTGCGCTGATGTGTGCATCATGCATTCGCCCCTCGAAGGAGAAGTGCCCGGCCGGGCGCCGGTTTGAGCCGAACGGCCGCCAATAGCGGCGTCAAGTCTTGACGGCACCCCGTTGGGCGGGTTGACTCACGCGCCGCCCGCCCATCCGAAGGAGCCGCGATGCCACGTAACGGAGCACAGCGAGGACTGCGAGGACAGCGGAGACAGCGGAGACAGCGGAGACAGCACGGAAGACTCGGATCCACAGCAGCGTCGTTCATCGCCGGGGCGGTCGTCGCCGCCTTACTGCCCCTCACCGGAGGGGTCGCGGTCGCGGCCGACGAGCCGCCGCCCGTCCCCGTGGACCGCTTCGAGGGAGAGGTGCCGTTCGCCTCGCCGCCCGCCGAGGGGATTTTCACCTGGGGCAGCGACGCCGACGATCAGCCCGCCCTCAGGCTCGTGGAGCGCGCCGACGCCCCCGAGGGGGTCAAGGTGCTGGAAGGCTCGTACGACATCGGCGGCTGGGGCGGATTCACCCACGATTTCGCCTTCGACCGGCCCGCCCACGACTGGTCCACCGCCAAGGGCATCCGCTTCTGGTGGTACGGCCAGAACACCGCGCCCCTGCCGCCCGGTTCGGGCAAGCGGATCAACTTCGAGATCAAGGACGGCGGGGCCAACGGCGAGGCATCCGAGCTGTGGACCACGTCCTTCACCGACGACTGGCAGGGCTGGCACCGCGTCGAGATCCCCTTCTCCGACTTCCGCTACCGCACCGACTACCAGCCGGTCGGCGGCATCGACCACGTCCTGGGCCTCACCGGGACCTGGGGGTACGCGGTCACCCTCCCGGCCGGCCAGAAGGGCCGGTTCGCGCTCGACGGGGTCGAGCTGTACGGGAAGGCCGACGGCTCGCTCAAGGCACAGGTGATCACGGACGCGGCCGTCCACCCGGTCAAGGAGGGCGCGACCGCCCGGGTCAAGATCTCCGTCGCCACCACCGTCTCAGGGCCGCTCGACGAACCCGTCACCGTCGACTACACCACCGAAGGGGACGGTGGCACCGCCACCTCCGGTGAGGACTACCGGCCCGTCGAGGGCAGCGTGACCTTCCCGGCCGGCACCGCCTCCGGCACCTCCCGCACTGTCGAGGTCGTCACCGCGAGAGGCGGCGGCGCCGAACCGGCCGAGACCGTCCCGCTCCATCTCGCCGTCTCCGGCGCCAAGGCCCCCGCCGAGACGCCACGGGTCGTGATCGACGCGCACGGGCTGCCGTACCTCGACCCCGGGCTCCCCGTGCAGCGGCGCGTGAAGGACCTGCTGTCCCGGATGTCGCTGGAGGAGAAGGCCGGACAGATGACCCAGGTGGAGCGCAACGCGCTCACCGCGCCGGGCGACATCGCCGACTACAACCTCGGCTCCCTGCTGTCCGGCGGCGGGTCGGTGCCCACCCCCAACACGCCCGCCGCCTGGGCGCGGATGGTGGACGCCTTCCAACTGCGCGCCCAGGCCACCCGCTTCCAGATCCCGCTGGTCTACGGCGTGGACGCCGTTCACGGCCATAACAATGTCGTCGGGACGACGATCATGCCGCACAACATCGGCCTCGGCGCGACCCGCGACCCCCGGCTGGCCGAGAAGACCGGTGCGGTGACCGCCTCCGAGGTGCGCGCCACCGGCGTCCCCTGGGACTTCGCGCCCTGCGTGTGCGTATCGCGCGACGAGCGGTGGGGACGGGCGTACGAGTCCTTCGGCGAGGACCCGGCGCTGGTCACGGCCATGGAGACGGTCATCAAGGGCATGCAGGGCGCGCCGAGCGGCAAGGATCTCGACCGCCGCGACAAGGTGCTGACCACCGCCAAGCACTTCGTGGGGGACGGCGGTACCGAGTACGGCTCCTCGACCACCGGCAGCTACACCATCGACCAGGGCGTCACCAAGGTCACCCGCGAGGAGTTGGAGAAGGTTCACCTCGCGCCGTTCCAGGAGGCCGTGGATCGCGGGGTGGGCACGGTCATGCCCTCGTACTCCTCGCTCGACATCCTCGGCGACGGGCAGGCACCGCTCAAGATGCACGCCGACGGGGCGATGATCAACGGCGTGCTGAAGGACCGGATGGGCTTCGAGGGCTTCGTCATCAGCGACTGGCAGGCCATCGACCAGATCCCCGGCGACTACCCGAGCGACGTCCGCACCTCGGTGAACGCCGGGGTGGACATGATCATGGTGCCCACGGCGTACAAGGACTTCCACACGACGCTCGTCGACGAGGTGAAGGCCGGCCGGATCAGCCGGGCCCGGATCGACGACGCGGTCTCCCGCATCCTGACGGCCAAGTTCCGGCTCGGTCTCTTTGAGAACCCGTACGCCGATACGACAAACCTCGGCCGGATCGGCTCGGCGGGGCATCGGGCCGTCGCCCGCGAGGCGGCCGCGAAGTCACAGGTGCTGCTGAAGAACGACGGTGGGGTGCTGCCCCTGAAGCCCTCCCAGAAGGTGTACGTCGCCGGGTCCAACGCCGACGACCTCGGCAACCAGACCGGCGGCTGGACCATCACCTGGCAGGGCTCCTCCGGCCGGCACACCGACGGCACCACGATCCTGGAGGGCATGCGGAAGGCGGCCCCGGACTCGGCCATCACCTACTCCAAGGACGCCTCCGCCCCGACGGACGGCTACGACGCCGGGGTCGTGGTCGTCGGCGAGACCCCGTACGCCGAGGGGGTGGGCGACGTCGGCAACGGCCATGACCTGCGGCTGTCCGAGGCCGACCAGGCCGCGGTGGACCGGGTGTGCGGCGCCATGAAGTGCGCGGTGCTGATCGTCTCCGGGCGTCCGCAGCTCATCGGCGACCGGCTGGGGGACATCGACGCCCTTGTCGCGTCCTGGCTGCCCGGCACGGAGGGCGACGGTGTCGCCGACGTCCTCTACGGCAAGCGGGCCTTCACCGGGCAACTGCCGCTGACCTGGCCCAAGTCCGAGGCTCAGCTGCCGATCAACGTGGGCGACGCGGCGTACGACCCGCAATACCCGTACGGGTGGGGGCTGACGACCGCGGCCCGCGCGCCCGGTGAGCATGG
>NZ_MUNE01000793.1 GCF_002154605.1 Streptomyces milbemycinicus | reverse complement strand
CCCCCGTACGAGCCCCCCTCAAGCCCGCGAACGCCATTTTCCCGCCCTGTCCGCCGCCACGGAACCCGACCGCGACCGGCAGAAACGTGCTTCTCGCCGCCGAAGGCGCTCCTTCGGAGGTCCAAGGTCACAAGAGAGGTTAGGCTTACCTTCGTGAGCACGTGCGCGACCGCCTCCCGTGATCTGTCCGAGCCGCTCGCCGGGACGGCGACCGCCGCCACCACCTGGCTGCTGCTCGAACAGCCCGGCCCCTGGGGTGCCGAAGCCCTGACCGCCAGCCATCTGGCCCCGGCCGTCGGCCGCGCGCTGGAGCGCGCCACGAAGGGCACCGGCGTCCGCGTCGCGCTGATCCGGCGCCCCGGCCGGCACGCCGACTGCCACACCCACCCCCAGCAGCGTGTTTTCGTCGCGCACACCCGCCCGGGCCACTCCTGGATCCGTACGACCGCGCTCACCGAGCCCGAGCGGCTGCTCGCCCTCGACTTCGCCGCGCTGGGCGCGGGCGACCCGGCCGGTCTGCGCCCCGCCGCTGCGGGCCCCGACCAGGGGTGGGAGACGTACACGGGCGACCCCTTGGTGCTCGTGTGCACCAACGGCAAGCGCGACCGCTGCTGCGCCCTGCTCGGCCGGCCGCTGGCCGCCGAGCTCACCGCCTCCGGGGTGCGTGGCACCTGGGAGATCACCCACATCGGCGGCCACCGCTTCTCGCCGACGCTCATGGTGCTGCCGTACGGATACGCCTACGGGCGGGCCACCGCGCGGTCCGTGCAGGACGTCCTGGACGCGCTGCGCGAGGGCAGGGTCGTCACCGAGGGCTGCCGCGGCCGGTCCACCTGGGAGCGTCCCGGCCAGGCCGCCGAGCTGGCGGTCCGCGAGCTGACCGGCGAGTCGGGGGCGGACGCGCTGACCGTGCTGCGGACCGAGGGCGCCGCCCCCGCCTGGAACGTCACCGTCGAGCACGCCGACGGACGGCGGTGGCGGGTCGGCGTCGTGCAGATCGCCGACGCGCCGCCGCGGCCGGAGAGCTGTGGGTCGGTGCTGGGCTCCCCGGCCCGTATGGACGTCATCGGCGTGCGGGCGGTGCGCGCCGGGCGCCCGGCGCCGACCGTCGCCGTCACGGCCGCAGCCGCAGCCGCAGCCGTGACGCAACCATCAGTTGAGGAACCCCCACGGCGAGCGACCACGTCCGCGAGAGCGGCGCCGGTTTAGGCGCAAGGCACTGCCTGGCGCCGTGCCGCGGACCTGTGCTTGGTTACCCTCCTTGCCATGAGCGCCGCGATACCCAGGGGGCCGCGTGCCGAGGCCCCAAGGTGGCGCATCGGCTGGCCCCGCCGTGTCTTCTCCCAAGTGCTGCTGATGCAGCTGACCATCGCCACGGGCGTCATCGTCCTCGCGACCGGCCTCTTTCTCGCCCGGCTCAGCTCCCAGCTGGACGACCAGGCCATGCGCCGCGCCCTCGCCATCGCCCAGACCACGGCCTCCGCCCCGGGGCTCCCCGACGCGCTCGTACGCACCCGGCCCACCCCCCACGGCCCCGTCCAGGACCAGGCGGAGCGGATCCGCCGGGCGACCGGCGCCGAGTATGTCGTGATCATGGACAAGCGGGGCGTGCGCTGGTCGCACACCTCGTCCGAGGAGATCGGCCGGCATGTCTCCACCGACCCCAGCGACGCCCTCGCCGGCCAGGAGGTCATGGAGATCGACAACGGCACGCTCGGCCGCTCGGCCCGCGGCAAGGTCCCGCTGCGCGACGAGGACGGCCGCATCGTCGGCGCCGTTTCGGTCGGCATCTCGTACCAGAGCGTGCGCGACCGGCTCATCGGCGCGGTGCCCGGGCTGCTCGCGTACGCGGGAGGCACGCTCGCGGTGGGCGCGGTGGCGGCGTACGTGGTCGCCCGCAGGCTCCGGCGCCGCACCCACGACCTGGCCTTCTCCGATATCTCCGCGCTGCTCGCCGAGCGCGAGGCCATGTTGCACGGCATCCGCGAGGGGGTCCTGGCCCTGGACGCGCGCGGCCGCATCCGGCTGGTCAACGACGAGGCGCAGCGGCTTTTGGACCTGCGCGCCGAGGACACCGGACGGCCGCTGGACGAGGTGCTGACGCCGGGCCGTACCACCGATGTGCTCGCCGGGCGGGTCACGGGATCCGATCTGCTGACCGTCAGCGGCGGCCGGGTGCTGGTCGCCAACCGCATGCCGACGGACGACGGCGGGGCCGTGGCCACCCTGCGCGACCGCACCGAGCTGGAGCGGCTGGGCCGCGAGCTGGACGGCACCCAGGGGCTGATCGACGCGCTGCGCGCCCAGGACCATGAGCACGCCAACCACCTGCACACCCTCCTCGGACTGCTGGAGCTCGAGCTGTACGAGGAGGCTGTGGAGTTCGTCACCGAGGCGGTCGGGGTGCACCGGGCCACGGCCGAGCAGGTCACCGAGCGTGTCCACGACCCGCTGCTGGCCGCCCTGCTGGTCGGCAAGGCCACGGTCGCCGCCGAACGCGGCGTCTCGCTGCGCATCGCCCCGGGGACGCTGCTGCCGAACCGGCTGGTGGACCCGCCGGGCCTGGTCACGATCGTCGGCAACCTCATCGACAACGCCCTGGACGCGGCGGCCGGAACAGCCGATCCGATGGTCGAGGTGGAGCTGGCCGCCGACGACAGCACGGTCGTACTGCGGGTCTCCGACAGCGGGCCCGGCATCCCGGCCGACCGGCGCGACGTCGTCTTCGCCGAGGGCTGGTCGACCAAGGAACCGCCCGCGCACCGCAAACGCGGCATCGGCCTGGCGCTGGTGCGCCGCCTCGCCGAGCGGCAGGGCGGCAGCGTGCGGGTGGCCGACCGGGACGGCGGGGGCGCGGAGTTCACGGTGGTGCTGCCCGAGGCGCTGGCCGAGGAGCCGAGCGGGCCCCGGCTGAGCGCGGCAGGAGAGCCGCGATGAGGGAGGTACGGAGGTGACGGACGTGAACCGCGCGCGCGGCGCGAGCGGCGCCATTCATGTGCTGGTCGTGGACGACGACGTGCGCGTGGCCCGGGTCAACGCGGCGTATGTGGAGAAGGTGCCCGGCTTCCGCGTCGCGGGGCAGGCGCATACGGCCGCCGAAGCGCTGGCCTTCCTGGACCGTGTCGAGGTCGACCTGGTGCTGCTCGACCACTATCTGCCGGACGAGACGGGCCTCGCCCTGGTGCGGCGGCTGCGCGAGCGCGGCCACCACACCGACATCATCATGGTGACCGCCGCCCGCGATATCGCGACCGTGCAGGCGGCGATGCGCCACGGCGCGCTCCAGTACCTGGTCAAGCCCTTCACCTTCGCCGGGCTGCGCGCCAAGCTGCAGGGCTACGCGGCGCTGCGCCGCGCCCTGGAGGGCGGCGGCGAGGCCGGGCAGGACCAGGTGGACCGGATCTTCGGCGCCCTGGGCGGCGCCTCGGCCGGTCCGGCGGAGCTGCCCAAGGGCCACTCCGCGCTCACGGCCGACCTGGTGCGGGAGGTGCTGCGGGGCGCCGAGGGCCCGCTGTCGGCGCAGGAGGTCGCCGAGCGGTCCTCGCTCAGCCGCCAGACCGCGCAGCGCTATCTCAAGCTCCTGGAGCGCACGGGCCGGGTCCGGCTCAGCCTGAAGTACGGCGAGACGGGGCGCCCGGAGCACCGCTACGTAT
Source organism: Streptomyces milbemycinicus (assembly GCF_002154605.1). Lineage (GTDB taxonomy): Bacteria > Actinomycetota > Actinomycetes > Streptomycetales > Streptomycetaceae > Streptomyces > Streptomyces milbemycinicus. The sequence continues at coordinate 1,924 of NZ_MUNE01000793.1, read as the reverse complement.
GGGTGTGAGGCGTACGGGCCCGAGGGCGGCTGCGTACGGGCCCGAGGGCGGCTGCGTACGGGCCCGAGGGCGGCCGTACGGGTGCCCGCCGGGGCACACGCGCCCCCGTCAGGCCGCTCCCGCCCCGGTAAGGGCCCGCACCTCCATCTCCGCGTGCTTGGCGGCGGATCCGGTGGCGCCCGCGGCCTGGGGTGAGGTGACGGTGCCGAGCCAGCCGGCCAGGAAGCCGAGGGGCACGGAGACCAGGCCCGGGTTGTCCAGCGGGAAGACATGGAAGTCCACCCCCGGGAAGATCGCCTCCGGGCCGCCGGAGACCACTGGGGAGAGCACCACCAGCACGACGGCCGGGAGCAGCCCGCCGTAGACGGCCCACACCGCGCCGCGCGTGGTGAACCGCCGCCAGAAGAGCGAGTACAGCAGCACCGGGAGGTTTGCCGAGGCGGCGACCGCGAAGGCGAGCCCGACCAGGAAGGCCACATTGAGGTCCTGGGCGAGCAGCCCGAGGCCGATGGCGGCCGCCCCGATCCCGACGGCCGCGATCCGCGCGACCGCGACCTCGCTGTGCGGCGTACCGGTCGCGCGGCGGCTCAGCGAGGCGTACAGATCGTGGGCGACCGAGGCGGAGGAGGCCAGGGTGATCCCGGCGACCACGGCGAGGATGGTGGCGAACGCGACGGCGGCGACGGTGGCGAACAGCACCGTGCCGCCGGTCGATCCGGCGCCCCCGCCGAGGTCCAGCGCGAGCAGCGGCACGGCGGTGTTCCCGGCCGGGTTGGCGGTCCGTACGGTGTCGCTGCCCAGCACGGCGGCGGCGCCGAAGCCCAGCACGATGGTCATCAGGTAGAAGCCGCCGATCAGCCCGATCGACCAGATGACCGAGCGGCGGGCGGCGCGGGCGGTGGGCACGGTGTAGAAGCGCGAGAGGATATGCGGCAGCCCGGCGGTGCCGAGGACGAGCGCGAGTCCGAGGCTGATGAAGTCCAGCCGCGCGGTCCAGCCGCCGCCGTATTTGAGCCCCGGGGCGAGGAAGTCCCGGCCGTGTCCGCTGTGCCGCGCCGCCGCGCTGAGCAGCGCGTCCACGTCCCCGTGGAAGCGGACCAGGACGAGGGCGGTGAGCGTGGCCGCCCCGGCCATCAGCAGCACCGCCTTGACGATCTGGATCCAGGTCGTGGCGCGCATACCGCCGAGCGCCACGAAGATCACCATCAGGGTGCCCACGCCAATGACCGTCCAGGCGCGGGCGCGCGGGCCGGTCTCACCGATCAGCAGGGCGATCAGGCTGCCCGCCCCGACCATCTGAGCGACGAGGTAGAGCACACATACGGTGACGGACGAGACGCCCGCGGCGATCCGGACCGGGGGCTCGCCCATCCGGGCGGCGAGCACGTCGGCCAGGGTGAACCGGCCGCAGTTGCGGACCAGTTCGGCGACCAGGAGCAGCACGACCAGCCAGGCAACGAAGAAGCCGACGCAGTACAGCACCCCGTCGTAGCCGAAGAGCGCGATGATGCCGGAGATGCCGAGGAAAGAGGCGGCCGACATATAGTCGCCCGCGATGGCGAAGCCGTTCTCCATCGGCGAGAACAGCCGCCCGCCCGCGTAGAACTCCTCCGGGGAGCCGTGCCGCCGGCGGCCCGCCCAGGTGGTGATGGCGAGGGTGGCGGCGACGAACACGCCGAACAGCAGCAGCGCCAAGCCCTGCTGATTGCCCGTCACCGGCCGTGCCCCCGCATCATCTCCTGCGTCACCCAGCGGAGCTCCAGCGCGACCCGGTCCCTGCGCAGCCGGGCATGACGGGCATACGCCCAGGTCAGCAGGAAGGTGGTGGCGAACTGGGCGAGCCCGGCGACCATCGCGCCCGGTCTGATGGCCCGCCCCGTCGTCGGCGCGCTCAATGTCGCGATGGTCGCCGGGCTCGCCCAGT
>NZ_MUNE01000792.1 GCF_002154605.1 Streptomyces milbemycinicus | reverse complement strand
GGTGTACCGGGCCGGCCGGCCGCTGCTGGACCAGGAGCTGGGCTACGGGCCGGGGACGCCCGGCTGGGACGGCGGGGCGGTCCTCGCCGGGCATCGGTCGGCCGGTCAACTCCTCCTCGTCGACCCGGCCTTCGAGGAGCGGCCGGTGCCCGTCCGGCAGCTCGGCGAGACGGCGGTGCTCACCCCGCTCGCGGGCCCCGCCGCCCTGGTGACCGCGGTGGCACCGGACGCGCTGCGGCTGCGGCGACTGTTGGACAGCGCTTCGGATGGCGGTATGGCCGGCGGCGACGCGGCCGGGTGGCGCGAAGCGGCCCAAGCGGGCACCGATGGCAGGATGTTCATGTGTTGATAAAGAAACGCCGGTTTGCCCTGTACCGACCGGTCAGTGAGGCGCGAGGATCCTCCTGACACTCTGTGATCATCGCCGCAGTCGCGCGGCGCGAACCAGCAGGGGGAGTAGCTACGTGAGACGTACAGCAATGCTCGGCGCGGCCGGCGGTGTGCTCACCGGGGCGCTGATAGCAGGCGCCCTGGCCACGCCCATGGCCAGCGCGAAGGCGCGTACGCCGGGGGGAGCGGCGGAGGCGCGCGGCGTGCAGATCGCCGCGGCCAGGGCCGCCGCGGCGGGCATCGACTGGCAGGACTGCCCGGCCGACTGGGCTCTGGAGAAGCCCATACAGTGCGGCTATGTGACGGTCCCGCTCGACTACGCCAAGCCGTACGGCCGCACCATCAAGCTCGCCGTGGACCGGATCGGCAACAGCGGGAGCGCCACCGAGCGCCAGGGTGCGCTGATCTACAACCCGGGCGGGCCCGGCGGCTCCGGTCTGAAGTTCCCGCGCCGGGTCACCACCAAGAACCCGCTGTGGACGAAGACCTCGAAGGCGTACGACTTCGTCGGCTTCGACCCGCGCGGGGTCGGCCACTCCGCCGCCATCTCCTGCGTCGACCCGCAGGAGTACGTCAAGGCGCCGAAGGCGGACCCGGTGCCGGACAGCGAGGCGGACAAGCGCGCACAGCGCAAGCTCGCCAAGGAGTACGCGCAGGGCTGTGCGGAGCGCAGCGGCTGGATGCTGCCGTACCTGACGACGCCCAACACGGCCCGTGACATCGACGTCATCCGGGCCGCGCTCGGCGAGAAGAAGCTCAACTATCTCGGCGTGTCCTACGGCACCTACATCGGCGGCGTGTACGCGACGCTGTTCCCGACGCATGTGCGCCGCATGATCGTCGACAGCGTGGTCAACCCGTCGCGGGAGAAGATCTGGTACCAGGCCAACCTGGACCAGGACGTCGCCTTCGAGACCCGCTGGAAGGACTGGACGGCGTGGGTCGCCAAGAACGACGCGACCTACCACATCGGCGACACGCCGGAGAAGGTCCAGAAGCAGTGGGAGACACTGCGCGCGGCCGCCAAGAAGCACCCGATCGGCGGGGTCGTCGGCCCGGCCGAGCTGGTGGGCTTCTTCCAGAGCGCGCCGTACTACGACTCCTCGTGGGCCCCGGTCGCCGCGGTGTGGAGCGCCTATCTCGCCGGTGACGAGAAGCAGCTGGTCGAGGCGGCGGGCCCGGATCTGTCCGACACCGCGGGCAACATCGCCTCGGAGAACGGCAACGCCGTCTACACGGCGGTCGAGTGCGCGGACGCCAAGTGGCCGACCAGCTGGCGCACCTGGGACCGGGACAACACCCGGCTGCACACGGACTACCCGTTCATGACCTGGGCGAACGCCTGGATGAACCTGCCGTGTGCCACCTGGGACGCCCCGCAGCAGAACCCGATCGAGGTCGGCGCGGACAAGGGTCTGCCCAAGACGCTCATCGTGCAGAGCACACGCGACGCCGCCACCCCGTACGACGGCGCCGTCGAGCTGCACAAGCGGCTGAAGGGCTCGCGCCTGATCACCGAGAAGGACGCGGGTTCGCACGGTGTCACCGGCCTGGTCAACGCCTGCATCAACGACCGGGTGGACGCCTACCTGCTGAACGGCACGGTGGACGCCGCGGACGTGACGTGCGGCCCGCACGCCATGCCCGCCCCGGCCGCCGCCAAGTAGCCGGAGCGAGCTGGGGCCGGGCCCCGTTCTGCGGGTGTGTACGCACCCGCGGGGCGGGGCCCGGCGCTGTCAGTGCGGCCCTGTCGGCCCTCAGGACCCGTCGACCGTCAGGCCGCCGCGGCCGTGCCGAACGCGGCGGCGAACGCGTCCCGCGTCGGCGAGTCCGTACGGCGGTCGAGCACGGCGAAGACGACGCGCTGGAAGCGCCCGGCGAAGCGACCCGGAGCCACCAGATGGGCGCGGAACGCCTCGGCCACCGCCGCCGGGTCGTTCCGGAACACCCCGCACCCCCAGGCGCCCAGTACGAGGTGGCGGTACCCGTGCGCGACGGCCACCTCCAGCACCCGCCCGGCGCGCGAGGCCAGCGCCTCGGGGAGGCGCGAGGTGTCCATGCCCCTTTGCGCGATGACCCCGGCGTTGGGGGCGGCCGAGGTCAGGAAGCCGACCTCGTACCAGGCGTCGAGCAACGCGCCCCGGTCGTCGCGGAAGACCGGGACACCGGGGGAGTGGACGACTCGATCGCTGTAGAAGGGGCTCGGGTCGGCCCGGTGCGCCGCGTAGAAGTCCGGCGCGGTGCGCAGACACGCGTACAGCGCCGAGGCCCGGCACAGCGCCTCCTCCTGCGCCTGGGCGCCGTTCAGATAGCCGCCGCCGGGGTTGCGGGCGGAGGCGAAGTTCAGCACCGCGACCGCGCCGTCGACCCCGGCTACCAGCCTCCGCGCGGCTTCCAGACTGCTCTCCGCGGTCACCTCGAACCGCGTGTCGCGGTCCGGCTGTTGCCCGTGGCCGGCCTCGGCCGGCCACGCACCGTGTCCCAGCGCCTCGGCGGCTACGCGGGCGATCTCCTCGGCGAGGGCCGAGTCGCGTCGGCTCGCCACCGGGTGCACCGGCTCGTAGAGACGCGTGCCCTCGATCGCACGGTCGATGTGCTCGGCGAGACGGACTTCGTGTCCGCTCGGTGCCGTGTAGCCACCCTCGGCGACGATCCGCTCCGTCTCACGGGCGATCGCGCGCAACCGCCCGCTCATCCACATACCTCCGCGTCATCTTTGTCCATCGGGCGCCCGAGACTACCGGCCGCGGTGATCACGATGCGACGGAATTACCGCCCGCCCCGCCCGCTCTCGGCCAGCCACGCGTCCTCCGCGGCGTAGTCGAAGAGATCGCGCGGCGGCGCGTAGGCCTTGCCCAGGAGCGGGAACACCTCCCGCCAGTCCCGGCCGCCCGCCAGCTGACGGGCCGTCCACTCCACCGTCTCCGGCAGCGATTCGACGTACCCGGTCGCCGCCCGGTAGCCCAGCTCGCGCTCCGCCGCCGACATGTCCAGCACCACCGGCCGGGCCGTGCTCCAGGGGGTCTGTCCCAGGCCCGGGCGCGGCGGTTCGCCGTCGATCGTGATCAGCTCGCTGGTGGCCCCCATCACCGCGTCCACCGCGGCCGCGATCTCGGCGACCGTCGGCGCCTGGGGATCGCCCGCGTTGAGCGCCCGGGAGCCGGGCCTGCGGGCGGCCAGGCGGATCAGCTCGGCGAGGTTGTCCACGTGCACCGGGTGGAACCGGCTCGCGCCCCCGTGGGCGAGGATCCGCACCGGCCGCCCGTCGAGTACCCGCTTGATGAAGTACGCCTCGCGGGGCAGGGGGCTGTACGGGCCGTGGATCGCCCCGGCGCGCAGCAGCGTGGTCGGCAGCCGGTCCCCGGCGCCCAGCAGCTCTTGCTCCAGCGCGACCTTGGCCGTGCCGTAGGTGTCCTCGCCCGGCGGGAGGGTCGGCTGCGACTCGGGGATCGGCACGGGAAACGCCGGGACGCCGTCCGGCTCGTCCTGGGTTTCGAAGCTACGGCCCCGCTCGTCCCGGTAGACGGCGCAGCTGGAGATCACCACTGCCGAGCCGATCCGGTCCGCGAGGCCGAGCAACTGCCCGGCGTGGCGCGTCCCGTAGGCCACACAGTCGAGCAGCACATCGCAGCCGTCTCCGAGGGCTGCCGCCAGCGCGGCGTCGTCCTCCCGGTCCACGGTCACGGTCCGTACGTCCTCGGGCCATCGCTCGTCGCGGGCGCCGTGACGCGAGGCGGCCCGCACCTGCCAGCCCTCGGCGGCGAGCGCGCGCACCGCCGCCCGCCCGATCTGTCCCGTCGCCCCGATCACGAATGCACTTCCGTTGCTCATACGCGGACGCTATGAGCCCTCCGGCGGCCCGGCGGGCCTGTTCGCCCTGCGCTGATCCGCTCTGGGCGCAACGGCCGCCGGTCAGAAAGAGTTCGATGAAGCAATAAAAATGAAAGAACGTGATCGATTCTTGAGCTATTTCAATTCATACTTCAGTGCATTTTCGAGAAAAACGCATATTCGTCTTGGCATCTGGTGAAAGCGCTATGCTCCATGGCTCATAGCGAACTCTTCGCCCGCGGTTTCCCGCCTCGTTCTCTCCTCTGTTGTCTCCGCCTTTCTTAAGGACGCCCATGGTTTTTGCCGGCTCGTCACCCGGAGGCCGACGGCCCGCCTCCGCGCTCGTATGGCTGATCCCTCCCGCCGCGACGGCCCTTGCCGCCGCACTGGCCGTGACCCGGGTCCCCGCCGGGGCGCGGGCGGCGGTCGCCTGGTGCGGCCTGGCGGCGACGCTGGCGGTGGCCGTGGCGGCGGCGGAGGCGGTGCGCCGCGGGCGGGCCATCGCGGCCCTGCGCCTGAAGGCCGCCGAGCGGGAGGCCGTGCTGCGACAGCGCCTGGTCGACCAGGAGGTGGAGACCAGACGGCTGGCCAAGGAAGTGCTCCCCGCGGCGGTGGAACGGCTGCGGCTCGGCGCGGAACCCGGCGACGTGATGAAGGACATCGACCACCCGACGTGCCTCGAACCGGACTTCGAGTCCGCGCACCGGGCGGTCCTGTGGGAGATGTTGCAGACCGTACGGTTCGAGGAGGACTTGAGGGACGCCGCACAGCGGGCCTTCGTCAACATCGCCCGCCGCGTCCAGGCCATCACCCACCAGCAGGCCTACGACATGCGGGAGATGGAGGACAAGCACGGCGCCGACTACGAGGTGTACGACGATCTCCTCCATCTCGACCACGGAAACGCGCTGATCGGCAGGATGGCCGACAGCATCTCCGTACTCGGCGGCTCCCGCCCGGGGCGTCAGTGGCGGGACCCGATCCCGCTGTACAACGTCTGCCGCGGGGCCATCTCGCGGATCCTTGAGTACCAGCGGGTCGATCTGCACTCGGTGGCGGACGTCGGCATCGTCGGCCCGGGCGTCGAGCCGCTGATCCACGCCATGGCCGAACTGCTGGACAACGCCACCCGCTACTCACCGCCGAAAACCCGGGTGCACCTGACCGCGGTCGAGGTCCAGTCCGGGGTCGCCATCGAGATCGAGGACGCCGGGGTGGGCCTGACGGAAGAGGCCCGCAGGCGCACCGAGCTGGTGCTGGCCCACGCCTCGACCGGACTCGACCTCAACGATCTGGGCGAGACGCCGCGCCTGGGGCTCGCGGTGGTCGGCAGGCTCGCCCATAAGTACCGCTTCCAGTTCTCGCTGCGCCCCTCCGCGTACGGCGGCGTCCGCGCGGTCCTGGTCGTACCGCAGAGCGTCATCTGCACCACCCCCGTGCCCGGCGGC
>NZ_MUNE01000791.1 GCF_002154605.1 Streptomyces milbemycinicus | reverse complement strand
CGGCGACCGTCGCCGCGCTGTGCGCGCGAGCGCGGTCGCTGCGGGCGGGGCTGCGGGTGGAGGCGGCGTTCCTGGACTTCAACGCACCGCGGGTGGGCCAGGTCCTGGACCGCCTGGCGGCGGAGGGCGCCCGCGACGCGGAGGGCGCCCATGACATCGTCGCCCTCCCGCTCCTGCTCACCCGCGCCTTCCACGCGAAGGCCGACATCCCGGCGGTGCTGCGCGAGGCGACGGCCCGCCACCTGGGCCTGCGCGTCCGGCAGGCCGACGTCCTGGGCCCCTCGCCGCTGCTGACGCGGGCCCTGGAGCGGCGCCTGTACGAGGCCGGGCTGCGGCCCGGCGACCGACGCTCGACCGGGGTCGTCCTGGCCTCGGCGGGCTCCACCGACCCGGAGGCGATCGCGGTGATCGCAGAAATCGCGCGGGAGTGGCGGCACACCGGTTGGTGCGCCGTGCGGCCCGCGTTCGCCTCCGCGGCATTTCCCGCGGGGTTCCCCCGCACCGAGGACGCGGTGCGCGTGCTGCGCGCCGAGGGCGTCCGCCGCGTGGCCGTCGCCCCGTACGTCATCGCCCCCGGCCGGCTCCCGGACCGTATCGCGCACGGCGCGCGCGAGGCGGGCGCGGATGTCCTGGCGGGCGTTCTGGGCCCGGCCCCGGAGCTGGCCCGGCTGCTGCTGCGCCGCTACGACGAGGCGCGGGCCGGGACCGGGGCCGGGGCCGGGGAGCTCACCGCGCTCACGGCCTGACGCGAACCCGCGCGGTCAGGTGCCCGCCCAGTACGAGGGGCGGCGTGGCCGCCGGTGGGGGATAATCCTGCTACCCATCACCCGGCCGGACCACATCCCTCCCCTCCGTTCACCGCCCCTTCCGCGTACGGTCCGCCGCCCTTGCCGACCCGGCCCCCGGACACCGCTGGACTTTCCCTGCACCCACCAGGAGGGGATGTCATGCGCAACGAACGCGACACTCGTACACTCGAAGCCGACAGAGCCCGCCGCGGACCTCGTACGCGAGTCGCGCTCGCCGTGGCGTCCACCATCGCACTGACGGTCGTCCCCCAGTCGGCGCTGTCGGCGCCCGCACCCGCGCAGGCAGCCGACCCCACAGCGACCGCCGCCCAGGTCCAGTGGACGACGCGGACCGTGGCCCCGGGCGTCCAGATACGCACCGGCACCATCCAGCACCCGGACGCCAAGCCGGCCTGGACGGTCGCCATCCACGCCCCCGCCGTCAACCGGCTGACCGGCGCCCGGACGTTCGCCCCGCTCGGCACGCACGCCTGGGCCGAGGACACCGCGCGACGGCTGCGCGACGCCGGGCTCGAACCGCGCCTGGAGCAGGTCGGCTGGCCCGCGTACGCGGACACGCCGCGCGGCACGATGGGTTGGCGGGTGCGCGTCGGTACGTACGCCACCTCGGACGAGGCACAGCGCACGACCCCGAAGGTGACCGCGCTCGGCCTCCAGCCGGCCGTGGAGTGGACCGGTTACGACGTCGAGCAGCCGGCCGACCGGGAGAGCGTGCATGTCGCGGTCATCGACCCGGCCGCCTTCACCGGCACCGTCGAGGCCACGCACAACGGCAATGTCGCGGACCGCGAGACGACCTCCTCGGTCGCCGCGAAGACCGGCTCGCTGATCGGCGTCAACGGCGGCTTCTTCATCACCTCCGACACCGACGGCGTACAGGGCACGATGGCCGGAATCGGCGCCTACGACGGCGAACTGCAGTCGATGGCCGCCGGTTCGCGCGCCGCGCTGATCCTCGCCGACGGCGGCCGGCGCGCCCGTATCGCGGATCTGACCACCACGGTCACCGCGCGGTCCGGATCCGCCGCCTACGCGGTGCAGGGCATCAACCGGGTGCCCGGCAAGGTGCGCAACTGCGGCCGCCCCGGCGCCACCCCCACCGAGCTGCCCCGCCAGGACCTCACCTGCGCCAAGGCCGACGACCTGGTCAAGTTCACCGCGGCGTTCCGCGCCGACCTGCCCACCGGCCCCGGCGTCCAGGTCGTGCTGGACGCCGACCACCGCGTGGTCTCCGTCGGCCGGCGCGGCGGCGAGGTCCCGTCCGGCGGCTCGGTGCTCCAGGGCGTCGGCTCCGCCGCCGACTGGCTGACGGCCCAAGGCCGTCCGGGCGAGCGGATCGCCGTCCAGGAGACGGTCCGCGACACCGCCGGGCGGCAGGTCGCGCTCGGCCCCGACGACAGCATCGTCAGCGCCGCGCCCACCCTGGTGGAGGACGGCCGGATCGCCATCGACGCCGCCACCGAGGGCATGCTCGACCCCCAGGACCTCTCCTTCGGCTACGCCTGGTCCAACGGACGGCAGCCGCGCACCATGGCCGGCCTTGACAAGGGCGGACGCCTGTTCCTGGTCACCGTGGACGGGCGCCGGCCCGGCGTCAGCGAGGGCTTCACCCTGGCGGAGGGCGCGGAGTTCATGCGCTCCCTGGGCGCGGAACGGGCGCTCAACCTGGACGGCGGCGGCTCCAGCGCCATGGCCGTCGCCGGCGAGCTCGTCAACGCCCCCTCGGACGCGGCGGGCGAGCGTCCGGTGGGCGACACGGTGCAGGTGCTTCCGGCGCGCGCCGGTCGGTGACCTTGTGGTGGTTCCGGGCCGACGACACGCCGTGGCGTCGGCATGTCGCCGGCCCGAAACCACCGCGACTCGACGTGGTTGGCTCAGGCGAGCCCCGACCTCACCGTATGACCGTCCCCTGATGGACGGAGGTCCCGTGCAAGAGACGCGATTCCCTGTCCCGCCGCCCGTGCAGCGCGAAGTCCGCCCGGGCGGTCGCCCCCGGCCGGAGCAGGGTCTGATGGACGACTGGGTTCCGGCCGGCGGCGGAGATCACCACGCTCAGATATCCCTCAGGAAGGCCGGTCGCCGCGTACTCCCCGTTTCTGTTCGTCGTGGTGCGCACCAGCTGCCGCCCCCGCGAGTCCATGACCGTCACCGCGGCCCCCGCGAAGGGCTCGTCCTGCGCGTCGTGCACCCTGCCCACCAACATGGGCACCGGCTCGCCGAAGTGGTGCTCGTGGACCGGGAGCGCGGTCGGCGTCGGCATCTCCAGCGCCGGATCGTCCACCGGCGGCTCCTCTACGGCCTCGCCCTCGTCGAACTCGTCCGCACCGGTCCCGTCGTCGTCGAGCACGGCCGACCGCACGGTCGCGCGCCGCTGCCGCCAGGCGAACAGCCCCATCAGGGCCGCTCCGCCCGCGATCCACGCGCACAGCACCAGGACGGGGCGCAGCACGCCGGCGCCGTCGAAGTAGAGGATTCCGCGCAACGCGTCGAGCCCGTTGCCCAGGGGCATGGCCAGGTGGACCGCCTGGAAGAACGGCGGCAGCAACGGCACGGGGACCGCCCCGCCGCTGGTCGGAATGGACATCACAATGAACAGGGTCATGGCCACGCCGGGGAAGAACTGCTTGACGAACGGGGCGAGCCCGGTGGCCCCCATCGCCACGCCCGCGGTCATCAGAAACCCGATCGGGATGGCGGCCGGATCGTTCGGCAGGATGTCCATCGCGACACCCGCGTAGAAGCCGAGGACGCTGAAGGCGGCGGCGACCCCCAAGATGACCAGGATCTTCCCCCGGCGGCCGAGGGTCACCGCCCGCAGCAGCGTCGTGGCCAGCACATAGCCGGGAATGCTCCACGCGATCCCGTAATAGAGCAGGCTGCTGCCCATCGCGTCGCCGCTCGCCGTGGGCGCCACGTCCGTGACCGTGAGCCGCTTGCCCTGCTTGGTGGCGATGTTGCCGAAGACCTCGCTCAGCGCCTGCTCGAGCGACTTCCCGTTGGCCTTCGCCACATACAGCGTGGGGTGCGCCGGGTCGGCGGCGTAGGCCCCCACCGCATCCCGGTCCAGTACCGCCTGGCGTGCCGCGTCGGCGTCGGGAACCGCCCTGACGTCGAAGCCGTCCGGCCGCTTCTCGTCCAGGACCCGGGCAATCTGGCGAGCCGCGCCGGGGCCGGACACCGCGACCTTCACATGGTGCGGGGCGGGGGCGTGCAGCGCCGGGGCGAAGAAGAAGAGGAACCCCGCGAAGAGCAGCGCCGGAAACCACAGCAATTCGGCGAGCGTTCGGACCACGGCCCGGGGCCGACGCTTCTCAGACCGCTCTGCCATGGAGCCTCCGTGACTACTTTCGGGTTCGTCGAGCAGCCAAAGCCCGGCGAGTCAGCAGAAGGCTCGATCATAAAACATCATTCATTAAAGCTATACTTTGCCGGATTTTTACCTTCCTTAGATGGGAATTTGACCATGCGGGATCTGCCTCAAAGGGTAAATCCCGCACAAACTCGCATACTTGCTACACAAGTAGGTCAAGATCCTTGTACCCGACGCCCGGGGCGTTGAGGGCCAGCCAGCCGTGGCCGCGCATCCGCGTGTCGGGGCCGGTCCGCGTGGGGTCGACGGACAGCCGCCCGCAGGCGTAGGCCGCCCGCGCCGTGCCCTCGTTCGGCTCGGCCTCGTCGTACTCCGGGTCGAAGTCCTCCTCATCGATGCGCAGGTCCTCCCACGACAGCGGCTCACCAATCCACTCGGGGTCGTCCTCCGCCGCATAACGCCGCCGGATCCGCCCCTTCTCGGCCACCACCCAGACATCCGACCCGGCCGCCTCGTCCTGGAAGAACATCTGCGCCTCGCCGCAGTGCTCGCTCAGCCGCTCGACCGCGCCCATCCACTCGTCCCAGTCCCAGCCGACCACCTCGGCGAGGTTGCCGAAGACCAGCCGCCAGCCGTCCAGTTCCGGCGTGATGAACACGGGGTACGCGCCCCGGCGCGACGACATGTCCTCCACATCGGCGCCCTCCTCCAGCGTGACCGGAAACCGGTCGTGCAGCTCCAGCGCCTCGAAGACCCCGTTGGCGGGGGTGACAACACGGGTTTCGGCCACCTCGATTACGGTGCTACTCATGGCATCCATGGAGAGTCCGCTGCGTCGATGGTGGACGACCGCGGCCGCCGTGACCGTTGCGCTGATCGGCGCTCTGCTGCTGGCAGGCCAGGTCAAGCACGTATGGGACGGCCACGCCGAGTTGGCCGCGCTGCGCGCCCACGGACTCCACTCCCGGGCCCAGGCGTCCCTGACCACCTCCTGCACCCAGGGCCGGGGCATCAGCTGCCAGACGTCGTCGGTGTGGCTCGATTTCATCGACGCCGACGGCGATTCCGTCTCCGTACCGGAGGAGGCGATCGACGGCTCGCTCTACGTCCCGCACGGCCACCGCGACGCCGAGGACCGCGTGGCGACGACCGTCGTCTACGACCGGGCGAACCCCTACGAGGCACAGCCCGCCGGCGCCCTCGACCAAAGCGTCCTCGACCTGGCGGCCCACCGCTGGATCGCCTGGACCATCGCGCTCGCCCTCCTCGGCGGCGGCACCGCCGGGGCCATCGCCGCCTGGCCGCCCCGGCCCACGCCCCGGCGCCCCGCCTGACGACAATTGGCGTGCCCGCCACCATGTCGCCGTGATTCGCTACCCCGTATGGCAAGACTGCGACTCGACCGCATCCTCGTCGTGGACGTCGAAGCGACATGCTGGGACGGCCCGGCCCCCGAGGGCATGGAATCCGAGATCATCGAAATCGGCCTGTGCGAACTGGACGTCGCCACCGGCGAACGCCCCGTCCGCCGCTCCCTCATGGTCCGCCCTGAGCACTCCACGGTCAGCCCCTTCTGCACCGAGCTGACCACCATCACCCCCGAACAGGCCGCCGCCGGCATCGGCTTCGCGGAAGCCTGCGAGATCCTGCGCGACGAACACGGCGCCGGACACCGCGTATGGGCCAGCTGGGGCGAGTACGACCGCGCCCAGTTCACGCGCCAGTCGTCGGCGACGAACATCCGCTATCCGTTCGGCACCCGGCATCTCAACGTCAAGAACCTCTACTCGCTGATGCACTCCCTCGACCGCGAACTGGGCATGGCCGGCGCTCTCAGCCACGCCGGGCTCAGCCTCGAGGGCACACACCACCGGGGCGTGGACGACGCGTGGAACATCGCGGGGCTGCTGGCGGGGTTGCTGGGGCGCGGCGCGGCCCACTCCTTGTAGGCTCCGCCCCGATCACCAACGTGTGCCCGGGGGAGGAACGTTGACGCCAGCGAAGCTGCGCCATATCGACCCGCTCGAAGCCGTGGAGCACCTGTTCGCGCTGTGGCTGCCGCGCCGGCGCCTGGCACTCGTCGGCGGCGAAGCCCCGGCGTCGTACGAGGAAAAGTGGACCACCGCGCCCTCCCTGGCCGAGGTGTCGGACTACGGCGCCTTCCCGTCCACGTTCGCCGGCCCCGACGGAGAGCGCCATCCGGTGGCCGTCGAACGGTTCGACATCGAAGACCCGGACGAGACGTCTTCCGGCCCCCTGCACGCCTCATGGGGCCTGCCGGACGAGGGTGCGGAGCAGGCGTTCGCGTTCGTCAGCGAATTCCTCGCCGACGCAGCGGAATCGGACCGACGGGGCCGGGCGCTCGCCGGATACCTGGCCGGTCACCTGGCGGCGGACGGTACGGATCTGCTGCGCATCACGGTGGCCGCCGAGCCGAACGGCCCCGCGCTGGACGATGAGCTGCATCTGCTGGTGCGCTCCCACGACAGAACAACGCGACTGGCCCTGGCCGACGCCAAGGCCGCCCCGGCCACCCCCGACGCCAATGACACGCCCGAGTACCGGATCGCCTGTGTCACGTCCCTGCTCAGCGAATTCCTCCAGATCAACAACACCGACGCGGTCACCTTCGAGGTGACCTTCGGCACCCATGACGTCGACCTGAACGTCGCCGACCCCGACGCCGCCTTCCGCACGGGCTGGGCCGGGGACGAAGACTGGCTGATCGCGAAGGAGGGCGACGACGAAACCGACGATGTCCTGTGGGCACTGGACGCCGCCACCCTGAAAGCCGCGCTGACCGAGTCCGAACGGAACATGGTGGCGGCGGCCCGGGCCCAGACCCTGGTCTGGGAGTTCGACTCCACGACCCCCGAGATCCCCGGCGATGAACTGGTCTCCTGGCTCGCCCGCGACCTCCTCGAAACGATCCTCACCAAGATCACCGGGGCGCCCGGAACCCCACCGACTCTCGCCTACGCCAAGAACCTCCCCCTCGAATCCGTCCTGTCCGGCGAAGCGGACTCCTGCCTCCTCCTGGTCGGGGCGGGACGCACCGCCCTCATCCACATCAGCGGATAACGGCCGACCATGTCCTCGCCCTCTCGGAGCACCCGGCCCGCGCCCGCTGTGAGCTCGTGGCCGGCGTCCTCATGGCCTCTCCCGCGCCCGGCTGGGACCACCAGATTGTGCCCTCAGAACTGCACCGTCAGATCCACGCGGACGCTAACTCCGCCCTATCCGCGAGCCATTGACCACCAGCGCCACATCGAGGTTGTCGCGCGTGGCGTTGGAGTACGGGCAGACCTCGTGGGCCGCGCTGACCAGTTCAACGGCCTGCTCGCCGGTGACCGACGGCAGTGAGATCCGTAGCTCGGCGCCGAGCTTGAAGCGGCCACCGTCGATCGGGATCAGCGAGACCGACGCGTCGATCTCCGCGTCGTCCGCCTTGAGGTTCCCGCGTTGCCCGATCAGAGCCAGCGTCGCACCGAAGCAGGCTGCGTACCCGATCGCGAAAAGCTGCTCGGGGTTGGCGCCCTCACCGTCCCCGCCCAACTCCTTGGGCAGCCTCAGTTCCAGGTCAAGCCGTCCATCGGAGGTCCGACCGCGGCCGCTTCTGCCTCCGGCCACGTTTGCCTCCGCCGTGTAGAGCGCCTTCGTCATCCTCAACTCCCTTGTATTGCTTCCGCAATCTGAATCTGTCACTTCAAAATCAGGAAGTCAATCGCTAGGCTCGGACACCCCACGACAACAACTGGGGGTCGAGATGGTGGGACTTGAGGTCGGCTACCTTCTGCCGACGCGCGACCAGACCGTTCGGGGCGAGCACGCACCACGGCGACTCATCGCCCAGGCGCGGCGCGCGGAAGAACTCGGGCTGGATTCGGTCTGGGCGGGCGACTCCCCCGTGACCAGGCCCCGCGCCGATCCGCTGCTGCTGATGGCCGCCGTGGCCGAGACCACCGAACGGATCGCCCTCGGCACAGCCGTGCTGCTCCCGGCGCTGCGCCATCCGATCCTGCTGGCGCACCAACTCGCCACCCTCGACCGGCTGTCGGAGGGGCGCCTGATCGCGGGTATGGGCGGCGGATTCCCGAACCGCGATACCGAGGCCCAGTTCGCGGCGGTCGGCGTCGACTTCGCCCGCCGGATCAGCCGCCTGGAGGAGTCGATCGACGCCATGCGCCGGCTCTGGAGCGGAGAGGAGGTCTCCCACCAGGGCAAACACTTCTCCTTCGACGGTGTGCGGCTGGCGCCCCCGCCGTACCGTCGGGGCGGCCCGCCCATCTGGCTCGCCGGAAGCGGCGGCCCGGCGCTGCGCCGGGTGGCCCGCCTCGCCGACGGTTGGCTCCCCTATCCGCCCGAGACGACGACATACGCGGAGGAACGCCAGACCATCGAGCGCGCGGCGACGGCCCGTACGGTCACCCCCGCCCTGTACGCGACGCTCTGCCTGGACGAGGATCCGCACAACGCGCGCCAGCGCCTGCGGAGCACCATCGAGCCCTACTACAACGCGCCGCTTGAGCGCATCGAGCAAATCCAGGCCATGTTCGCCGGTACGGCCCGCCAAGCCGCCGACTGGTTGCACGGCTATGCCGAGGCGGGCGCCCGCCACGTCGTCATCCGTCTGGCGACCAATGACCACGACGAGGGCCTGGAGGAGTTGGCCGACCGGGTGCTGCCGCTACTGCGCGGTCTAGGGTGGTGAAGTGGAACAGCGAACGTACAACCAGTACTGCGCCACCGCGCGCACCCTCGACCTCGTCGGCGAGCG
>NZ_MUNE01000790.1 GCF_002154605.1 Streptomyces milbemycinicus | reverse complement strand
CAGCGGCAGTGGCGGCGACGGTGGCAGTGGCAGCGGCAGTGGCGGCGACGGTGGCAGTGGCAGTGGCGGCGGCGGTGGCGGCGGCTGGGGGGCGAGCCACGACGGCGCGTCCGTGCCGCTGCGGCTGCGAATCGCCAGCGGCGGCCGCGATCCGCGCTGGATCTGCTCCTGGGCCCGCCCCCACCCGCTGCCCGGCGCCCACTGGCTGGAGCCGGCCGCCGCCCCCGGCGGCGTGGCCCTGCCGCTCGTACCGGACCTGGCGCCCGGGCCCGAGCGCGTGGAGTGGCTGCGTTTCCCGGCCCCGCTCGGTACGACGGCGCTGCGCGTGCCCACCCCGCTGAGCGTCACGGTCCTGGTCGAGGGCCGGGAGTACGCGACGGACGGCGACGGATGGGTACGGCTGCCCGCCCCGCTGGCCGCCGCCACCCCGGTGCTGCTCAAGGTGGTCGCGGTGGACGGCCGCCGGGGCGGTGCGCTGCTCGACGCGGCGATCGAGGCCGAGGTCGCCGAGGCCGAGGTGCAGCTCGCGGCCTGGGAAGAGCTCGGCCTGCGCGCCCTGGGCGGGCGGGTCCGCTACCGCACCACCGCCCAACTGCCCGCCGCACCGGCCGGGCGCACCCTCCTCGACCTCGGGGAGGTCCGCGGCACCGCCGAGATCCGCGTCAACGGCGCGCCGGTCGGCCGCCGGGTGTGGGGGCCGTGGGCGGTCGAGGTCACCGACGCCCTGAGAGCGGGCGACAACGACATCGAGATCGTCGTGAGCGGCACGCTCGCCGGGTATCTCGACGCCGCCTCGCCGACCCGCGCGGTCGCGGCGGGCCAGATACGCACGGGCCTGTTCGGCCCGGTCCGACTCGTCCAGTCCGACTGAAAAGGAAGTGAACCGGCGTTGCACGTCACCACACCGGTCTTCGAGCACCATCGGGAACCGCTCGGCATCGGGGCAGCCGAACCCCGGCTGAGCTGGCGCACCGCCACCGACGCCGAGGGCTGGCAGCAGACCGCGTACGAGGTGCGGGTGTGTGCCGAGGACGGCACCGAACTGGCCGGGTCCGGGCGGGTGGAGTCCGCGGAGTCCGTGCTCGTCCCCTGGCCCGGCCCGGCGCTGCGCTCCCGGCAGCGGGTCGCCGTACGGGTCCGGGTCTGGGGCACCGGCGGCGACGAGCCCTCCGCGTGGTCCGAACCCGCCCACGCCGAGACGGGGCTTCTGTCGCCCGAGGACTGGACGGCCCGCCCTATCACGTCCGGCCGGTCCCAGTCGGACGGCCCGCAGCCGGCCGCCCTGCTGCGCCGCGAGTTCACCGTCCGCGGGCCGGTGGCGGCAGCGCGGCTGTACATCACCGCCTGCGGTGTGTACGAGGCCGAGCTCAACGGCGTACGGGTCGGCGACCACGTACTGGCCCCGGGCTGGACCTCGTACGCCCACCGGCTGCGCTACCAGACCTACGACGTGACCGACCTGCTGCGCGAGGGCCCGAACGCCGTCGGCGCGCTGCTGGGGGAGGGCTGGTACGCGGGCCGCATCGGCTTCAACGGCGGGCGGCGCGCAATCTGGGGCGAACAGACCGCGCTGCTCGCCCAGTTGGAGATCGCCTACGCCGACGGGACGCGCGAGACCGTGGCCACCGACTCCGACTGGCGGGCCGCCACCGGCCCCCTGCTGCGCTCGGAGATCTACGACGGCGAGGTGTACGACGCCCGCCTGGAGCGCGACGGCTGGTCCCGCCCCGGCCATGACACCACCGGCTGGAGCCCGGCCGAGGAAACCGCCCCGCCGGCCGGGGAACTGGTGGCGCCGACCGGTCCGCCGGTCCGCCGCGTCCAGACCCTGGCGCCGACCGAGGTGATCACCACCCCGTCGGGCCGTACCGTCCTGGACTTCGGCCAGAACCTGGTGGGGCGGCTGCGCATCACGGTCAGCGGCCCGGCCGGGCACACCGTCACCCTGCGCCACGCCGAGGTGCTGGAAGACGGCGAGCTGGGGGTGCGGCCGCTGCGCGAGGCCGAGGCCACCGACGTCTACACCCTGCGCGGCGAGGGCACCGAGACCTACGAGCCGCGGTTCACCTTCCACGGCTTCCGCTACGCCGAGGTCACCGGCTGGCCGGGGCCGCTGGACCCGGCGGATGTGCGGGCCGTGGTGGTGCACACCGACATGGCGCGCACCGGCTGGTTCTCCTGCTCCGAGCCGCTGGTGGAGCGGCTGCACGAGAACGTCGTATGGAGCATGCGCGGCAACTTCCTGGACATCCCCACCGACTGCCCGCAGCGCGATGAACGCCTGGGCTGGACCGGCGACATCCAGGTGTTCGCGCCGACCGCCGCCTTCCTCTACGACTGCTCCGGCATGCTCGCCGGCTGGCTGCGCGACCTGTCAGCCGAGCAGCTGGCCCACCCCGAGCACGTGCCGCCGCTCGTGGTGCCCGATGTCATTCCGCCGGAGTTCGACGGCTTCCCCAGGGCACAGGCCGTCTGGGCGGATGTCGCGGTGTTGCTGCCGTGGGTGCTCCACCAGCGCTTCGGCGATCTGGGGCTGCTGCGCGACCAGTACCCCGGTATGCGCGCCTGGGTGGAGACCGCCGCCCGGTACGCGCGCGAGGGCGGCGGGCTGTGGCGCGACCACCACCACCTGGGCGACTGGCTCGACCCGACGGCCCCGCCGGACCGCCCGGAAGCCGCCCGTACGGACGGGGATCTGGTGGCGGGCGCGTATCTGGTGCGCTCGGCCGAGGTGCTGGCCGAGACCGCCCGGCTGCTGGGCGAGACGGACGACGCGCTCCGCTACGACGCGTTGGCGAAGGAGGCGCGGTCGGCCTTCCAGGAGGAGTTCGTGACCCCGGCCGGACGGCTGTCCTCCGACGCCCAGACCGCGTACGCGCTGGCGCTGTGCTTCGCGCTGCTGCCGACCGGGCGCCAGCGGGCGGGGGCCGGGGCGCGGCTGGCCGCGATCGTGCGGGATGCGGACTTCCGGATCGCCACGGGCTTCGCGGGCACCCCGCTGATCTGCGACGCGCTGTGCGAGGCCGGTGAGCCGGAGCTCGCCTACCGGATGCTGCTCGAGCAGGGCTGCCCGTCCTGGCTGTACCCGGTCACCATGGGCGCGACCACCATCTGGGAGCGCTGGGACTCCATGCTCCCCGACGGCACCATCAACCCCGGCGAGATGACCTCTTTCAACCACTACGCGCTCGGCGCCGTCGCCGACTGGCTGCACCGCACCGTCGCCGGGCTGGCCCCGGCCGCCCCCGGCTGGCGGCGGCTGCGGATCGCGCCCGTCCCCGGCAGCGGGCTCGACCACGCCAAGGCCGCCCATCTGACCCCGTACGGGCGGGCCGAGGCGGGCTGGCGGCGGGACGGCGACCGGCTGGTCGTCGAGGTGCTGGTGCCGCCGAACACCCGGGCCGAGGTCCAGCTGCCGGGCGACGCCGAACCGTTCGAGGTGGGCTCGGGGCGGCACACCTTCAGACGGTGACGACGTCCACCTCGGGCAGGGCCCGGAACGGCGCGAGCTGGTCATCGGTGGCGCCGCTGTCGGTGACCAGCGTCCAGGGCCCGGTCAGCGGGGCCCAGGCGGTGAAGGGCGACTGACCGAGCTTGCTGCTGTCGGCCAGTACGTACACCTGGCCGCCGCGCCGGGCCATCAGCTCCTTCAGCGCGGTCTGCTGCAGGCTGGCCTCGCAGATGCCGAGGATCGCGTCGAGGCCGTCGGCGCCCAGGAACACCTTGTCCGCGGTGAGGCGGGTCAGGGTCAGCTCGGCGAGCGGGCCGACGAAGCCCTGGCTGACGTGGCGCAGCGTCCCGGCGAGCGTGATCAGCTCGATGCCGTCCGCCTCGGCCAGCTCTCGCAGGGCGGTCAGCCCGCTGGTGATGACGGTGAGTTCGGTCCGGCCGCGCAGATGGTGGGCGAGCCGTCCGGTGGTGGTACCGGCGTCCAGGATGACGGTGTCCCCCTGGGCGATCCGGGCGGCCGCCCAGCGCCCGATGCGGTCCTTCTCGGCCACGGCCAGGCCGCTGCGCTGGCCGAGTGTCGGCTCGGCCGTATGGCTCGCGCTCATCGCGCCGCCGTAGGTGCGGGCGATGGTGCCCTGCTCGGTGAGCAGGGCCAGGTCCCGGCGGATCGTGGACGGGGTGACGTCCAGGGAGCGGGCCAATTCGTCGACGACGACGGTCCCGTCGGTCAGGATCATGCGGGCGATCAGCGCACGGCGATCCGGGGCCCGCAGCCTTCTGGGATCCTCCGCCCCGGCCGCCCCGGCCGGCGCGGCCGTCGTGCGTGGTGTGCGCGAGCTTGCCGGACCCATGCGTGTCATCCTCTCCGCGACCGGCCGCCGAGACTGGCCGCCGCGACTGGCCGCGATTGGCGGGTTACCTTATCAGTCTGCGCATTACGCGCCATTTCTCCTGCGTCACCGTCCAGAGTCTTGCGTGGTACGTGCAATCATGCGAGCGTTTCGCTCATAACACGCATGAGGTGGGGAGAGTTGATGAGAGAAGCTGGCAGTATGACCAATTCCCCCACCCATTCCCCCACCGATTTCGCGGCCCGCCTGCGCGCACGCCGGCGGATCCTCGGCTACTGGGTCGTCCTCGACAACCCGGTCGGCACCGAACGCCTGGCCGGGCTCGGCTACGACTACGTCTGCGTGGACGCCCAGCACGGCCTCCTCGACTACAAGGGCACCCTCGGCGCGATGACCGCCATCGACGCGCGCGGCATCAGCGCCGGGATGGTCCGGGTCCCGGCCAACGACGGCTTCTGGATCGGCCAGGCCCTCGACGCCGGCGCCCGCGGCGTGATCGTTCCTCTGGTCAACACCGCCGAGGAGGCGGCCGCCGCCGTCAGCGCCTGCCGCTACCCGCCGCACGGCGTCCGCAGCTACGGCCCGATGCGCTCGGGGCTACGGGTGGGCCCGACCCCGGCCGAGGCGAACGAGCAGGTCGCGTGCATCGTGATGATCGAGACCGCGCAGGCGCTCGGCAACACCGCGGAGATCTGCGCGACCAAGGGGCTCGACGGCGTCTACATCGGCCCCTCCGATCTGACCATCGCCCTCGGCGGGCGTACCTCCACCGACCCCTCGGTCGCCGAGGAGTTCGAGGCGGCGCTCACGAAGGTGGCCGAGGCCGCGAAGTCGGTGGGCATCGCGGCCGGGATCCACTGCCCGAACGGCGTCACGGCCGCGAGGCGGCTCGCCCAGGGCTTCACCTTCGCCACGGTCAGCAGCGACCTGGCCCACCTGGAGCAGGCCGCGGCCGGCCACCTCCGCGACGCCCTCGGCTGACCGTTCCCTGCCCCCGCCGGGCCGCAGCAGCCCCGCACCCTGTGCGTTCGCCGAGGGGCGCGCAGACTAGGGCCTGTGTGTGGTTGCGATCAACCACACACACCCCGGAAGTCGTATCCGGCGAAGTCGGTGAGTGGGAGGTAGCCGATTCGCTGGTAGAGGGCGTTGCTGGTGGTGTTGGCCGGGTCCGTGAACAGGACGACCTCCGTCGCGCCTGCGGCCAGCGCGGCTCGGCTCACCTCGATTGTGACGGCGCCCGCGTAGCCGCGACCCCGGAGGTGAGCTGGGGTGTAGACGGGGTCCACCCGGATCATGCCGCCGACCATCGAAGTTGAGCCTGCCATGGAGACCGGAGTGCCGTCGGGGGCCTCCCAGAACGTGAAGCGTTTGTCGGCGAAGCGTGTGTCGGCCCAGGAGGCGGCGTCTACGGAGGGGGCCTCTCCGACGGCGGCGGCGAACTCACTGCACCAGCGGATGAGTTGCTCGTGATCCAGCTCGCCCACAACGCGACCCCGGCCCTGTGGGCGCGGCTCCGGTGGGGTGAGCGTGCCGAGACGGTGGAGGCGGCCCCGCCAGCTGAGCACCGGCGCTGCGCCTGTGTGCCGCTGCCATGCCTCGGCGAAAGCGGTGGCGGCGTCGTGGTCCGCGGTGACGCCGGAGAGGGGATGGCCGAGGTCGGCCAGGTGGTCGGCGAGGGCGTCGGCCTGTTCAGGAGAGAGGGGGGTGAGGCTCAGACGGCGGGACGGAAGACGGTGCCCACGGCTTCCGCAACCCCACCAACCAACGCCTACGCACACGCTGCGTCACCACCCGCCGAGCCCGAGGCCACCTCCACCCCGCCTAAATTCGAAGACTCCGCAAACCTTGCCGCCGGGATTTGTCGTTCGAGGCCCGGCGGAAAGGTATGCGTTTGGGAATCGCTCCGGCGTTCGTCTCTATGCGCGGACGGAGTGCACCGTCGTGTCGCGCGTATTGCGGCTAGATGCTTGATCCGCCGCCGGAGGTGTTGTTCCACCAGGCGCTGTAGGCGTTCAGCGAGTACCGCTTCTGCACGCCGCTGGTCGAGGTGATCTCGAGGCCGAACTGCATCGTTTCGAAGGTGGTGTTGCGCAGGAGGTTCTGCGACGCGGCCCATCGCCAGGCCGCCGAGGCGTCGATGGTGCCGGTGTTGCTCTGCTGGGCGGGGATGAGCTGCAGGACGTTCCAGCCGGGATCGGCCTGCCAGACCGACGCGTACAGGACGCCGCCGATGGTCACGTTGGACGCGATCTGCCTTCCCCAGCCGCCTGCCGTCCCGGACCAGCTGGTGAAGACCATGATCTCGTCCTGGTTGCCGGCCGACCAGATGTCGCTCGTCCAGTTCCAGTGGTCACTGCCGGCGACGGGAGCCGACGACGTGTTGTACCAGAAGCCCGCCGAGTTCAACTGCGACAGCGGCGTCTGGGGCCGGACCGAGGTGTTCGGGTAGGACTTGATCCCGCCGCCGGAGTGGTTGGCATCGACGTACCAGGACTTGATGCTGTTGACGGTCAGGCACTGCGTGCCGTGGTTTTCGCCCCAGATGTTGTTGTAGATCGTCCAGGTGCCCTGGGTGTACTGACCCCACCGGTCGCAGGTGGAGTCCTGGGCCTGCGCCGGAGACGCGAAGCTCAGGAACCCGGCGATCACGGCGACGATCAGGGCCAGCCGACCGAACCCGGCCGACTTGCTGCTGATGGATTTAAGGGCTTGCCATCTCATGTGTCCCTCCAAGGACGGCGATGGGTTGTTCCGGACCCCCCCCGGTCTGGTGGCGGACTCTGGCGCCGCGAGGTGTCGCTCGCCGGCGAGTCCGGGCTCGGGACAGCGCGACCCCGCCCCGTCCGAGGTGCTTGCGCAGTTGGCCGACTGATCGGCTTGATGGCCGGCCCTGGGCGAAGTGGTTCCTTCCACTGCTCGCAGTTGGAGTCCCCGCCGAAAGCGAGGCGGCCGAGACGGTCGATCAGCTGACGTGTTGACACCTTCGCTCCGTTCGCATGCGGTGCTGCTCGCGGTGGTGGGTGGCTCGTGTCGTCGAGGTGGCGCGCTCAAGAACTGCGGGAACGGTGCTCGGTCCCCTTACTTTCAAGCACCGGGCTTGCCAGGCTTAGGTGCGAAGTGTCGAAGCGCTTGCGTCTGCGGAACAGTAATGATGGGGCGTCTGAACAGCAAGGCTCTGCGCAGGAAGACACATTTCTTTCACCTGCGGACATCGGTGTCGAAGCGCTTCGACTAGCATCGGCCGCGCCCGCCACCGGCCTTCACGGAACCGCTACTGGCCCTGGTGGATGTGGCGGAAGGTGCCGGGGCAGGTGCCGATGTGACGGGTGAAGAACTTCCCGAAGTTGGTGGGGCCGGGAAAACTCAGACGGCGGGCGATGGTCGCCACCGGCTCATCCGTGTGCGCCGGCAACCGCTGCACCTCCAACGCGACACGGGCATCGATCACATGCTTCACCGGCTGTCCGGTGGCAGCCATGCACGCACGGGTCAGGGTCTTGACCGTGTAACCCAGACGGTGCGCGTGCCACCGGTCGTCCCCGGCCGCACATACCGCTGCACCTGTGCAGATCACCATCATCGGCGCCCCGGAACATGGCCCGGGGCATCACCACACGGGCCCCGGTGGGTGGGCACACAGTGACCGTCACCGCCAAGGATCCCGCCAAAGCCGCGCGACTCGCCGGCGAGCTGGGCGCGCACGCCAGGAACCCGCCCACCAACACCGCCACCGGATACGGCGACGGCATGACCCTGAGTCGTGCCCCGGCCTCGCCCACCTACAGCGCCCTGGTCAACGCGGCCTCCAGCAGCTGCCTGGAGATCTACGGCGGCGGCACGGCCGCGGGCTCGGCCTCGGAGGTCCGGACCTGCAACGGCGCCAACAACCAGCAGTTCGCCCGCGCCTCCAACAGCGAACTCCAGGTCTACACAGGCTTGCTCACCATGTGCCTCGACTCCAACGGCGCGACGAGTCCGGGCTCCGCTGTCGTGATCGAGAACTGCACCGTCGCATCGGTATCGTTGTCCAAGCCCGTGGTTCCTGAATGATCGTTCTGCGTCGAGAACAGAAATGATCACTCACGACCACGGGCGTCCTGCTACCAGGGCCGCCCCACCACCCCTGACACTCACCCAACGTGACAGCCGGCCAGCCTCTCAGGACCAGCGCACCGCTCAACTTCGAAGAGCCCCTTTGCCCCGCACGAGACCACAGCGCAGTCCCACCGATCCGATGTCCCATGAGATATCGGATCGGTGAAGAACGGGGGTTCTATCGGC
This sequence comes from Streptomyces milbemycinicus, assembly GCF_002154605.1. Lineage (GTDB taxonomy): Bacteria > Actinomycetota > Actinomycetes > Streptomycetales > Streptomycetaceae > Streptomyces > Streptomyces milbemycinicus. The sequence goes on along the minus strand of NZ_MUNE01000790.1, from coordinate 7,931 downwards.
TGGTGGGCAACTACGGCTTCCCCAAGGACGCGGACTTCTGAGATTCCATCCGCGTGTCAGCGGGGCCGCCTCCGGCGGGACCACTGCGACATCCAGAACCGGGCCAACCTCCGCGACGACCTGCAGACGTACGTCGCCGAACAACTTGGCACGGTCAACGGAGGTGTTGAACCTGGACGACACCGGCCCGTGTCGGGGATCGTCAGCAGGTAGCTGCTGCGTCGCGTCTCACGTTCGTCCATGTGTCGCCTTGCAGGGACGGCAGTGATCTCATCTCAAAGTAGCCCCCGCTGAGGAACTTGGCTGACCGTTGCGAGCAGGCGTGAGACCAGGGGGTTCGGGTCGTTGCTGCGCCAGGCGACGGCGACCCGGGTGCGGGCGGTGGCGGGCCTGAGCCCGCGGAAGGCGACGCCCCTGAGGCGGATACGGCGGATGCTCGCCGGGGCGAGGGAGACTCCCAGGCCGGTTTCCACCAGGGCGCACACCGTCTGCCACTCCACCGCGTGCTGGGCCACCCGGGGGGTGAAGCCCGCCGCCGTACACAGGCCGGTGATCCGGTCGTACAGCCCGGGGCCGACCTCGCGGGGCAGCAGTACGAAGGGGGAGTCGGCCAACTGCGCTGTCTCCACGGTCCGCGTGGCGGCCAGGGGGTGGGCGGACGGCAGTACGGCCACAAAGGGCTCGCTGAGTACGGTCTCGAAGCCGAGGCCCGGCTCGTCGGTGGGGGGCTCGCGGAGCAGGCCGATATCAATGGTCTTGTCGTGCAGGGCGGCGATCTGCGGCGCGGTGGTCATCTCGTGGATGTTCAGCCGCACCTCGGGAAACCGCTGCCGGAAGGTGTGCAGCAGACCGGGCAGGACGGTCAGGGCGAGGGAGGCGGCGAAGCCGATCCGCAGGCAGCCGGCCCGGCCGCTGCCGACGGCGCGGGCCGCGGCCAGGCCCTCGGCGAGGTCGCTGAGGGCCCGCCGGGCGGCGGGCAGCAGTTCGCGGCCGGCCGGGGTGAGGGCCACATGTCCCGGCTCGCGGCTGAACAGCGCATGGCCCACCTTCTCCTCCAGGCGGCGGATCTGCTGGCTCAGCGGTGGCTGGGCGATGCCCAGACGGGTGGCCGCGCGGCCGAAGTGAAGTTCCTCGGCGAGTACGGCGAAGGCGTGCAACTGGGGCAGGGGGAGTTCGGGGCGCTCCATACGCCTAGAGATATCAGCTCATGCTTGAAGTCGTATTAGACGTATCGGTGCTGGTCGCCTAGCGTGCCGCGCATGACGGAGCGACGTACGATCCTCAGCGGCTCGACCTTTGAGGAGCAGATCGGCTATGCCCGCGCCGTGGTCGACGGCGACTGGGTGCATGTGTCCGGCACGACCGGATTCGACTACACCACGATGACCATCTCCGACGATGTGGTGGTCCAGGCCGAGCAGTGCCTGCGCAATATCGAGGCCGCGCTGGCCGAGGCGGGGTGCACCTTCGCCGATGTGGTGCGGGTGCGCTATCTGCTGCCCGACCGGGCCGACTTCGAGCCCTGCTGGCCGGTTCTGCGCCGCCGCTTCGGCGAGGTCCGGCCGGCCGCCACGATGCTCATGTGCGGGCTGGCCGACCCCCGGATGAAGATCGAGATCGAGGTGTACGCGCGGCGCACCGCGGCGTAAAGGGCCTAGTCAGCCGCGCCTTCCACCCGCAGGGGAATGCTCGCCGGGCCCGGCCGGCGCGGCAGCAGCACCGTACGCAGGGCGACGGCGGGGGCCAGCAGCCGGGACGGCGGCGCCGCGAGGCACGTGACGTCGCGGAAGGCGGCGCCGACGACCGGGTCGTGGGTGGCACGGTCCGCGAGGCGGCCGAAGTACCAGGTCTGCAGGCGCTCGGCCGCCCCGGGCGGGGTGGCGTCGGCGTCCTCGGCGTACGGGCGGTCCGCGCCGACGGCGGTCAGCCACGCGGTGTCGCCCGCGCGCGCGACGGCGCGCTGTGCCGCGGCCGCGAAGCCGGGGCGGAGGCCGCCGTCGGCGAGGGTGTCGCGCAGGGCCAGCGCGCCGAGCGCGGCGACCGACATGCCCTGGCCGTAGATGGGGTTGAAAGTGCAGGCCGCGTCCGAGACCACGACGAAGCCCTCGGGGACGCCGCCCGGCGCGTCGTAGTGGCGGCGGCGGTTGGAGGTTTCACGGAAGCCGTACGGCGGCGAGACCGGCCGGGCCGCCGTCAGATGGGTGTGCAGAAGCGGTTCGTCCACGGACGCCACGAAGTCGAGCACCGCGACGCCGTCGGTCGGCGGGTGCTGACCGCGCACCCCGGAGAGCGTCAGCAGCCAGTTGCCGTCCTCGACGGGGGACCACGCGGCGCCGCGCGGCAGATCCGGCCGCGGCTGCAGCACCACGGCCGCGTCCATGGGCGCGTCGGGCCGGAACATCTGGGTGACATAGCCGATCCCGGCATCGACGATCTCCTCGCGCGGCGCCGGGCGGCCGAGTTCCGCCAGCCACTTCGGGGCGCGCGAGCCGCGCCCGGACGCGTCGATCACCAGGTCCGCCGGGATGTCCCGCTCGGCGCGCCCGGCGTCGCGGGAGCGGACCCGTACGCCGGTGACCCGGTCCGCGCCGCCGAGCAGCCCCACGGCCTCGGTCGCCTCCAGTAACTCCACCTGGGTGCCGCTCCCGGCGGCCGTGGCCAGCACCCTGGCCCGTACGGTGGCGTCGAACAGCGGGCGGGTGCAGCTGAGGAGAGTGTGACGGCCCTCGTGGCGGCGGCGGTGCCAGCCGCCCGGGGAGCGGGTGAGCACGTCCCGGGGCATCTCCATGCTGTGCGCACCGGCCACCCGTAGCTCCGCGCCCGCCCCGGGCAGCAGCTTCTCCAGGGCCTGCTGCCCGCCGGAGAGGAAGACGTGCAGATGGCGGCCCTGGGGCACCCCTTTGCGGAAGATGGGCCGCTCCGGGTAGCGGTCGCGCTCGATGACGGTCACCGTGTCCACGTGCCCGAGTAACGCCGCCACCGCCAGCGTGCCGGCCAGGCCACCGCCCACCACCACCGCGTCGCCGCTCATACCGCGCTCCTCCTCATGCCGATGATCAGCCCAAGCCTGGGGTGCCGGGCTTGGGCCGTCAACGGCGCGTGGTGGGGCGTGTGTCGAATCAGCCGCCGGGGCTCAGGGCTCGACGACGATCTTCCGGCCCTGTCCCGCGCGGAACTGCTCGAGTGCCTGCGGGTACTGCTCCAGCGGCAGCCGGTCGCTGATGAAGACCTTCGGGTCGAGCACCCCGGTGGCGAACAGCTGGGCCGCGCGCTCATAGCTGTGCAGCACAGCCATGGAGCCGGTGATGGTGATCTCCTGGTTGTAGATCTTGTACGGCTCGATCACGGCCTTGGTCGCGTAGTCGGAGACCCCGAACTGAAGGAACGTCCCCGCCTTGGCGACGCGGCCGAGCCCGTCCTGGATCGCGGCCTGGTTGCCCGTCGCGTCGATGACCACGTCCCAGCCGCGCGGCTGGTCGAGCTCATCGGCCGAGGCGGCGGAGCGGGAGCAGCCGAGCTGGTTCGCGGTGGCGAGCCGGTCGGGGTTGATGTCCAGGATGTCGACGCTCGCCGCCCCGGTGCGCTTGGCCAGCTCCAGCATCATCAGGCCCATGGTGCCAGAGCCGTAGATCAGCACCTCGTTGCCCATGCGGCTGTTCAGCACGTCGTAGCCGCGCACCGCACAGGACAGCGGCTCGATGAGCGCCGCGTCCGCGACGTCCACATGCTCGGGCAGCCGTACGCAGTTGGCCACCGGCGCCACGGCGAACTCCGCGGCGCCGCCGGGCACGCTGACCCCGATGGCGTTCCACCGGTCGCAGAGGTTTCCGCGGCCGATACGGCAGTAGCGGCACTCATGGCAGTAGAGGGAGGGGTCGACGGCGACCCGGTCGCCCACCGCCACTTCGGTGACCTCGCTGCCGATGCCGACGACCTCGCCGGCGAACTCGTGGCCGGGGACGATCGGCAGGGTGGGGGCGAACTCTCCCTGGAGGATGTGCAGATCGGTGCCGCACAGCCCGCAGGCCGCCACATCGACGACCACGTCGCGCGGCCCGGGGGTCGGGTCGGGGACGGTGGCGACGGTGACCTTGCCGGGGGCTTCGATGACGGCGGCCCTCATTTGACTGCTCCTAGCGACAGGCCCTGGACCAGTTTGTCCTGGGCGGCGAAACCGGCGGCGAGCACCGGGAGGGAAATGACGATGGACGCCGCGCACACCTGCGCCAGGAACAGGCCCTGGCTGGTGACGAAGCTGGTCAGGAACGCCGGTGCGGTCTGCGCGACCACGCCGGTGAGCACATTGGCGAACAACAACTCGTTCCAGCTGAAGATGAAGCAGATCAGCGAGGTGGCGGCGATACCGGGCCCGGCGATCGGGGCGACGACCCGAAGCAGCACGGTCGGCAGCTTCGCCCCGTCCATCTGGGCCGCCTCGATGATGGACACCGGGATGTCGGAGAGGAAGGACTGCATCATCCACACCGCGATCGGCAGGTTCATCGAGGTGTAGAGGATGACCAGCAGCCAGATGTTGTCCAGGAAACCGGTGTTCTTGGCGAACAGATACACCGGCAGCAGCCCGGCCACCACCGGAAGCATCTTGGTGGACAGGAAGAAGAACATCACATCCGTCCACTTGCGCACCGGCCGTATGGACAGCGCGTACGCCGCGGGCAGCGCCAGCACCAGCACGAAGAGGGTGGAGAACAGGCTGGCGCCCAGCGAGTTGAGCAGCGGCGGCCAGGGGTCGGCCCCGCCGTTCACCCCGAAGAACTCGCGGTAGCCGTCCAGGGTGAGCGGGGCGGCCAGGGAGGGCGGGTTGGTGGCGGCGTCGGCCTCGGAGTGGAACGAGGTCAGCAGCATCCAGGCGACGGGCAGGACGAAGACGATGCCGGTCAGCCAGGCCAGCAGGCCAAGCGCGGCGCCGCGGCGGCGGGCCTTGCGGGCGGCCGGGGGGACCGAGGTCACCGGGGCCGTGGCGGTCAAGGAGGTCATGCGCGGGACGCCTCCTCACGGAACAGGGACGACACCACGCGCAGCGCGAAGGTGGCGATGATGATCGTGCCGATCACCACCAGCACACCCGCGGCGGATGCCTGCCCGTACTCGTGGGCGTTGTAGAAGGTCTCGTAGATGGTGTACGGGAGGTTGGCCGTGTCCAGTCCGCCCCGGGTGATGGTGAACACCGCGTCGAAGTTCTGCACGATGTAGATCGAGCCCAGGAGGGTGCCCAGCTCCAGATAGCGCCGCAGATGCGGCAGGGTCAGATAGCGGAAGATCTGGAAGTTGCTCGCGCCGTCCAGCCGGGCCGCCTCGATCATCTCCAGGGGGCGGCCCTGCAGCCCGGCCAGCAGGATCAGCATCATGAACGGTGTCCACTGCCACACCAGCGAGGCCTCGACCGCGAACATCGGCATATCGGAGACCCATTCCGGCTGCGGCGGGTTGTCCACGCCGAACAGATCGCCCACCCAGCTGAGCACGCCGTTGAACAGCCCGTACTCCGGGTTGTACAGCGCATGCTTCCACAGCAGCGCGGACGCCACGGGGACCAGCAGGAACGGCGCGATGAGCATGGTGCGCACCAGCCCCCGGCCGCGGAACTTACGGTCCATCAGCAGCGCCAGCATCAGCCCGAGCACGACGCTCACGATGACCACGGTCGCGGTCAGCAGCACGGTGGTGACGATCGACTCGCGCAGCGCCTCGTCGCTCACCGCCGAGGTGTAGTTGGACAGACCGGCGAACTCGCGCTCGTCGGGCTTGAGCGAGTTCCAGTCGAAGAGGGAGATCACCAAGGTCGCCACGAACGGCAGCTGGGTGACCGCGATCAGAAAGATCAGGGCGGGCATCAGCGGCGCCCGGGTGGCCCAGGCACGGGCCGCCTTGGGCTTTTGCGGGGCGCGCCGGGGCGAGGCGGCCACGGTCGGGGGCGGTCCGCTGCGCACGGGTGTCGCCGTGAGTGGATTAGTCATCTTGGTACTCCTCGCCCACCTTCTCGGCCAGCTTCTGCGACTTCTTGAGTGCCGACTCGACGGACTGCTTTCCGGCGATGGCGGCGCTGATCTCCTGGGCGACCTTGGTCCCGAGGTCGGAGAACTCGGGGATGTCGACGAACTGGATGCCGATGGTCGGCCGCGGCTGCACACCCGGGTCGCGCGGATTGGCGCTGGTGATGGACTGCCGGGTGACCTCGGAGAAGGTGCCCGCCGCCTTGCGGTACTCCGGGTTGGTGTAGGTGGAGGCCCGCTTGCCCGCGGGCGCGCTCGACCAGCCGTACGTCTTTCCGACCAGGGCTTCGTACTTCTTGCTGGAGGCCCAGGAGACGAACTTCCACGCGTTGTCGCTGTTACGGGACGCCTTCTGCACGCCCCACGCCCAGGTGTAGAGCCACCCGGAGCTCTTGGTCTTCACCGTCGGCGCCTGGACATAGCCGATCTTGCCCCGTACGGGGGACTTGGTGCCCTCCAGCGAACCGGCCGCGGAGGTGGCGTCGTACCACATGGCCGTCTTGCCCTGGGTGAGGTTGTTCAGGCACTCGGCGAAGCCCGACTGGGCCGCCCCCGATTCGCCGTGCTTGCGCACCAGGTCGACATAGAACTCGGTGGCCGCGGTGAACTCGGGGGAGGTGAGCTGCGCCTTCCAGTCCTTGGTGAACCAGGTGCCGCCGAAGGTGTTCACGACCGTGGTCAGCGGGGCCATCAGCTCACCCCAGCCGGGCAGCCCGCGCAGACAGATGCCCTTCATCCCCTTGCGGGCGCCGTCCACCTTGGCCGCGAGGTCCGCGACCTGCTGCCAGGTGGGGCGCTCGGGCATCTTCAGGTTCTTCTCGGCGAAGACGTCCTTGCGGTACATCAGGAAGGACGACTCACCGTAGAACGGCTGGGCGTACAGCTTGCCGTCGTCGGCGGTCAGGGACTGCCGCATCGAGGGCAGAATGTCTTTCTGGTCGAACGCCCGGTCGTCGCCGACATGGTCGTCCAGCGGCAGCAGCCAGCCGTTCTTGGCGTAGAACGGCACCTCGAAGTTGCTGATGGTGGCGACGTCGTACTGGCCGGCCTGATTGGAGAAGTCCTGGCTGATCTTGTCGCGGACGTCGTTCTCGGGCATCACCGTGAAATTGACCCGGATGCCCGTTTCCTTGGTGAAATGCTTGGCGGTGAGCTTCTGCAGATCCATCATCTGCGGGTTGTTCACCATCAGGACGTTGATGGTCTTGCCACCGGAACCACCGCCCCCCATACCGGCGCACCCCGCGAGGAGCGCCCCCGCGGCCATGGCCACGACCGGTATCCGGGCAGCACGAAGTGTCAGGATGGGCATAACGGGTCCAATCGAAGGAACAGTTGAAGAAGTGAGGGAAGTGAGGGAAGTGAGGGGGGATCAGAAGGGCGCGGGACGGGGCGTCAGACCCGGATGATCTGCGGGCCCAGCAGCGAGTAGCGATTGGCCTCGGTCAGCGGGAGCCCGGTGTCCGTCACGATCGTCTCGAAGTCCGACACATCGGCGAAGCGGCAGAAGCTGACGGCCCCGAACTTGTTGTGCACCCCGGAGAACACTCTGCGCCGGGACACCTTGACCACCCGCGCCTTGACCTCGCTCACCGCCGGATCGGGCGTGGTGAGCCCGTACTGCCGGGAGATGCCGTTGGCGCCGATGAACGCCAGGTCGATGACGAAGCCCGAGAGCATATGGGTGGCCCAGTGGTCAACGGTGGCCATGGTGCCACCGCGCACCCGGCCGCCCAGCAGCAGCACGGTGGTGTTCTCCCGGGTGGCCAGGCCGCTCGCGGCCGACAGCGAGGCGGTGATCACGGTGAGCGGACGGTCCCGGGGCAGGGCCTCCGCGATCAGCTGGGGGGTGAAGCCCTCGTCGATGAAGACGGTCTCGGCGTCGCCGAGCAGATCCGCGGCGGCCGCCGCGATCCG